>VAWS01000056.1 GCA_005884515.1 Actinomycetota bacterium
CGCGCTAACCAAGCTGCGCTACTTCCCGTGGCGGCCATTATATGAGCGGCCCAGGGCCCCGCTACCAGGTATCCCGGAAACGCAACGGGGGCCGACGAAGTCGGCCCCCGCGCACGTTCCCTTGCGATCAGCTGTGACGCCAGGTGTCCGAGAAGCTCGTCCCGTCCGGCGACAGCCCCGAGGGCTGCGCGCGCACGGTCGTCCCGGTCGTGTCCGTCATCGTGATCGAGTCGTTCGCGTAGCTAGAGATGGGCTTCTGCGTTCCACTCGTCGCGTAGGACCCCGTGAACGTGATGGTCCCGAAGTTCGCAAGTGGGAGCACGCGGCAGATGACGATGATGCACTGCGACGGCGCCTCGGCAACCCATTCCGCCGATGAGTTCGCTGCTGTCGACACCTGTGTCGTCGAGAAGCGCTGGCCGGTCGTGTTGTTCACGAGCGTCAGCGTGTACGCGGTCGCGAGCCGAGAGACCTCGGCGCTGATGCTGTCGCCCGGGTGAACGGCGAATCCTGAGATCTGGTGCGACGGGTTCGGATACATCTCCCACCACGCGTAGTACGACGGTCTGTTCCTTCCAGCGCAGTCGGAGTCGGTTCCCAGCTGCTCGACGGAGGTCGACTTGTACCCATCGAGGCCGACCCAGAAGCTCGCGTACTGCGCGCTCGTCGTGTTCGAGCAGTTCGCCGCGGGCTGGATCCAGCTCCCCTTCACGTCGCTGAAGGTCGCGTTGTATGCCGCATAACCCGACCAGTTGCTGCTCTGCGCGGTGCCGTTCCCCCGACGGATGATGTGGGGGAGCGCCGGATGGACGATCGCAGGAGTGGCCGTTGAAGCGGCTCCCGGGATGAACAAAGCGATCGACATCAGCGCCACACCAAAGCCGGCTCGTCTCATGAGTCCTCCCCTTGCGCTCCGGGCTCGGCTGGAAGAGCCCGCCGTGTACCCACTTCCCCGTTCGGGAATTCCTAACGCGAGTTCCCCACGAGGTTTCTTCGCGTCCGGAAGCAGTCCTGCCTGGCCGTCTTAAGTTTCTGTAACGGCTTCGGCCTCGACCTCGACCTTCCAGCGCGGATCCAACAGCGCGCGCACCACGACCATGGTCGACGCCGGCCGGATCTCGCCGAACGCCTCTCCGTGGACCCTCTGGATCGCTTCGGCGTCGGCGGGGTCAACGAGGAACGTGCGGGTCCGAACGACGTCGTTCAATGACGCGCCGGCCTCGCCCAGTGCCGTGGCGATGATCTCGATGCAACGCCGCATCTGCGTCGCCGGGTCGGGATCCACGTTTCCATCCGGCCAGATCGGCGCCGTTCCCGACACGAGCACCCGCTCGCCGACGCGTACCGCGCGCGAGAAGCCGATGACGTCCTCGTACGGCGAGCCGCTCGACACACGACGCCGTTCCATCGACGCATCGTACCCTTGCGGTGATGTCACTCGATCTGCTCCGGGCTGCCTCCGACCATCTGCCGGCAGGTGCCGGGCCCTTGGGCTTGCTCTCGAGCGAGGAGTTCCTTCCGCCCGTCGACGAGTTCGACCGCAGGCTGCTCGAACTGTCGGGACCGCGCGTCGGCGTCATCTACTGTGCCGACCACCGCGCGCAACCGCATTCCGAGCGCTACGCCGAGAAGCACTTCACGGCGCTCGGCGCGCGCGCGATAACGCTCGACATGCACGGTGACGAACTTCCCGACTACGACATCGCGTACATCGCCGGCGGATCGCCGAAGGATCTGCTCG
Organism: Actinomycetota bacterium; assembly: GCA_005884515.1. Classification (GTDB taxonomy): domain Bacteria; phylum Actinomycetota; class AC-67; order AC-67; family AC-67; genus AC-67. The sequence goes on from VAWS01000056.1 coordinate 1,742, forward strand.
AGCACCTTCACGAGAGCGCGCGCTGGATGGAGGTGTTGCAACGCTGGCGCGCAGGCGCCGCACTCGCGGGATCGAGTGCCGGTGCGATGGTGTTGTGCGCGCGTCTCCTCACGCCGGAGCCCGGCGCGCGCGTTCCGACGACGTGGACCGAAGGCGTCGGTCCCATCGCCGAGTTCGCAGTCGCGGTGCATGCGTCCAGCCGCTCGAAAGAATGGCTCGCGCAGATCGCGCGCACGTCGCCCGTTCCGGTGATCGCGCTGGCAGACAAAACCGGCGTGATCCTTCGGAACGGACGTGCGCCGGAGGTTTACGGAAACGCATGGACACTGTGAACGCGTTCACGTTCACGTGGCGATCTGAGACAATCTGGACACCTTTGTGTTACGTGAACACGAACAGCGCGCAACTTTTCACGCTCTTCTCGAACGCGCGAATGCTTGCAAAATTCAGCCTGTTCTAGGCTTTCCAGCGATGTTACGATTCGGTCCCCTGAAGGGAGTCGGACCGCCGCTGGTCCGTCGATCGGGGCCCGAGGAACCGCGACACAACAGAACGTGGGGAACCGGATGAACACTGATCGACTCGACTGCACCTGGTGCGGTAGCGCTGCATCGATCGAGCACGGCATCTGCCAGGTCTGCCTCATGGAATACCCGGTCGATACGAAAGTGATCCGACTTCCCCTGGGCCGGGAGCTTCGCATCCGCGAAAGGCTGAGCCTCGCAGAACAAGCAGAACAAGAGGTCGTGGCCGAGAAGCACTGACCCCGCCCTCTTGATTTGAAGATCGCGCAGATCGCGCCGCCGTGGATTGCCGTCCCGCCCGCGGGATACGGCGGCATCGAATGGGTCGTTGCGTTGCTCGCGGACGAGCTTGTCGCGCGCGGCCACGACGTCACGCTGTTCGCCAGCGGTGGGAGTGTGACCAAAGCGAAGCTCGACAGCGTGTTCGATCCCGCTCCCGGTCCGACGAAGATCGGCAACACGTACCTTGAAGTGCTGCATGCGTTCCACGCGTACGAGCGTGCCGGCGAGTTCGACGTTATCCACGATCACTCGGGGATGGTCGGTCTTGCGATCGCAGCCAGCGTCGGACACAACGTCGTGCACACCGTGCACGGGCCGCTCATCGAAGAGGCGTTGCGCTGGTACCGCATGGTCAGCGGACGCGTGGATTTCGTCGCGATCAGCGATTCACAGATGAAGCCCGGCCCGGATCTCTCGTGGGCGGGGCGTGTGTACAACGGCATCCCCGTCGAGCGCTACCCGTTCCGTACGGACAAGGAAGACTTCCTGCTGTTCGTCGGTCGCGTTAACCGCGAGAAAGGCCCGGAAGTCGCGGTCGAGGTCGCGCGCCGAACGGGCGCGCGCCTAGTGATGGTGGTCGCGATCAAAGAGAAGTTCGAGCAGGCCTATTGGGACGAGAACGTGAAGCCGATCCTCACCGGCAAGGAGGAGATCCTCGGCGAGATCACGGTCGATGAGAAGGCGGACCTGATGGCGCGCGCGCGCGCCGTGCTGTTCCCGATCCAGTGGGAGGAGCCGTTCGGCTTGGTGATGGCCGAAGCGAACGCATGCGGCACGCCGGTGCTCTCGTTCCCCCGCGGTGCGGCGCCCGAAGTGATCGCCGACGGAGAGACCGGCTTCTTGTGCGCGGACGTGGAGGCGTTGAGCGCAGCGGTCGCGCGCGTCGAGGAGATCGATCCCAACGCGTGTCGTGCGCGCGTCGAGAAGATGTTCAGCGCGCAAGCGATGACGTCGGGCTACGAAGAGATCTACGAGCGCGTGCTCGCGCGCTAGCGACGGCCGCGGGCCGCGAGCAGCGGCACCAGCATCTCGTCGGCCGTCATGCTCCCGTGTCCGGTGCGGAGCCGAACCTCTTGCGGCAGATCGGGGTCGATGAATGCGATCGGCTCGCGCGCGGCGAGCACCACGTCGCCGACGCGCGCGACGACGTCTGGCTTTGGGCTCGGTCCGAGCCATCCTTCGTCGAGGAAGCGCTCGCGCGTGAACACCCACGCGCGCGCGCCGAGCAGCTCCTCCGCGGCCGCAGCCACCGCGTCCGGCGCGTCGGTGTGTACGAAACGAAGCCTCCCGTCCCCGCTGTAGCAGTCGACGTCGTCGTTGAGGACGGCGAGCGATTGCCACGTGTCACGCGTCAGCGGCACTTGGCCGTGGTCCGCCGTCATCAGGACCGCGGCGTCGGACGGCAGCACGTCCAAGACGTCACCCACAAGTCGGTCGACGAATGCGAGCTCGGCCGAGAAGAAGCCGTCGTCCATCCCTCGGAGGTGCGCGATGAGGTCGATGCCGGCGTAGTAGGCGTAGACCATCTCTTCGCCGTTCCCGATCAGCCTGCGCGCGCGCTCGACGAGCATGGAAGGCACGGCCCAGCCGTCGAAGCGCGCGCGTCCGAGGTGCGCGCGCGTGAAGCCGCCGCCGCGGAACTCCGACTTCGTGATCACCGGCATGGAGCGCCCGCCGAACGCTGGATGGGGTTGCAGCGTTTCGGGATCAGGGGCCGGGTCGCCGTTCTCCATCTCCCAGCGCAACACGTTCAGCACGCCGGAGTCGATGCGCATCCGGAAGCCGACGATCCCGTGCTCCGCCGGACTGAGCGATGTCGTAAGCGACGTCAGCACCGAGGGCGTCGTCGACGGAACGACCGTTGTTATCGAGCCGCCTTCCATCGACGAGAGGACGGGAAGGAGCGCGCGGTTCCGTTCGATGATCCGCCAGCCGAGGCCGTCGATGAGCAGCAGGACCACTGCGCGCGCGTCTCGCGCCGCCTGCGGGAGCCAGCTTCGGTCGGTCTCGCCGAGGACCGCCGGCACGATCCGGCTGACGCACGCCCCTTCGTACGCCGGCCGGACCGGCTCGGCAGACATCACTGAGCTCAAGGATTCGGCTACTTGCCCTTACCCTTCTTCGCGCCCTTGTCTTTCTTGGGCTTCTTGGCTTCCTTCTTGGGTTTGTCGCGACCCTTCGCCATTTGGCCTCCTCTATCGCGGTCGCCTCGATGCTATCGGCAAAGACGCCTCCGAGGGCACCGCCGCACATGGGAGAGGGACCTCCGAAGAGGTCCCTCTGGGGAGTCGGTGTTGCTTAGTGGGCGTGTGCCTGCCCGGTCGCGCTTTCCGTCGAAGCCTTATCAAGACCCGTGGAAGCGTGCGAGTTCGCGTGTGTTTTTGCGTTTGCGAGGCCCGTCGAAGTCGGCGCGTTCGCGGACGCGTTGGCGCCGTTCTGCGGTGCGTTCGGCTTCGTGCAGCCAACGGTCGGGTTCCAGCCCTGGCCACCGTTATCCGATGCGGTCTTCGCGTTGGCCGCGACGCACTGGCCGAAAGCGGCGTTCGCGTTCGGGCTCGGCGACGACGCAGGGTGCACGTCGGTGCTCTGCCCGTTCGATGAACCGGTCGTGACGTTCGCCGTCGCCGTCGAAGCGTGACTGTTCGCGTGGGTCGGCATGGAAACGGTTCCGGCCATCGCGACGCCGGCGGTCGAGAGCGCGGCGACGACCAGTCCGACGCGCACGATCATGCGGGTGGTGCTCATAAGCGCATCCCTCCTTTGGGCTTCCAAGCGCCGTTCGTGTTCGGAGGGATACGCGTGGAACTTTTGCACAAGACCGGGACCAGGAGCTTTACCGAGGCTTTAAGTCGACCGCGACGGGGAGAGCCGTCAACGCCCACTCTTCGAGCCCATCCTCCCGATGCGCGTACTTCGTTGGGATCAGCACCCGCGCTATCGCCGCCTCGTCCGGTTCCGTGACGATGCGTCCCACGCCGCGATAGGCGTGCTCGCCGATCTTCACGACGACGGAGGGGTCGGCGACGATGTTCTGCACGAAGTGCGCGCGCTCGCCGCCTCCCGCGAGGATGTACAGCGCGCTGTCGTGGGCGGCGAACCAGATCTCGATCGTGTGCGGTTTTCCCGTTCGTCGTCCGACGGTCGTGACGTAACAGAACTCTTCGCGGTCCAGCTCTTGATCGTTCATCACCGCTCGCGCGCAACCAGCTCCAGCACGCACACCTCCGGGCGGCACGCCAACCGGAACGGCGCGTACATCGACGTGCCGAGACCGGCGCTCACGTGCAGCCACGAATCGCCCAGCCGGTGTACGCCGCGCGCCATCGAGCGCGGCAGGTCGCTGTTGGTCACGAGCGCGCCGAAACCGGGGAGGCACACCTGCCCCCCGTGCGTGTGGCCGCACACGATCAAGTCGTACCCGCGGTCGGCAAGCGCCTCCGCCACGTCGGGGGAGTGCGCGACGGCGAGCCGGAAGCCGTCGCCGCTGCGCGCACGCGCGACGGACAGATCGGCGCGCCGGAGGTGCTCGTCGTCCAGGCCGACGACGTCGATCCCGTCCACGCTCATCGCCCTGTTGTTGATCAGACGCCATCCGCGCGCGTTCAAGCCCTCGACGAGCTCCCGCCACGGATTCGGCGTGCCGTAGATCAACCGCCGCTTCTTCAGGAAGTACCGCAGCGGGTTCTTCGGCTTCGGCCCGTAGTAATCGTTCGAACCAAGGACGTACAGCGCGCCGAAGCGCGCGCCGATCGCCGTGACGGCATCCACGGCCGCCGCGTTCGAGCGCGCGTCGCCGATGAAGTCGCCGGTGCCGATCAGCAGGTCCGGCTGCATGCGCGCCAGGCTCTTCAAGAACGCCCGCTTGCGGCGTTGCGGCGCGCGCAGGTGCAGGTCGGACAGATGCAGGATCGTCATGGGCGAGCTGCCTTCGGGCAGACACGGGATCCGGTGCCTGCGTAGCGCGAACCAGTTGCGCTCGATGAGCGAGGCGTACAGGACGACGAGCGCCCCGGCGCACGCGACGATGATGAGGGCGAGCCACATGGATGCCCTATCCTATTCGCGTGCTGCGGGATCGGATCTCCGACGAGATGCGCGCCGCGATGAAGGCGCGCGAGCAAACGCGCGTGTCGACGCTGCGGATGCTGATGGCCGCGATGAAGAACACGCAGGTCGAGAAAGGACACGAGCTCTCGGACGACGAGGTGCTCGAGGTCGTCGCGCGCGAAGCGAAGCGCCGCCGCGAGTCGATGGAAGCCTTCGAGAAGGGCGGCCGGGCCGAGCTCGTCGAGAAGGAAGGGGCCGAGCTCGCCGTGCTCGAGGCGTACCTGCCCGAGCAGCTGGGCGAAGATGAGCTCGGCGCGCTCGTCGACGAAGCGATCGCCGAGACCGGAGCGAGCTCCCCGAAAGAGATGGGAGCGGTCATGAAGGTCGTGATGGGAAAGGTCAAGGGCCGCGCGGACGGCGCGGCGGTTTCCGCGATGGTGCGCGCGCGCCTCGGCGCGTAGATGGTTAGGACGACGTCGCCGAGGGCGACGGCGAAGGCGCCGGAGCTGGATTCCCCGAGACTGTCAACGTGATGAGGGTCCCGGCTTCAAGCGTCGTCCCGGCTTTCGGCGTCTCCGTGAGCACTGTGCCCGACGGCTTCGGCGACTTCACGATCGTGACTTTGACCGAGAAGCCCGCGGCTTCGAGTGTCTTCTGCGCATCCGCCGCGGTCTGACCGACCACGTTCGGAACGGGAAGGCTTCTCGACGACGGCGGCGCCGGGAAGCCGATCACCGGCAGATTCTTCTCTGCGTACCGCATGAATTTCGACCAGATCATCGCGGGCAGGCTGCCGCCGAAGACCTTGGCATAGCCGTGGATGTTGTACAGCGGGTGCTTGTTTGAATCCTTGTAGCCGAGCCACACGACCGTTGCGTATTGCGGCGTGAACCCTGCGAACCACGCGTCGGTGTAGTTGTCGGTCGTGCCGGTCTTCTCGCCGACCGGGCGGCCGATGCGACCGTTGGTCGCGCCGGTGCCGTGCTCGGCGACGCCTTCGAGCAGGGCGGTCGCCTGCGCCGCCACGCTCGCCGGGATCACGCGCGTGCACGTCGGGTCGTTGTGGGCGATCACACGGCCGCTCGGATCGAAGATCTGCGTGATCGCGAACGGCTTGCAGTACACGCCTTGGTTCGCGATCGTGGCGTAGGCGCTGGTGAGCTCGAACGGAGAGACCTCTTCCGTTCCGAGTGCCAGCGAGACATACGGCTGGAGCATGGAGGTGATCCCCAGCTTGTGGGCCATCGCCACCACGTTCGCCGGGCCGACGCGCTGGATGAGCTGGACGAAGTAGGTGTTGATCGACAGCGCCGTCGCCGTTCGCATGTCGATGACTCCGTGCCCGACGTGGTCGTAGTTGGACACCTCGACCTGCTTCCCGGTCGAATCGGTGATCGTCAGCGGCGACGGCGTGTTGAACTGCAACCCAGGCGAGATCCCAGCGTTGAGCGCAGCGACCATCGTCATCGGCTTGAACGTCGAGCCGGGCTGCCGCTTGCCTTGCACGGCGAGATTGAACTTCGAACGGTCGAAGTCTTTGCCGCCGACCATCGCGCGCACGGCGCCGGTCGTCGGATCGATCGACACCAGCGCTGACGACGGGTCGCTCGACCGGTTGAGAACCTGGGCCGAGGCCTTGCCCGCTTCGCTCTGCAGCGACGAGTCCAGCGTCGTTTGGATCCGCAAGCCGCCGTAGAACAACGCGCGCTCGCGCTCGGCCGCGGTCGGAGCGATGCGCGGATCGTTGATGATCTGCTGCTTGATGTACTCCACGAAGTACGGCGCGATCGACGGCGGCAACGGGTGCGCCGACGCGACTACCGGCCCCGCCGACGAGGTTTTCTGTTGTGCCGGTGTGATGTAGCTCAGCTCGCGCATCCGCTGCAGGACGAGATCGCGTCGCGCGCGCGCGCCCTTGGGATGATGGATCGGCTCGTACGTCTCCGGCGAGCGGATCACCCCTGCGAGCGTTGCCGCCTGCGCCAGCGAGAGCTTCGACACGTCGATCCCGAAGTAGTATTCCGACGCGGCTTGGATCCCGTACGCGCCGTTCCCGAAATAGGTCTCGTTGAGGTACGCCTGCAGGATCTGGTGTTTCGACATCTGTTTCTCGAGCAGCACGGCGAGACGCGCCTCTTTGACCTTCCGGTCGATCGACTTCTCGTTCCCGACCAGCGTGTTCTTGATCAGCTGTTGGGTGATCGTGCTGCCGCCTTCGTACGCGCCGCCGCTCTTAACGTTGAACAGCAGTGCGCGCAACAAGCCGGCTGGGTCGACCCCATGGTGCTCGTAGAACTTCGCGTCTTCGATCGCGATCACGGCCTGTTGGACGCTCAGGGGGATGCGCTTCAGGGACACGACCACGCGGTTCTCGGCCCCGGCCAGCGTCGCCAACACCTTCCCGTCCTTGGACAGGACTACGGAGCGCTGATCCGCCTTGGGCAACGACACGGGACCGAGCGGCGCATCGAACTTGTGCGCCACGTCGCCGACGGCATGCGCCACGATCGCGACGCCGGGGATGCTCAGCAGAGCCAAAAACGTTGCAGTGAGGATCGTGATGACGCCGAGGATGAACATGTGCAGGAAGAGGTCGTCGCCCGACGAGAGCGGCGGCGAGATGCGCTCGCCGAAATGTGCGGCGTCGTCGACGCGCGCGCGCAAATCCCGAAACGTCCGGGGGAAGGGTTCGTGCTCGGGTTCGTATTCGTCGTCGTACTCGTTGGCGGCGAGCTGCTGCATCGAGCGCTCAGACTACCCGGCGCCCCGCGGCGTCTACCAGGGCGGTCTCAGCCGGTTGCGCGTGCGAGCAACTCGCCGATCTCGTGGAGCGATCTCAGATCGTGCACGTCGTCTGCCAGGTCGGGAACGCGCCAGACCGGTGTGTCCTCGATCGCCCCGAGAGTCCCGTCGAGCAGCCGCTCCTCGCGCAGAGAAACGGCCCGCCATGCGCCGTACGTTCGCAGTGCTTCGGCGAGGACGCCGTCTCCGACGCGCGCGGCGATCGCAGCGGGGTCTTCCAGGCCGGCGACTCCGGGCACCGCGTGGGCGCGGTTGACGATGATCCCACCGAGCGGGATCTTCTCGTCGGTCAGTCGCTCGGCGAAGTACCGCGCCTCTTTCAAGCTCGGCTCGGTCGGCGCCGTGACCACCAGGAAAGCCGTGCGCCGGGCGGTCATCAGTTCGCGCACGCGCTTCGACCGTAGCTTGAACGTCTCGTACATTCCTTCGAATTGCTGGAAGAAGTCGGCGACGTCTGCGAAGAGGTCGCTCCCGGTGATCCGGGTCACCGCGCGCAGCGCCACGCGCGTCCCGAAGTTGATCGAGCGCGCTGCGGGTCGGGGGCGTGTCGATCACGATCAGCTCCCACCGCCCCTCCTCGTGCAGCTCCCACAGCTTCTCCATCGCCATGTATTCCTGCGTGCCGGCCAGCGTGGAAGAGATGTGGTGGTAGAAGGGGTTCGTAAAGATCTTCTCCGCGCGCTCGGGCGTGGTCATCTCGAGCACCATCTGGTCGAAGGTGCTCTTCATGTCGAGCATCATCGCCCACAGCTCGCCTTTCGATTTCGAGCGGCCCGCGGTCACCGGGACGAGCTTGGGCTCGCCGCCCAGCTGCTCGAGCCCCATCGACTGCGCGAGACGTCGCGCGGGATCGATCGTGCAGACGATGGCTCGGCGACCGAGCTCGGCCGCGCGCAAGGCGAGCGCGGCGGCGGACGTCGTCTTTCCCACGCCGCCAGACCCCGTGCACACGATGATGTGCCTGTCCAGAAGCAGCTCGTCGATCGTCACGACACGCACCCCGAAAGGATCTGGGCAAGCTGCTCGACTTCGGGTCGCCCCATCCGTTCGGTGAACAAGTAGGGGAGCTCGATCTGCGGGAGCGACACGTCGTTCGCCAACGTCTTCATCGCCTTGCGCTGATTGCGCGCGCGCCGCGCGTGCGTGGTCGCGACGCCGGCGAGAACGCGGATCGCGTCGTCGCTCAGATCTTCGCCGGCGTCGCTCGCCGCTGCGCGCAACGTGGCCTCCGGCTCCTTCCCGAGCGACCGCAGCTCGGGCCACACACCATTCATCACGATCGGTCCGAGGGTGATCCCCATCTTCGACAACGTCTCGATCGTCTCTTCGGTCTCGCGCACCGGCATCTCTTCGGGCTGCGTCACGAGCACAACCTGGCACCGCTTCGGGTCGGTGACCATGTCGAGCACGCCTTGCGCTTGCGTTCGGATCTGCCCGCCCTTTACGAGCTCGACGACCGCGCGTGGCGCGTCGAGGAAACGGGGCAGCCGGCCGGTCGGTGGCGCGTCGACGACGAGGAAGTCGAACACATGCGCGCCCTCGTGCCGGCGGCTCTCCGCCTCCTTCACTTTTCCGATCAGCAGGATGTCCTTGAGCCCCGGCGCCGTCTGCGTCGCGAACTCCACCGCTTTGGTGCGCATGAGCGCGCGCGAGATCGTCGGGATCCCGTAGAACATCCGCAAGTAATCAACCAGCGCCTCGTCGGCTTCGACCGTCAGCCCGGTGATGTTGGGCGCGATCGTCTGTTCGGTGTACGCGAGCTTCCGCAACCCGAAGATGGGTGCGAACGCTTCGCGGTCCTCCATCTCCGCGAGCAGAACGTTCTTCCCGGCGCGCGCAGCCGCGATCGCAAGAGCGGCCGCCACGGTCGTCTTGCCGACACCACCCTTGCCCGAAACGATGGCAACGCGGGCGGCAGTTAGGGAGGCGGGCATCGTCGACATTGTAGAGCGTTCTCCCCGCAGGGATATCCTCGGAAACGTGTTCATCGGCGCGCCGATATGATGCGCCCTGCTGTGCGCCGGATCGCCTCGGTCACCCTCTTAGCGGCCCTCGTTTCGGTGCCGCTCGCTGCGCGCGCGGCAACGCCGCCGGGTCCGGTCGTCGACGTCGTCGAGATCGCCGGTGTGATCGACCGTCCCATCGCGAATTACGCCGTCGAACAGATCCAGGCCGCCGAGCGGCATCACGACGCGCTCGTCGTTTTCGAGATCGACAGCCTCGGCGGACTGAAAATCTCGGACGATCAGACCCTTCCACCCCTCGTGCGCCGGATCCGAGAAGCGAAGGTGCCGATCGCCGTCCACGTCGGACCGCGCGCTGCACGCGCGGAAGGACTGGTGCTCTACATGGCCGCAGCCGCCAACGTTGCGTCCATCGGGCCGAGCGGCCATATCGGCCCGCCGCATCCGATCGACTTCGGCAAGACGAGCGTGCCGCGGCCGGACGAGCTCGCAGCGCTGCGCGCGCTTGCAGAGGGCAGAGAACGTTCGATCACCACCGACAGCTTCCGCGTTCTCGGTGCGAACGAAGCGGTGCGCGCCGGATACTTCGACTTCGTCACGCCGAGCGTCGCAGACCTGCTCGAGCGGATCGACGGGCAGACCGTTCCCACGGCAGCCGGTCCCGTGACGCTACATATGCCATCGAACCAGACGATCATCCGCTTCTCACAACCCGGCCCGATCCGCCGGCTGCTCCACACGTTCGCGAACCCGACGCTCGTGTACCTGATGCTCATCGCCGGCGCGTTGCTGGTTGTGTTCGAGCTGTTCCAACCGGGGTTCGGCGTCGCCGGCGTAACCGGCGGGCTGCTGCTGCTCGCCACCGCGTACGGCCTCACGGTCTTACCCGCCCGGTGGTTCGGGCTGCTGGTGTTGTGCGCCGGCCTCGTGCTGCTCACCGTCGACGTCGCGTTGGATGCGATCGCGATCCCGACCCTCTTGGGAACGGCCGGTGTCGTCACGGGGTCGCTGCTGCTGTTTCCGAACAACGCCGAGCCGGTGCGGCTGTCGCCGTGGCTCATCGGTTTTGCCGTCGCGGCGTCGCTGATCATGTTCATCCCCGTCATGACCGTCGTGCGCCGCGCGCGCAAGCCGATCGCGGCATCGGTCAAGGCCGAGCTTGTGGGTGAGGGCGGTGAGGTACGCAGCGTCCTCAACCCGGAAGGGTTCGTGCTCGTCGACGGCGAGCTGTGGCGCGCGCGCTCGGAAGACGGCACGCGGATGCGCGTGGGCGAGACCGTAACGGTGAGCCGGATCGACGGTACGGTGCTGATCGTCCGCGCCGCCTTCAGCGGCAACGGCTCGCACTAGCTCGCGGCGCGCGTTCTCGCGAGGGCTATCTCGGCCGGCTGGATATAGCGCACGCGGCGCGGCAGGACCGGACGCACCAAGCGCAGGGACGCGAGCGTGACAACCTTCATCGCATCGTGCGCGCGCGACCACCGCTCGCCGTACTGCGCGCGCACCGAGGGAGGCAGCGTGCCGAACGCCCAGCGCGACACGGCGCGCAGCACCGGGCGCCATTCCGCATCCCGGGGCGGGTTCTTGAAGAGCCCCGCCACCGCGCGCGCGGCGTCGGTCACGACGAGGTCGCCGCTCGCGACGACGCCGGCGATGTACTCGCGGAGCGCGCCGACGGTCGGCGGGATCCGTTCGCGGGGAAGGAGCAGCATCTCGGCCGCCAGCATCTGTTCCTCGTGGAAGCGCTGGCGTCCCGCCTCGTCGAGCGCACCGACCGTCAGCTGCTCGAACAACAAGGCACTGTCGACGAGGCAGGCGTGGACCCACAGCAGAAGCTCAGGATCGAGCGCGTCGTACCGCTTGCCCGTAACGGGATCGACGCCGTGGACGCTTCTATGAACGGTGTTGATTCGTTCCGCGGCCTCGTCGGCTTCCCGGCGCGTCCCGAACGTGATCGCGTAGGTGAGCTGCAGTGTGCGCTCCAGGCGTTTCCATGGATTGCGCTCGTAGAAGCCGGTCTCGCGCGCACCGGCGATCACCAGCGGGTGCGCTGCCTGCATCAGCAAGGCGCGCGCGCCCCCGAAAAGGACGGTCGTCTCCCGGTGGACCTTCCACGAGACGCTGGCGGGCCCAAAAAAGCCCTGGTCGGTGGCGGGCATGCGATCGAGGGTATCGGTTTTCGGGTGAGGATCGCGCCCGTTCTGGGCAGGTTCACAGGCGGTTTCGGGAAGAACTAGCCCCTTTTCCCGGTTCAAACTGTACGGAAGGACCTACTGGGCAGCGGCTGTCACAGCCTTAAATAAAGATGTGAAAAGCACCCCGGAACATCCAGTAGGAGACAAGCGTCGTATGAAGAGTGAGGGAGTGTGATGAGCGCCGCGCGTGCGACCCCCCGACGGTCGAGCGTGGCCGTAGCCGTGTCGAGGCCGAATTGGGATGAGGACACCGATTGGCAGTCGCAAGCCGCGTGTCGCGGCGCCGATGCCAATCTCTTCTTCGCGCCCACCCATCAAGAAACCAAGGAAGAGAAACTCGCGCGCGAGGCGCAAGCGAAGTCCGTTTGCGCGCGCTGTCCCGTGCGCGAGCAGTGTTTGAGCTTCGCGCTCGCCACCCGGGAGCCGCACGGCATCTGGGGCGGGCTGAATGAGTCCGAGCGCCGCCACATGTTGGAGCGGCGTGCAGGGTAACACCGAGGAGCTCCCCCTACGGGCGGCAGGTCGCACGACCTGCCGCCCGTGCCATTTGGGGTAGGCTCCGGTCTCTCCAACGCGCGGAGGTGCACCGTGCAGAAATGGGAGTACGCATCCGTTCCGCTCATCCCGCACGCGATCAAGGACATCCTCGACAACTGGGGCGACGACGGGTGGGAGCTTGTGCAGATCTACTCGCCGACCGATGTGCCGGGAACGGTCGCGATCCTGAAGCGCCCGAAAGAGTCGTAGATCGCGTGCGAGCAGAAGAGCGCTTGCGCAGCCTGGGCCTCGTGCTTCCCGAGCCGCCCGAGGCGGTCGCGTCGTACATCCCGTGGGTCGTCGCCGGCGGACTGATCTTCATCAGCGGGCAGATCCCATCGCGCGGCGGCGGTTTGCCGCGCACGGGTCGCCTCGGCGCTGAGCTCACGATCGAGGAAGGGCAAGAGGAAGCGCGCTACTGCGCGCTCAACGTTTTGGCGCAATTGCGCGGGGCTGCGGGGACGCTCGACATGGTCGGACGCATCGTGCGCCTTGGCGTGTTCGTTGCGTCGGTGCCGGGTTTCACGCATCAATCGGCCGTCGCCAACGGCGCGAGCGACCTGATGAAGGACGTCTTCGGCGACGCGGGGAAGCACGCACGCGCTGCCGTCGGGGTGTCGGAGCTGCCGCTCGGCGCGCCGGTCGAGGTCGACGCGATCGCGACGCTGGAGTCCTAGCCCACCAGCTCGCGCAGATCGCCGCGACGCCGCGTGAACCCCGCCGCGTCGAGGAACTCCAGCAGCGGTATCGCGTACTTGCGGCTCGTCTCGAGAAGCTCCTTGATCCGAGCAGCCGTCAGCGGCCCTTCTCGCGCGGTCCCTTCGGCGATGAGCTGCTTCGCGCGCTCGAGCTGCGTGGCAGTCAGGGCGAAGTTGTCGCCGATCTTCACGAGCACGCCGGAATCGACCAGCGCGTGCACGAGCGGGTCCCCATGCGTATCGATCAACGATGTGAGCGAGGGCGGCGAGAACCCCGCAGCGTTGATCTGGTCGATCAGCACATCGCGCGCGCCCTCTTCCTCGAGGGACAGCGTCACGGCGTGCGTGGCGAGCCGGAGCACGGCGCCGTCCGCGACGACGCGGTCGGTCATCGACTCGACGAGCTCGGTGAACAGGCGCGCGTTGTTGATGCCGGCCGCGTCGCGGAGGTCGGACGCCGGCATTCCGCGGACCAATGGGTGCTTCTCGTGATGCGCGGCGAGCGCGCGCTCGATCGCCGCGGTTAGCTCGTCGTACGTCGCCGGCGCGACCTCGAGCGTTCGCAGCGACACCGTCCCCGCCGGGGGAGCATCCGTTCCTGCCAGCCAGATCAGGTCGGCGCGCGGGACGACGCCGCGTTCGAGCACGCACAAGGCAGGGATCTCCTCGCTCGTCGCGCTTGCGCGCGCGCGCAGGTGGTCCGAACGCGTTGCGCGCGCCGGTCCGCGAAGTGCCGGCGGATGCGAGTCCAGGATCGTGCCGCCGGCGACGGTCGTATCGCGCGCGACGTCGCGCACGATGAATCGGTCGAGCGGCCCGGCAACCACCGGCCGCTTGAGGATCAATCGCGCGAAGGCCTGCCGGCCGGCAGCGACCTCGGTCACGTCGTAGAACGAGAGGCGCGCGTCGACCTCGGCCGAGCCGACGTAAGCCTTGAACGCGCTGCGGTTGCTCAGCGGGTGATCGAGCGATCGGACGGTCCGGAGCTGCACATCGAGCTCGGTGGTCGGCTGCCACTGACCCGGGACGACGACGGCATCGCCGCGTGCGAGCTGCGCGCGTTCCAGACCGGCGAGGTTCAGCGCGACCCGGCTGACGGGGCGCGCGACGTCCAGCCGCTTCTTGTGCGTCTGGATGCCGCGGACCCGCGTCGCGTGTCCGGCCGGCAGCACCACGACCGACTCCTCGATATGGAGCGTCCCTCCGGTGAGCGTTCCCGTGACCACGGTCCCGGCGCCCTTGATGCTGAACGAGCGGTCGAGGAACACGCGCGGACGGCCCAGGTCCAGCGGCTCGCCCGCGCGCTCGAGCATCCGGTCGATCGCCGACAGGAGGTCATCGATGCCCGTCTCTTTCGCAGCGGAAACGGGAACGATCTCGCTGCCGGCGAGGCCGGTCCCGGCGATGCGGTTCGAGACCTGGCGCGCGCGCTCCATCACGGTCTGCTTGTCGACGAGGTCGGCTTTGGTCAGGGCGATGACCGCGTTGCGCGCGCCGAGAAGGTCGAGGATGGAGAGGTGCTCTTCTGACTGAGGCTTCCAGCCCTCGTTCGCCGCGACCACGAAGATCGTGGCGTCGACCGACCCGACGCCGGCCAGCATGTTATGGATGAAGCGCTCATGGCCCGGTACGTCGACGATGCCGATCTCGCGGCCGGCCGGCGTCGAGAACCAGGCGAAGCCCAGATCGATGGTGAGGCCACGCGCCTTCTCTTCGGCGAGACGATCCGGGTCGATCCCGGTAAGACGCTGGATCAGCGTCGACTTGCCGTGATCGACGTGGCCGGCGGTTGAGACGACTCGCATCACGTCGGGAATGGACATCCGGACTCAAGGCAGTCCCACATGCCCGTCTTGAGGTCCACAAAGGGTGGGGAGATCGACGTGAATCAGCGGAAGAAGCTAGTCATCGCGCTCGTCCTTATCACGCTCGTTACCGCTGCATGCGGTACCCGCGTGAACAAGGCAGCCTTCTACAAGCAGCTCGCCCAGCAAGGCGCCCAGACCACGACGGGCTCGGCGACGACCGGTGGCACGACGACGGGTGGGACGACGACGACGGGGACGTCCACCGGCGGAACGACGACCGGCGGAACGACGACCGGCGGAACGACGACCGGCGGAACGACGACCGGCGGTTCCAACAACGGCGGCGGAGGATCGGCTGCATCTTTAGGGGTCTCGACTGCACCGGTCGGCAACACGATCAAGATCGGCTTGAATATCCCGCTGACCGGCGCCGCTCCGGTCCCCTCCTCGTTCCAAGACTCGATCACCGTCGCACAGGACTACCTGAACTCGAACGGCGGCATCAACGGCCGGCAGGTGCAGTTCCTCGTGGAGGACGACGGCTACGATCCGGCGCAAGGACTGGCCGCATGCAAGAAGCTCGCCGGTGAGAACATCCTCTTCGCCGTCGGCCACACGATGCCGACGATCGAGGAGGAGTGCACGAGCTTCTACAACCAGCAGAAGATCCCCTACATCATGCGTGGGATCCCGGAGACGACGCTGAGCGGACACCCCCTCGCGTACTTCGGAACGCCGTCCGACGATTTCCAGTCAACCCTGCTCGCCGACTACGTGATCGACCGCATCGCGAACGGGAAGACGCTCGTCAATGACACCGTCACGGAGAACGACCAGCCGGTTTCCAAGACGAACTACGCGGCCGAGATCAAGCGGAAGGGCGGGAAGTTTGGCAACACGTACACCAGCACGCCTCGGCAATCCGACTGGTCGTCGGTCATCAGCCACCTCAAGGGCGACAACGCCGGGATCGTGTTCCTCAACATCGCTCCGGTCGATGCGATCTCCCTCGCGGTGCAATCCAAGAACCAGGGCTACCACCCGGTCTGGGTCGGAGAGGGCACACACTGGAATTACAACCTTTCGATGCAGTCGGCCGGCAGTGCGTTGGACGGCGCACAGGTGTTCTCGCCCTGGTCTTCGATCGATAGTCCCGCGGCGGACCAGTACAAGGCCGCGTACCGGCAGTACAAGCCCGGCAAGACGCCGGACGACCTCGGTCTGATCATCTGGGGATACGCGAACATGATCAAGACGGCGTTGACTGCCGCGGGCAAGAATCTCACACGTGCGTCCTTCGTCGACGCGATGAACAGGATGAACTTCACCGCGGCGTACTGGAACCCGATCACGTACACGCCGACCGATCATCGGGGTCCGCGAGTCGTCGCCGTCTTCCGGGGTAATGGCAACGCCCAGAAGTGGGACCAGATCTCGGGATTCACCGGGTCCTTCTAGATGACCGCGATCATCAACGGGGTCCTGTCTGGATCGGCGTACGCGCTGATCGCAGTCGGGTTCGTGATGATCTACAAAGGATCGCGGATCTTCAACCTTGCGCACGGTGAGATCGGCGCATTCGGCTTGTTCATCGCGTGGTACCTGCACAACCACAAGGTTCCGGTCCTCATCGCGTTCGTAGCGGGAGTGGTCGTCGCCACACTGGTGGCCATCATCGTCGAGCGAACATTGGTGAGGCGGCTCGTCGACCGGTCACCACTTGCCGCGGTGGCCTCTACGCTCGGCGTCGCGTTCGTTCTCGCTTACTACGAATTCCTCCAATTCGGCGTAAACATCAAGACGTTCCCGCCGCCCTTCGGGACGTTCAGCTTCAACATCGGCAACCTGACGGTCACGTCGTCGAGGATAATGCTGTTGGTGTTCGCCGCAGCGACGGCGGCGGGGCTCGCGGTCTTCTTGAAGAGGACCAAGTTCGGCCTCGAGGTGACGGCCGCCGTCTCGGACAAGACCCTTGCGCGCCTTTCCGGGATCAGGGTGAACCGCACTCGCATGTTCGTGTGGGCGCTCGGCGGAGCAACTTCGGGCATAGCAGCGATCTTGATCGCATCGGTCAACACATTCACCCCGCTTTCCACGACCCTCGTGCTTATCCGCGGGCTGACCGCTGCGCTGCTGGGGGGGCTGACGAGCATCACGGGTGCATTCGTCGGCGGGATCGCGATCGGCGTCGTCGAAGCGCTCGTGACCGCGCATACAACGGTGCAAGGAGCCGATTACACCGCCGTTTTCGTCGTGTTACTCGTCGCCCTGCTCCTCCGGCCGCAAGGGATCTTCGGTGGCTCTGAAGCGTAGACAGGCGAAGATCGGCGCGGCCTTCATCGTCGTCGCGTTCGCGGCCGCGTTCCTGTCGATGACGTTCACAAGCGAGTACACGGCGTACGTGCTCGGGACGGTCGTTGTGAGCGCGATCGCAATCCTCAGCTTGAACCTATTGATGGGATACGCCGGTCAAGTCTCACTTGGTCAGGCGGCCTTCGTCGGGATTGGCGCCTTCGCAGCGGCGCAGTTCGCTGATTGGAACGTTCCATTTCCGCTCACCATCATCCTCGGCGCGTTGCTCGCCGCTCTGGTTGCGGCGATCGTCGGCCTCCCGTCGTTGCGGATCCGCGGCCTTCAGGTGGCCGCAACTACCCTGGCGTTCGGCGCGGTTGCCCAGTACTTCCTGTTCGCACGTCCGTGGACGACCAACTCCGGTCAGGTGACGGTGAATCGACCGCACGTCATCGCGACGGACAAGGCCGTCCTGCTAACGGGGCTGGTCGGTCTTCTCGTTATCTTGATCATCGACCGGCAGATCCGCCACAGCCGGATTGGGCGAGCATTCTTCAGCGTTCGAGACCGAGAGGACACGGCCGCCGCTCGCGGCGTGAAGGTTGGCCCCACGAAGCTGCAGGCGTACGCGTTCAGCGGTCTGTACGCGGGGATAGCCGGCGGTCTCTTCGCCTACTTGCTTCAGACGGTGAGTGCTCCGTCCTTCACTGTGTTCACTTCTCTTGGCTACGTGGCAGCGGTGGTGATCGGAGGTTTGGGTTCATGGTCGGGCGCGATCGTGTCCGGTGCGGTTTTCGCCAGCATCCAACAGCTCCTGAGCGGCATCGCGCGCTACGTCCCGATTATCGAAGCGGGCTTGCTCACGACAACGCCGGTGCTTCGGCCCGAGGGGCTTGGTTACATCCTTAACCGCGCGGTCTTCATTCCGCTGCCTGCGTTCAAGTCTGAGAAGCGAGAAGAGCTCGAGCTCTCGAGGGCGATCGAGCTGATCGCGCCTCCGAAGCGGCCGCTTTCGCTCTCCGTCCCGACGCGGAGCCTGCTCATCGCGAAAGACGTCGGCGTGCGCTTCGGCGGCTTGGTCGCGCTGCACGACGTGAGCATGGAGGTGCGCCGCGGCGAGATCGTCGGCCTCATCGGTCCCAACGGCGCGGGCAAGTCTACGTTCTTCAACGCGGTCGGCGGCTTCGTGAAGCCGAACACTGGATCGATCCACTACCGCGGCAAGGACCTTCTGGCGCTGCCGACGCATGCGCGCGCAGGTCTCGGCATCGCGCGCACGTTCCAGCAGGTCGGTCTGAGCGGCGCACAAGCCGTGTGCGAGAACATGATGTTCGCGCAGCATCAATTGGCGATCGAGTACGGGTTGACGTCGGCGTTGCTCAGCACGCCGGATATGCGCAAGGTTGAACGGCAGTTGCAGACGCGCGCGCGCGCCGCGCTTGAAGTTATCGGCCTGACCGACTACACGGAGGAGAGGGTTCTGAACCTGTCTCACGGCAACCAGCGCCTCGCGGAGGTCGCCGCTGCGATATCGACCGGACCGGAGTTGCTGATGCTCGACGAGCCGTTCGCCGGCGTCGGTCCGGAAGAGTCCGAGCAGCTTGCCGAACGCTTGACCGAGCTGCGCGCGGAGCTCGACCTCACGATCTTGGTGATCGAACACGACGTGCCCCTGGTCGCGAGCCTCTGCAGCTACATTTACTGCTTCGCCGAGGGAGGGATGCTCGCCGAAGGCAGCCCCGACGAGGTACAGAACAACCCGGACGTGATCTCGACGTACATCGGCGAGCCCCTCGCGAAGGAGGCCGCCGGTGCCTAGCATGCTCGAGCTCACGGACGTGCGGGCCGGCTACGGCTCGGCCGAAGTCCTCCACGGGATCAGCCTCACCGTGGATCAGGGCGAGGTCGCGGTCATCCTCGGCGCCAACGGGGTGGGCAAAACGACCATGCTTCGCAGCATCGCCGGACTGCTTCGTCCCTGGTCGGGCCGTATCAGCTTCGGTGGGAAGGTCGTTGACCGTATGGGCGCGGAGAAGATCGTCCGGCTTGGCCTGGGCATGGTGCCCGGGCCGCCGGGGATCTTTCGCGACATGACGGTGACCGACAACCTTCGGGTTGGCTCGTTTGCGCTCGCAAAAGGGAAAAAAGCGGATACCCAGCTGGAGCGGATATTGCAGACGTTCCCCATATTGAACCAGCGGCGCACGCAGACTGCCGGTAGCTTGTCTGGTGGCGAGCAACGGATGCTGGCGATCGCGCGCTCGCTGATGAGCGAGCCGACGCTGTTGCTCGTCGACGAGCCGTCGATGGGTCTTTCGCCGGTGATGGTCTCGAACGTGTTGAGGCTTCTGAACGAAGTCCGGAAAGAGAGCGGCGTGACTATCTTGATGGCCGAGCAGAACGTGGGTGCGCTGGACATCGCCGACCGCGCCTACGTCATCGAGAAGGGCCGTGTCGCGCGGGAGGACCAGGGCGCCGCGCTGGCTCAGACGCGTGCTGACCTTGCGCGCGCGTACCTCGGCGGCTCGAAGGCTGCGTCGGGAGCGAAGCGATGATCCGACGCTTTTCGATCATTACGTTCGGACTCCTGATCTTGCTGGCGTTGCCGCACCCGGAGGCCGGCGTCGCCGCGTCGCCGGCCGAGCCGCGCGCGGCGTCATGGGCGATCTCGATAGCGCTCCCGAGCGCCGGCGAGGTGCTGCTGGCGGGTCAGTCGACTGCGTCCAGCGGCGAGAAGCCAAACGCGAGCGCGACTGCGTTCTCCGGCGGCGGCCAGAGCACCGGAACCGTTTTCTCGGACGTCGCCCATCCGGATGCGGTCAAGTCCGTCAAAGACTTCACCGACCCGGCGTTCCCGACATGTCTCCCGCCGATCCCGCAGGCGACGCTTAATAACGGGCTTTGCGACCCGGGTGGGAACATCACGCTCCGCGGGGGGTTCGCCGAAGCGCACACGACGCCGAGCGCGTCCAACTCCCAAGCAGGCATCGTATCCGGCGCAGGGAACGGCTTCGCGTTCGCGAGCAAGAACTTCAGCTTCCAGCAGCAGAGCCAGGTGCTGAACGCGATCCAGCAGATCGACGACACCCTCCTCACGCCGGTGAACACGCTGATCGATCAGCTGAACCCGCTGCTCAAGAACAACGGGGTAAACATGCCGCACCTCACCGGACCGCCCCCGACGGGATTGATCGACATCGCCGACCTCGGCGCGGCTACGAGCAGCGCGCAGACGTCGACCTCGCCCGGTTTCGTCAGCGCGACGTCGAACTCTGCGGTCGGCGACGTGAAGCTGCTCGCCGGGTGGATCGAGCTGCACGGCGTCAAGGCGAGCGCGGACTCAGAGAGCAACTCGGGGACCGACTCGCGTTCGGCGAGTGCCACGGTCGGGAGCCTGTCGATCGCCGGCCTTAACTTGGTCGCGGACACCGACGGCTTCCATTTGGCCGGCAACGACATCCTGCTGAAGCAAGCGGTTCAGCCGGCCATCGACCAGCTCATGGCCGTTTTGAAGCAGGCCGGCATGACGATCTCGGTTGCGCAAACCGAAGCGCTGGGCGACGTGCGCTCGGCGACCGCGTTCGACCTGTCGTGGGTGACGCCGAACGGGCTCGTGCACATCACGGTCGGTCACGCCGACGCGGCGGCGCAGTCGGTCGCGGCGCCGGTCATCCCGCCGCCGCCTGGTGGGAACTTCCCGCCGCCGCTCGTCGGGCCGACGACGGCTCCTGGTCCGAACATCGTCCCGCCGGTGAACACCCCGCCGAACCTGGTCCCACCGACGCCTGGCACGCCCGGGCCCTCATCGAACTTCATCTACCGCCGGCCGGGCGCCGACGTGGCGCGCGCGCTCCACACCGTGTATCTCATATTCCTCGTGGGCGGCTTGATCGGCTCCCTGCTATACCCCATGTTCTTGAAACGCGCGCCGCACTTGCGACGCCGGCCTCTGCTCGTTTGAAAGGAGCACTCTGATGATCAGTACCCGGTACCGCGTCGCAACCGCGTTCACGTTGATCGTCGCGGGGATCGTCGTCGCGATCATCGGCTACCTCGGCGTCAGCAAGGAGACGGAGGTGGCGTTCCAGCTCCCGTACTTCGCGAGCGCAGGCGTGGGGGCGTTGATGCTGCTCGGCTTCGGCGGCATCCTGCTGCTGAACTCACAGCTCGAGACCGACAGCGATCGCATGGAAGAGCTCGAGGAAGCGGTGCGTCAGCTTTCGAACGAGGTCGGCCGCCTGGTCGACGAGCTCACGCCGCAGCGTGGCACGCGCCCGGCGCGCGCGGTGGCGGCAGAGAAAGAAAAGGCTGCCAAGGACGAGCCGGCGGCCCCACGCACACGGCGCACGAGAGCCGTCGTAAAGAAAGAGGACGTCTAGAGCGACTGCAACGCCGCGCGAAGAGCTACATCGTCGGCCGGCGCGACCGTTCGTAGATCCAGGACGAGCAGCCCTCGCTCGATGCGCGCGACGATCGGCGGCTCCTTCTCTCGCAATCGCTTGGCGAGCACCTGAGGCTTGTCGGAGTGCACTGCGATCAGCGCGGTCTCGACCGAGCGTCCCGGTAGCGAGCCGCCGCCTGTCACGCTGGCGCCGTCGATGACGCTGACTCCCGAGATCCCTTCGCTCACGCGCTTCGCGCGCGCCCTGATCTCTTCGGCCGTCGCCTGCAGCATCGACCAGGCCGGGATGTGATCGCGCGCGCCGCGCGCGTGCGCCCACAGCGTCGCTTCCATCGCCGCCAGCGTGAGCTTGTCGGCGCGGACCGCGCGCGCGATGGGGTGACGGCGGCACCGCTCGATCAGGTCGGCGCGTCCGGCCAAGATGCCCGCCTGCGGGCCGCCGAGCAGCTTGTCGCCGCTGAACGACACGAGGTCCGCTCCTTGTGCGAGCGCGCTGCGCGCGTCCGGCTCGTCGGAAAGAACACCTTCCTCCGGTCCGAGCAGGCCGCTCCCGATGTCGAATAGCAGCGGGACCCGAGCCTCCTTCGCGATCGCGGCGAGGTCGGCGACGCCGACCGAGGTAGTGAAGCCGACGATCTGGTAGTTGGACGGGTGCACCTTCAGGATCAGCGCGGTGCCGTCGCCGGCGGCGCGGCGGTAGTCGCGCTCGTGCGTGCGGTTGGTCGTTCCGACCTCGCGGAGGAGCGCGCCCGACGCCTCCATGACGTCGGGGAGCCGAAACTCACCGCCGATCTCGATGAGCTCCCCGCGGCTGACGATCACCTCTTGTCCCTTGGCGAGTGCGGCCAATGTAAGCAGTAGGGCTGCCGCGTTGTTGTTCACGATCAAAGCGTCTTCTGCTTCGGTGAGCGCGGCCGCGAGGGTTGAGGCGACCGGCGCGCGCGTTCCGCGCGCGCCGGTGACGAGGTCGAACTCCAGCGCGGCGGTCCCGGCCGCCTCCACGGCGGCCGCGACCGCCTCCTCACCCAAAGCTGCTCGGCCGAGATTCGTATGGATGACGACCCCGGTCGCGTTGATCACGCGCCGGATGCGCGCTGCCTGCAGCTGCTCGGCCGCGGCTTGAACGATCGCGCGGACGTCACCGGCCTCGCCGCCGTTCAACGCTCGCGCGCGCGCCGCTGCAACCTCTCGACGAACCAGCCAACGCGCGACCAGCGGGCCGACGTCGTTCAACGCAAGCACGTCGCGCAGGACTTCGTCGACTTGTGGAAGGTCGCGGAGGCCGCTCATCCGAGGTCGGGCTCCTCGCGTTCGGCTGCTCGAAGAAGGTCGCCGACCGTGTCGCGCGCCTTCCCGATCGTGTTCTCTTCGCTTTCGAGCTCCGTGAGGAACGACTCGAGCGCCTCGGTGGCTTGGCGTTCCGATTCGGTATCGACGTGGCCTCGCTCGGCGTTCACGTACTGACGGCCGAGCTGGAAGATCACTTGGCGCGCGGTGCGGATGATCTGAAGGATCTCATCCATCGCGAAGATCTCGCCGGCATGGTCGACCGTCGCGCGCCGTGCTTCGGTGAGCATCAGGCGAGCGGGTGACTCCGGGTCGGCGTAAAGGGCGAGGAACGCGAGCGTCGTATGGCGCGTGCTTGCGCGCACGAGCGCGCGTACGTCGTCGGTTTGGCGCGCGACCGCCGGAACCTCGCGCACGATCGCGTCCATCGTGACGTCGAGGATCTCTTCGAGGTGCTGTTCCACCACGCGCGCGACCAAACGGCGGATGTCTTCCATCTACAGGCCCATCGTGCGCGCGATCACCAGCCGCTGGATCTCGCTCGTGCCCTCGACGATGCGCAGCATGCGCACGAAGCGGAAGATGCGCTCCACCGGCCCCTCTGCCAGGTAGCCCATCCCGCCGAAGATCTGCACCGCGCGGTCGGCGACGCGGTTCACCATCTCGGTGTTGTAGAGCTTCACCATCGACGATTCGCGCATAGGCTCCTCGCCTTGGTCGCAGAGCCACGCAAGGCGATAGGTCATCCAGCGCGCGGCTTCGATCTCGACCGCAGAGTCGGCGAGCATCCATTGCACGGCCTGGTACTTGCCGATCGGCTTCCCGAAGGTCTTGCGGTCCTTCGCGTACTCTGTCGCGATGCGCACGCAGTATTCGGCGATCCCGAGACAGAGCGCGCCGATGTACGCGCGCCCGGTGTTCAAGAATTTCATCGCCGCATAGAAGCCGAAGCCCTCCTCGCCGACGATGTTCGTCGCCGGCACGCGGCAGTCGTCGAAGACCAGCTCGACCTGGCTCGTCTCGCCGGCCATCGTGCGCTGGTGCTTGCCGACGGTGAATCCCGGCGTTCCCTTGTCGACGATGAACGCGGTGATCCCGCCTTGTGCCTTCTTCTCTGGATCGGTGACGGCGAACACGATCGCGAAGTCGGCGTAGGCGCCGTTCGTGATGAAGTGCTTCGTCCCGTTGAGAACAAAGTGATCGCCGTCGCGCGTTGCGCGCGTGCGGATCGCTTGCGCGTCGGAGCCGGCGTCCGGCTCGGTCAGCGCGAAGCACATCGTCTTCTCGGCTTTCACGAGCGGCACGAGGTACTTCTTCTGGAGCTCGGGCGATGCTTGGAGCAGGAGCCGCGTCGGCGCCTCCGGGTTCGGCGGGCCGAGGACCGCAGTCGTGAAGCGCAGGCCGGTCTGCGCGCCTGCTTCGACGAGCAGCGTGTACCCGAGCGTCGACAAGCCCCAGCCGCCGACCTCTTCGGGTAGGTGCGCGCCGTAGTAGCCGATCTCGGCCGACTTCTGCCGCAGGGCGCTCGCGGCGTCCCGCATCTCCTCGGTCCAGCGGTCCTCCTGGAGCTCCGCGCGGAACCGTTCCTCGACGGGCCGGACCTCGCGGTCGATGAATGCGAGGAGCGACGCGCGTACCTCGTCGAGCTCGGCCGGAACGGCGAAATCCATCGGACCTCCTGGAGCAGCGGCGGAAGAAGGATTGTAGCCGCGCGCGCGATTCGAAGAGCCCCTCCCGGTCTGCGAACATATCTGTGTGGACGATAGGAGCAAGGCGCCGTTCGAGATGCCGGACGACCTCGAGCCGGCCGAGCCGATCGTCCCGCGAGACTCGTCGACGGTGATCGTCCTCCGCGAAGCCGCCGACATGCTCGAGGTGTTCATGCTCGAGCGCCACATCAAGAGCGACTTCGCCGGCGGCGCGTACGTGTTCCCCGGCGGAACGGTCGACGAGGCCGATCGCGATCCTGCCGACGGCAGCCCGGTGCAGCTCGACGACCCCGGGTGGAGAGACAAACGCACAGCTCTGGCGAACCGGGACATCGATGCGATCACGCTCGCGAAGGAGACCGGCATCCGCTACGCGGCGGACCTGCTGCGTTTCTGGCAGCGGTGGGTGACACCGATCTTCGCGCCGCGGCGGTACGACACACGCTTCTTCGTGGCGGTGATGCCCGAGGGTCAGTCGCCGCTACACGACGACGTCGAGACGACCGCAAGCACCTGGGTGCGGCCGGCCGATGCGATCGCGCGCGGCCGCTCGGGCGAATTAGTGATCATCTTCCCGACGCGCAAGACGCTCGAGTCGCTGGCGGGATTGGAGACGACGAACGCGGTCTTCGACGCTGCAGCGTCGCGGCCGAAGACGCCGGTGCTTCCCAGGTTCGTGGTCGAGGACGGGGAGGGGCGCGTGTATCTGCCGGGTGACCCCAACCCGCACGAGCCGTGACCGCCGTCCGCCTCTCTCCGCTGGTGCGCGTGGTGCTCGCGCCGAACCCGTCGCCGTACACGCTCGAGGGAACGAACACGTACCTCATCGGCGAACGCGATCCGATCGTCCTCGACCCGGGCCCCGACGACACCGGTCACCTGGAGCGGGTGTTGGAGGAGGCGGGGACCCCCTCGGTCGTGATCTTGTCCCACCGGCATCCCGATCATGCGGAGGGTGCGGAGCGCTTTGCCGACATGGCGCGCGCGCCTCTGGCCGCGTACGCGAGCACGGGCTCGAGCGTGTGCGCAACCGCGGCGGCGATCGCGGACGGGCAGCGGATCTCCGCGGACGGCGCGACGATCACCGCCATGTACACGCCGGGGCACGCGCACGATCACCTCTCGTTCGTGCTCGAGGAAGAGCGGGCGATGTTCACCGGCGACCACGTGCTCGGCCGGGGCACGACGGTGATCGCGTATCCGGACGGCGACCTGGTTGCCTATCTGAAGTCGCTCGATCGTGCGCGCGCAGCCCACCCGAAGCGCCTGTATCCGGGGCACGGCCCGGTCGTGGAAGACCCCGACCCGGTCCTGGCGTATTACAAGGAGCACCGTTTGGAGCGCGAGCAGCAGGTGCTCGACGCGATCGACGCCGGAGACGCGACGGTTCCCGAGATGGTGAAGCGAATCTACGCCGATTACGACGTGTCGCTACACGCCGCTGCGGCACTCAGCGTGATGGCGCATCTGCACAAGCTGCTCGACGAAAGGATCCTGAAGCAGGAAGGAGACGCGTGGCGGAGAGCGTAGGCGCGCACGCGTGCATCCGTTGCGGGAACGCGGTTCCCGAGGGCTCGCGGTTCTGCCCGGCGTGCGGCGCCGCGCAGACACAGGCCCCGCGGGAAGAGCGCCGGGTCGTGACGGTGCTGTTCGGCGACCTGTCGGGGTTCACCGAGCTGAGCGAGGCGCGCGACGCCGAGGAAGTGAAGGCGATCATCGATCGCGCGTTCGAGCGCATCACCGACATCGTGGAGCGGTACGGCGGGCACGTCGACAAGATCATCGGCGATGAGGTGATGGCCGTGTTCGGCGCGCCGCAAGCGCACGAGGACGACGCCGAGCGCGCGGTGCGCGCGGCGCTCGTCATACAGCGCGTGCTTGAAGAGGATTCGGCGGAGTTGGAACGTGAGCGCGGCATCCCGTTGCGCATGCACATCGGCTTGAACACCGGCGAGGTGGTCGCCGGATTCGTCGGCGGCAGCGACTCGTACACGGTGCTGGGCGATGCCGTGAACACGGCGCGCCGGATCGGAGACGCCGCAGATGCGGGGCAGATCCTCGTCGGGGTGGCGACGGAGGAAGCGACGCGCGACGCGATCGAGTACCGACGGATCGGCCAAGTCACCGCCAAGGGCAAGCGGGTGCCGGTCCAGGTTTGGGAAGCGCTGGCCGAGCTCGGCCTTCCGGGTGAGCGAGCCATCCGCACCGCGCCGTTGATCGGCCGCGAGGAAGAGCTCGGCATGCTCGACTCGCTCGCGCGGATCGTACGGCGCGACCGCCGGACGATGTCCGCCACGATCGTCGGCGAAGCCGGGATGGGGAAGAGTCGTCTTGCCGACGAGTTCGCGCGCCGCATCTCGGCGCAAGGGGTGCGGGTCCTCAACGGCCGATCGCTGCCGTACGGGACGGCCTCGCCGGCGTTCTCGATCGAAGAGATGGTGCGCGCGGCTCTGGTCGTCGATCCGACCTCTGACCCGGAAGCCGCAGCCGCCTGCGTGCGCGATCGGCTCGACGCGCACGGCCTGGCCGCCGAGGCAGACCGGCTGCTGGCGTTCCTCGGGCTGGGCGGCGCGATCCCGTCGCGCGACGGCGCCCCCGGGTCCGCGCCGGCCACCTCGCAGCCGAGCACGAGCCCGCTGCTCGAGTCGGCGATGGCCGTCCTCGAGCGCATCGCCGAGGCCGAAGGGATGCTCGTCCTGGCGTTCCACGAGCTGCACTGGGCGGAGGACGCCGTCCTGGACTTCATCCAGAAGATGCTCGGCGCCTCGCGCGCGCCGCTTCTGATCCTGTGCCTGTCCCGGCTCGAGCTTCTGGAGCGGCGCCCCGACTGGAGCGTCGGCGTCGGCTCGGCCACGATCCCGATGGGGCCGCTGCCGCGCGACCGCGCCGTCGAGATGCTTGAGGCACTCGCGCCGACGTTGCCGCACTCGTTGCGCGAAAGCGTCGTCGAGCGCGCCGGTGGGAACCCCTTCTACCTCGAAGAGCTCGCGAGGCTGCTCGTCGCGCGGGGCCCCGAGAAGTCCGGCGTTCCCGTTCCCGGCAGCATCCAGTCGCTCGTGGCTGCACGCCTTGACGCGCTGCCGCCGGCGTCGAAGCGGCTCTTGCAAGACGCCGCCGTGGTCGGCGCCGAGCTGTGGCCCGGCGCCCTCGGCGTGCTCGGCGTCGAGAACGCGGCCGATCTGTTGGAAGCGCAGGAGGTGCGCGAGCTGATCGAGCGATCGGACGCCACGTTGCTGCCGGGCCAGGTCGGTTATCGCTTCCGCCAGGCGCTCGTGCGCGACGTCGCATACAACTCGGTTCCCAAGAACGTGCGCGCGCAGCAGCACGCGGCCGTCGGCACGTGGCTCGAGGATGTGTGTCGCGAAGCCGGGAAGGAGCGCGAGTTCGACGACCTCATCGCGCACCACTTCGAGCGCGCCGCGCTCCTCGCCCGCGACGTCGGCGGCGCCGACGAGGACGCAGAGGCCAAGGCGCGCGTCTATCTCGAGCGTGCCGGCGACCAGTCGCACGACATGGACGCGGCCCAGACGGCCGCAGGGTTCTACGAGCGCGCGCTCGCGTTCGCCGGCGACGACGCCGACCGCACGACGTTGCGTATCCGTCTGGCGGAGGCGCTCGTCGGAAGCTGGCAGCACGAAGCAGCGATGGATCACCTCGATCAGGCGCTCACCGACGCCCGCGGTATGGGCGACCGGGCTGCGGAAGGGAAAGCCCTGCGTCTCCGCGGTGATTCGCTTCGTAGGGCACTGGTCTGCCTCGCAGCTGTGGTTCCGTCAGGCGCTCGCGCGCTACCGCGATCTGCAGGACCGCCGCGGCGAAGGCTGGAGCCTGCAGAACCTCGGGTGGGCCGCGATGCTCATGGGGCATCTCGACGACGCGTACGACTACCTGTCCGAGGGCGAGAGCGTCTTCATCGAGCTCGGCGACGACGAGGGGTCCGGCTGGTGCAAAGGGATGCGCGCGTGGGTGCTGCTGCTGCGCGGCGAGGTGATGGAAGCCGGTGTCCTCGCCGAAGAGCTGGAGCGTCACCTGACGATCGAGCATCCCGAGTATCTGCTGAACGCCGGCTTCGCCTTGGAGCTCATGCGGATCCTGCGCGCGTACGTCGAGGTCGCGCGCGGGAACCTCACGTCGGCGGAGACCATCGCGCGCGGGACGCTCGGGGCGGACGGCTCGCGCTTCGCGAACATGGCCTGGGTGCAAGCGATCGGCCGGTACCCGTTGTTCGTAGCCGCGTTGTTGCGGTGCGACACCGCCGCGGCGCGCGCGCATGTCGAGGACGGTACGCGTTGGGCCGAGTCCTTCGGCGATCCGTTCTACCTCGGTCAGTTCCGGTTCGCGCGGTCGCTGCTCGCGTTCGAAGAAGGCAACATCGACGAAGCCGAGTGGTCGGTGCAGGAGATCCTCGGTGCGGGTGAGCTCGGGCGCATCTGGGACGGCAGCGCCGGCCTTCGGTGGCTGCAGGCGAGCATCCTGCGCGCGCGAGGCCGGCTCGACGAGGCGCGACGCATGCTCGAAGAGAGGCTCGGGCGCCAGAACGTGGGCCTCGTGTCGACGGCGCGCTCGCGCGCGCTGCTGGCCGAGATCCAGCTCGACCTGGGCGACGCCGCCGCAGCCGCGGAGACGGCCGCCGCGGCCGTCGAGGAGTCGGGCGAGGAGCTGATCGCGCGCGTCGTTGCCCTTCGGATCCTGGCCGCGGCGCTGGTCAGCGCAGGCAAAGCCGCCGACGCCGAAGCGACGATCCGGGACGAGCTGTCCCTCCTCGACGAGGCCGACTGGGACGTCGAGAAGATCAGGGCGCTGGGGGTCCTGGCGAAGACGCTCGACGCGCAGCGGCGTCACGACGAGGCGGCGGAGGCGCTCGACCGGGCGCGCGCGCTCTTGGCCGAGCAGCCGGCAGGGACCGATCCATCGGCCCTCGAATCAAGCCTGTTGGGCTGAAAGCTTTCTGGCTTTGTCGCAGTTCGAGCCGATATCGTCACCTCAACGTTTCAGGAAGAAGGGGGCCGCATGTTCCAGCGGATCTTGGTGGGCACCGACGGGTCGGGGACGGCCGGGGCGGCGGTGGCTCACGCCGCCGAGCTGGCGAAGATCGGCGGCTCGGAGCTGATCGTGGTCAGCGCCTACAAGCAGCCGGATGACGTTCCGCCGCCGTTCGGGATGCCCGAGGGACAGCACACTGCGGAGATCGGCAAGGCGATCCTGCAGGACGTGGAGAAGCGCTACGGCGGGGACGCCAAGCTGCGCACAGTGCTCCGCGAGGGCAATCCGGTCGACGCGATCATCGACGTCGCCGACGAGGAGAACGCCGATGTCATCGTGGTCGGGAACCGCGGCATGGGAGGCGCGAAGCGGTTCGTGCTTGGCAGCGTGCCCAACGCCGTGTCGCACCACGCGCCGTGTCACGTTCTGATCGTTCACACGACCGACAAGTGAAGCGGGGTTTCCTATGTACAAGCGCATCTTGATCGCGACGGACGGGTCGGAGACCGCTATGCGCGCCGTCGAGATCGGCGCCGATCTGGCGAAGAACGTGAAAGCCCAGACCATCCTGGTTCACGTGGGCGATCCCAAGCGCGGCGAGAAGGTTCTCGCCGATGCGGCGAAAGCGGTGAGCGGCAAGCCGAAGACGGTCACACTGGAAGGCGATCCGGCCGACAAGATCCTCGAGGTCGCGGAGAACGACGACGTCGACCTGATCGTCGTCGGCAACAAAGGGATGACCGGCGCGAAGCGGTTCCTGCTCGGCAGCGTGCCGAACCAGGTCTCGCATCACGCGCCGTGCAACGTCCTCATCGTCAAGACGACCTGACCGTCACGGCCAGGTCGCGTTCACGATCACGTCGCCCAGCGGCGCCGCCGCGGGACCGGGCGGCTGCGTGATCACCAGCGCGTACTCTGCTTGCGAGGAGAGGTTCGCGTTGATCGAAAGCGGCGACAGACCGTCGGCGCGCGCCGCCTCGCGATAAGGGATTCCGGTCGCGGTCAGCGACCGGCCCAGGACGCTTCCTTGCAACATGACGAGCGTCCCTGCAGGGCCCTTCCACGCCGCCGTCGCGTTGAACGCGCCGTTCCGAAGCGGCGTCAGCTCGAAGAACGGGTTGCAGCCGTTGTCCTTGCAGGCCGGCGATGCGTCCGGCGCCGCGAGGAACGGGGTCTGCACCGACATTGCGTGGCCACCGTCGTCGTACTCCAGCCGCACGTTCGCGCGCGCGCTCGGAACGCCGGAAACGACCAGCGCTACCGCCGCTAGGCCCGCGCTGGTGATCGTTTCGCGGACGCCGCTCCCGACGTCCTTGCAGGTGGTGACGGGAGGGATGTCGGCTCCCAGGGTCGCGAGCGGGCACACGGCAAGGGCGGCGGTGTCCGGCGTCAGGTCGGCGATGATGTCGGCAGAACCGGTCGCCGTTTGGAAACCGATCCGCACTGCCTGGCCGCTACCGGGGAACAGCTGAAGATTCTGGGCGCGCAGCGTGAGGGTCGGGACGCCGGATTGCTTCGTGGTCCCGGCGGCCGTGCACGATGCGAACGCCACGATCACGAGGAAGACGGCGACCTTCCTCACACGCCCGCACCGCCGAGGAACGAGCCGATCAGTGCGGCGAACGCGCCGAGGTCGTCGTACATCGCGAGCGGCTCCGGCCACACGCGCAGGGTCGCGTTGGGGAGCAACGAGACGAGGCGGCGAGCGACCGCCGCATCGTGGATGGGGTCGCTCTCGTGCGCGAGGATGAGGGCCGGCGCGTCAACTCTGCGTAACGCGTCCGCGTTTCGAACGGGGAACGTTCCCGACACGTATGCGCGCAGCGCGCGCGGCACGCCGTCCCGATTCATGCGCAGGATGCGCTGGCGCCACAGTGCCCGCCAGTAGGGCCGCTTCTCGAACAACAACGCTTGCGCCGGCGAGTCGATCGTTCGGGCGACGACTTCGTCGAGCGGATACGCCTCGAGGAGATGCGCGAGCGCCGGAAACACGGTGGGCGAGCCTTCGTTCGGCCCGTCGAGCGACGCCGGGATGAAGAAAGCGAGTCGCCGGAATCGATCGGGCTCGTCTTCGAGGAGGCTGAGGATCGCGCCGGCGCCCATCGAGATCCCGAACGCTTGTGTGGCTGCGTAGCGCTTCGCGACGAGTTCGAGATCCCGCCGCATCGCTGCGTGGTCGTACCCGGCCGATTCGTCGGGCGACTCGCTCCTGCCGTGTCCGCGGAAGTCGAAGAGCACGCGCGTCCCCCGTGCGCGCGCGGCGAGCGGCTCGAGCTCCGCGATCGAGCTCGTCACGCCGTGGGCGAACACCGTCACGGGCTCACCCGATCCTTCGACCTCTACCCAGAGCCCGCAGTCGGGTCCATCGATCATCGGCACGGCCGAGAGGGTAGCGGACCAGACGCCGCCTCGATCCGCGTGGCAAACTGGCGCCATGGCAGAGCTCAAGCCCATCCCAGACACCAGCGCCCAGTCGATCCGTATGACCGCCGACAGGGTGCTCGTGCGGAAGGAACCCGAAGGCGAGCGTCAGTCCAAAGGCGGGCTGTTGATCCCTGCAACAGCCGCAAGCATCACCAAGCGATGCATCTGGTCGGAAGTCGTCGCCGTCGGGCCCAACGTCCGGAGCATCGAGACGGGCGACAACGTCCTGCACCTTCCGGACGGCGGGCTCGAGGTCGAGATCCGGGGGGAAGACTTCATGCTGCTCCGCGAGCGCGATGTGCACGCGGTCGCGAGCGACCGGGTCGACGGGGGAACCGGCCTCTACCTGTAGCCGGGCAGGGGAATCTCCGGCCGACCGCGAAGCCTGGCAGCTCGGCAACGACACGCTCGAGAATCTGCTGATCGACGGGTCGTCGCTGTGGATCAGCGACCAGTCGGCGGACAGCATCCGCCGGTTCTCGCCGGACGGGACGGAGGCGCCGCCGGCGAAGGAGCTCACCGGCGCCGGAGGTCCCGGTGGGTTGGCGGTTGGTCCGGATGGGTTGATCTACGCCAACACCGGCGACTCGTTCCAGGGCGCGCTCCTCCGAACGAAGGGGGCGTCGGTCGTCCACTTCTCGCGCGACGATCCGAAGGGAACCGTGAAGGTGTACGCGGCCGGTTTCAACATGGCGAACGGTCTGGCCTTTGCGCCGAACGGCGACTCATACGTGTCGAATGACGTCGATGCGGGCTTGATCCGTATCCCGCGCGCGCATCCAGCGGCGTGGAGCGTCCTCGACGACGTGTGGGGATCCAATGGGCTCGTCGTCACGCCCGATGGGAAGACGATGTACGCGACGATCACGTTCGACCAGCGGTCACCGATCGAGCGCATCTCGCTTCCGAGCGGGACGCACACCACCGCGTTCCAGCTGACCGTCGGCGTCGTCTCGCTGAAGCCGGCGGTCTACACGAATCCTGATCTCTCTCGCCCTCTGCTCGGGGTGAAGGGTCTGGACGACATGACGAGCGACGGCCGGTACCTCTATCCGGTCGCGAACGGACTCGGCGAGCTCCTCCGCGTCGACCCGCGGACCGGAGCGGCGTGTCTGATCGCGAGCGGCTTCCCCACGTCGTCGTCGGTTCGCATCGCGCCGGAATCGGGCCCGTTCGCGGATCATGATCGGGGAACGATCGACTTCTACATCACGCGCTTCACCGGTCAGATCATGCGCGTGCGGTATCGCCCGTAAGATGGCCGGGTGAGCGCGCGCGGTCTCCTCTGCGATTACGGCGGTGTCATGACGTCACCGATCTTCGCGTCGTTCACTGCGTTCTGCGAGACCGAAGGGATAACGCCCGACGCAT
This sequence comes from Actinomycetota bacterium, assembly GCA_005884515.1. Lineage (GTDB taxonomy): Bacteria > Actinomycetota > AC-67 > AC-67 > AC-67 > AC-67. Next base: position 35,067 of record VAWS01000056.1, read on the forward strand.
TTCGCGCGGTGATGTCTGGGGCCGCTCGAATGGAACGATCGCCGTTCGCGAAAGTCGAGACCGGCGAGATCACGGAAGAGCAGTTCGACGAGGCCGTCGCATCGTTGCTGAGCGATGCGTGCGGCAAGGCGATCGCTCCCCTGGGGCTGAAGCAGCGCATGTTCGCGCTCGTGAAACCGGACGATGCGATGTGGAGCGCCGTCGGCGCCGCGCGCGCGGCCGGGGTAGGAACCGGGTTGCTCTCCAACTCGTGGGGCGGGCGCGACTACCCCCTCGACGAGCTGCGGCAGATCTTCGACGCGCTCGTGATCTCCGGCGAGGTGGGGATGCGCAAGCCGCAACCCGAGATCTACCTTCTGGCGGCCGAGCGCACGGGCGCGAAACCCGAAGAATGCGTGTTCGTCGACGACTTCAGTGTGAACGTCGAGGGCGCCGAAGCGGTGGGGATGACGGGCATCGTGCACAAGGATGCTCGAACGACCATCGCAACGCTCGAAGAGGTGCTCGGGCTGGAGCTCG
>VAWS01000186.1 GCA_005884515.1 Actinomycetota bacterium
CGACCGCATCGCTGACCGGCTCGCGGGACTGGGTCGCCGAGCATCACCCGAAGATGCGCGGTCAGGTGATGAGTGCGATCGAAGACGCGACCAAGAAATACATCGCAGAACGGGACGCGGGAAAGAAGTAGCGCTAGCGGGTTGCGCGCGCGCGCAGATAATCCCGTACGACGAACTCCCCGAGGGCGTCGTCGCGAACGGCGAACACACGCCCCGTCACGATCTTGGCCAAGCGATCGATGAAGCCGACCAGCCCCGGATCGTCCTCGAGCATGAACACGTTCAGCGTGATGCCGCTGCGCGCCAGACGCATCGCTTCCTTGTAGGTCTCTTCGAGCGTCTTCCGCACCGGCGGCCAGTTGAAGTACACGTAGTCGCCCTCGAGGTGCGCGGTCGGCTCGCCGTCGGTCACCAGCAGAACCTGCTTCGTCGCGCCGCGTTGTTTCGCGAGCAGCCGTCCCGCCAGGTTGAACGCGTGCGCCATGTTCGTGCCTTTGACGGGCTCCCAGTCGACGTCGACGAGGTCGTTCGGCTTCAGCTCGCGCGCGATGTCGCTGAACCCGACGATCGACAGCTTGTCCTCCGGATACTTCGAGGAGATCAGCGAATGCAACGCGAGCGCCATCCGTTTGGCCGGCACCCAGTGCCCGCGCAACGGCATCGACAGGCTCATGTCGAGCAGCAGCACCGTCGCCGTCGAGGTCCGGTTCTCCGCTTCTTCGATCTCGAAGTCGTCCGGGTGCAGGCGGACGCGCCCGCTTGTGGGTCCCGTGCGCATCACCGCATTGCCGACCGTGCGCTGGACGTGGATGCGGAACGGGTCGCCCCATCGCCACTGCCGCGTGGCGCCGGTCGGCTCCCCCGTGCCGCCGGCCTCATGGATGTCGTGCGAACCGGGGCGGTCGGCCACCAGCCGCTCGAACACACGAACCAGCGCGCGCTCACCCAGTTTGCGGATGCCGCGCGGCGTCATCTCGATCTTGCCGCCGCGACGCACGAGGATCCCCGCTTCGTCGAACGCGCGCTCGACCTGCTTCATCCGTTCGAGGTCGCGCGCAGCGTCGTCGCCGAGTGTGTTGCGCAGCTTGTCGACGTCGACGTCTTCCAGCGATGCGTTGGGACCGTCCATCTTCAGCGTGCACTCCAGGTCATCGAGCTCGGCAAGCCGCTCGATCGCTTCGAGGCTTTCCGACAAGCCGAGCGGCTGGTCGCCGTCGATGCCTGCGAACTGGTCCCACGGCATCTGCGGGAACAGGTCGCGCAGTCGTCAAGGGTGCGCGGGTTCTCTGGGAAGAACTGGCCGTGCTGCTGCATGAAGGTGTCGAACTCTTCTTGAGTCGGGCCGGTGCCGTCGCGGCGCTGCTCGAGCATGTGGTTCAGATCGGCCAGCATGTCTTTCATCGCCGCCAGTTCCTCAGGCGACATGTTCTTCATCCCTTGCACCATCTTGTCGCCGTACGCGGCGAGCATCTCCTGGCGGATCTGCTCGAGCAGGTCCTGGAACATCTCGCGTGCGTCGCTGGACGCGAACTCGTACTCCTTCAGCTCGGAGATCGAGCCGGCGACGCTGCTCGGCAAGGAATCAAGGAACGATTCGTTGAGCCGGGCGGTGTCGTCCTCTTGCCGCGCGAGCTGCGCACGCTCCGTGTCGACGATGCGGTCGAGCCGGTCGCGCAGCCCTTCGAGCCACCCGTCGAGCCGGCCTTGCTCCTGTTGTTGCGCGCGCGCGCGACGAAGCCGCTCCATCATCGACTGGATGCCGCCGAACTGGCCCGGCACACCGCGTCGCAGCATGTGCTCGAACGCCATGTCGGGCCCAAGCCCATCGAGGATGTCGTCGCTCAGCGAATCGACGAGCTTGGAGACGGAAAGGTCATCGGTGATCGGCGTTTGTGTTCCGTCCCAGCGCGAGTAGCGGAAGATGCGCATGTCAGGCCTCGTAGCGCGCGCCGGTCGCGGTCTGTTCCTTGTTCAACCGCCGCGACAGGTGGAGGCCCTCCAACGCGAACTCCAAGGCCGACGCGACCAACGCCGGCGACTCTTCGTTGACCCCGAGCCGCTTCAGCAATCCCGACGCGCCGGGAACGTCGCCGACCTGCTTCAGCAACTCCGGCGCAGCGACGAGATCCCCGGTGTCGACCTCCATCCCTTCCTCGAATCGTGCGAGCAGCCCGCTGAAGTCGAAGCCGCTCAGACGGCGGCGGAACACGTCCAGGATCGCTTTGCGCGCGAGCTGCTCGAGGATCTCGGCTTCGCGGCCTTCTTCGAACGACTCGAACTCAACGCGGCCCATCGATGAGCGGATCACACCCGGGAAGTCGCTGACGCGCGGAACGGCTTCGGCTTCTCCGGTGCGCACCGCGCGTCGCACCGCACTCGCGATCACGGATTCCAGGCCGCCGATCGAGAAGCGCACGCTGACGCCGGAACGCTGGTTCACGTGGGGCGAGCGGCGGAGATGGTGCGTGAACTCCGCGAGCGCCTCCGCGATGAACGGCGGCACGGCGACCGGGACGCCGGCGACGGAGGGCTTCGCTTCCTGGTGCATGATCTCGATCTCGTGGCCCGTTTCCTGTGGGTAGTGGGTGCGCACCTCGCTTCCGAAGCGGTCCTTCAGCGGCGAGATGATGCGCCCGCGGTTGGTGTAGTCCTCGGGGTTCGCGCTCGCGACCAGGAGCAGGTCGAGGGGGAGGCGGACGTTGTACCCGCGGATCTGTACGTCGCGCTCTTCGAGGATGTTGAGCAGCGCGACTTGGATGCGCTCCGGCAGGTCGGGCAGCTCGTTCACGCTGAAGATGCCGCGATGGGTGCGGGGAACGAGGCCGTAGTGGATCGTCAGCTCGTCGGAGAGGTAGCGGCCCTCGGCAACGCGGATCGGGTCGACGTCGCCGATGAGGTCGGCCACCGATGTATCCGGCGTGGCGAGCTTCTCGGCATATCGACGGTCGCGCGCGAGCCACGCGATCGGCGTCGCGTCGCCCTTCTCGCCGACCAGCGCGCGGCAGTGCGCGCAGATCGGACGCTGCGGCGAGTCGTTGACCTCGCAGCCGGCGACGACGGGGATCTCCTCGTCGAGCAGCGACACGAGCGCGCGGATGAGACGGGTCTTCGCCTGCCCACGCTCGCCGAGCAAGATGATGTCGTGACCGGCGAGGATCGCGCGCTCGAGCGCGGGGATGACCGTCTCGTCGTACCCGATGATCCCCGGGAAGAGCTCGCCGCCGCCACGAACGCGCGCGACGAAGTTCTCACGAAGCTCGTCTTTGACGGAGCGATCGCGCCAGCCGGAATCGTTCAGCGCACCGAGCGTGGAGGGCTGCGACATCATCGGCCCATGCTACGCCCGGGAGCGCGCGCTCCGCTCGCCCTTGATGTGAGATGTCTCGAAAGGTTCGCGCGTGGTAGGAAACTACAGATGCGACGCGCGTGGGTCCTTGCCGTCATCCTGTTGCTCGCGGCGTGCTCCTCCGGTAAACCTTCCCCGACCCCGTCGTCCACAACGACGCCCCGGACGTCGAAGTCGAGCGTCCCCATCGGAGCGGATTGGCCCGTCTACCACCACGACAACGAGCGAAGCGGCGTCGCGTCCGATCAGGCGCCGATGAAGAACTTCCGTCGATCGTGGACGTCCGCGCGCCTCGACGAGCTGGTGTACGCGCAGCCGCTCGCCGTAGGGAACCAAGTCATCGTCGCGAGCGAGGGGAACACCGTTTACTCACTCGACGCGTCGAACGGCACGATCAAGTGGCGACGGCCGCTCGGCGCCCCGGTGAACGGCGGCTCGCTCCCGTGCGGCAACATCAACCCCACCGGGATTACCGGAACGCCGGCGATCGATCCGGGCGCCGGTGTCGTCTACGTCGTCGCGTTCCTTCGAACCGGGCCGCACCACGAGCTGTTCGCGCTCGATCTGTCGAGCGGTGCCGTCCGCTGGCACCGGACGATCGATCCGCCGGGCCTATCGGCAGTCGTCGAGCAGGAGCGAGGGGCGCTCGCCCTGGGGGGCAGTGTCTGGGTGACGACGGGGAACACTGCGTCGAGCGGCGCGTTCGACTTCGGAAACGCGGTGGTGAAGCTCACATCCGCTTTACGGGTCTCCGACTACTTCGCACCCACCGACTGGGTCGCGCTGAACGCGGGCGACGTCGATCTGGGTTCGGTCGGCCCGGTGTTGATGTCCGGTGGGCGCGCGTTCGCGGCGGGCAAAGCGGGGATCGTCTATCTGCTCGAGCGGAACAAGCTCGGCCACGTCGGCGGCGAGGTCACATCGAAGCACGTCTGCTCGCGCGCGTTCGGCCAGCCGGCGGTGCAAGGCTCGATGGTGTTCGTGGCGTGCGAAGACTCGCTCGTAGCCGTGCGCGTGGGGAGCAAGACGCTGAGCGTCGTGTGGACGAGCAGCGGTGAGTCGGGCCCGACGATCGTTGCGGCCGGGGCGGTCTGGACCATGAAAGGCAGTGGAGTCTTAACGGCGTTCAACCCGTCGTCCGGAAAGGTCCTTGAGCACGTCAGCTTGGGCGCGCCGGCGACGAGGTTCATCGCACCGTCGGCTGCCGGTGGGCGGTTGTTCGTGGCGGACGGGAACAGGATCGTCGCGTTCGCGCTGCATTGAGCC
>VAWS01000187.1 GCA_005884515.1 Actinomycetota bacterium
CAAGCCGGCAACGTCGACCACGCCATCCGCGTGACGGCGCAACAAACGGACCGCTCGTACATCTGGCCGGCACGTCATCAGGCCGGCGCGGCGAACAATCCCAACCTTCCTCCGATGGGCGCGCGCCTCCGTCTCAAGGCCGGCTACGACATCTCACAGTTCCGCGCCGACACGCAGACCATCTTGCGCGCGATGAAGAAGTACGGCTTGATCGTCGCCGACAACGGCTCGAACTGGTACTTCCAAGGCAGCGCCGAGAACGGATGGAACACCTCGATGCTCGACCAGCTGAAGACGGTGCCGGCGAGCGCGTTCGAGGCGGTGGACGAATCGTCGCTGATGGTCTCGTCCGACTCGGGTCAGATCAAGACCACGTCGAGCAGGCCGGTCCGCCGCACCACGGTGAACACACCGAGCACACCGTGGCCCACGCCGTCACGGCACGTCACGGCGACCGTCGCCGCAAAGACGATCACGCCGGCGAGCCGATCCCCGATCCCGAGCCCCTCCCCATCGACGAGGGTGGTAGCCGCACAGCCGGATGCGAAACCGAACTCATCGATCCCACTCTGGCTTTCCCTTATCGCTGCGGCCGCAGCGACCATTCTCTTGTTGATCCGGCGCGCGCGTCAGAAGTCGAACCTGCCCTCGAAGTGAGCCCCGACCTCCGGTCTGGTTAGCTGGTACAGAGCGATGCGGTGCCCACCGGGCGCCGTGAACGAGCAGCAGGGCCCGTGCGGGATCCCGAATGTTTCCTCGCGCTTCCATCCGTGCTGCTCGAGCTCTTTCAGCGAACGCTTCAGATCGCTCACCCGATACACGAGGATCGCGCGCTCTCCCTCAAGGTGATCGGTCAGCAGCACGTGCGGCGGCGACTCGGTCAGCTTGATCAGCGCCGCGCGCGCGCCCATCCCCTCGACGCTGAAGAGCAGCGTGCCGCCGAGCACATCGGTGAAGTACTTCATGTCGCGCGCAACGTCGTCGCTCGGCGTGTAGATGAAGTCAAGCTGCTCGAACGGATCTATCGCTGTCACGGCGCGATCGTACCCTCGGATTAGGCCGTCTGGGCCCGGGGCCTCACAATGGGCGGGTGCCCGGCTCACAGCGCGTCGTGATCGTCGGGGGCGGCTTCGGCGGCCTCGCCTGTGCGCGCGCACTCGACGGCGCCGATGCCGGCGTCACGCTGCTCGACCGGCACAACTATCACCTTTTCACGCCGCTGCTTTATCAGGTGGCCACGGCGTTGCTGGATCCATCTGATATCGCATTCCCGCTGCGACGCGCGTTCCGGAAGTCTCCCAACGTCCGCTTCCGCCAAGCGACGGTGACCGGCGTGGACCTGGACGCGCGTACCGTTCGCACGCACGCCGGCGACGAGATCGGCTATGACACGCTCGTGTTCGCGACCGGCGGAACGAACAACTACTTCGGCAACGAGCCGCTCGCCGAGCATTCGATCGGCATGAAGACGCTCCCGGAAGCGATGCGCTTGCGCAATCACGTCCTCTCGTGTCTTGAGGAGGCCGAGCAAACACGCGACACCGACGAGAAACAGAGCGGCGCGCGCATCGTGCTCGTCGAGGGTCTGGACAGACTGCTCGGCGCGTTCCATCCGAAGCTGGGCCGGTACGCCGAGGAGACGCTGCGTCGCTTCGGGATCGAGGTCAGAACGCAGGCGCTGGTCGAAAAGGCGGACGACGCCTCGGTCACGCTGCGGAGCGGTGAGATCATCCACGCCAAGACGATCGTGTGGTCGGCGGGTGTGCGGCCGTCCGACCCACTGAACGGGGCGCCGCGCGCGCGCTCGAAACGGCTGGAGGCCGACGAGTTCCTGCGATTGCGCGGTCGCGACGACGTGTTCGTCATCGGCGACGCGGCGTCGGTTGCGACGCCGAGAGGCGAGCTGCCGATGCTCTCACCGCCGGCGATGCAGGAAGGCCGGTACGTTGCGCGCGCGATCAAGACCGGGCGTTCGACGAAGCCGTTCCATTACCTCGACAAAGGAACTATGGCGACGATCGGCCGGCACGCGGCGGTCGCCGACGTGCGCGGCGTCAAGCTCAAGGGGAGCCTCGGCTGGCTCGCGTGGCTGTTCGTGCACATCTACTACCTGATCGGGTTCCGGAACCGGGTCGCCGTTCTCGCCTCGTGGGGATGGAACTACTTCCTGCGCGACCGGCCCATCAGGCTGATCGTGCGCGGTGATCCGGACCCCCTGGCGGACGAGATCGACCAGGGCTAGCGGCTCCGGCTAACGGTGGGCTGGGAACTGCACCACCTGCTGGAACGTCGGCCGGTTCACCCACGGCATCGGAGGGATGCTCCCCACGCCCGTGGCAGAGAACTGGATGTCGTCGTTCGCGGGGTTGCACTTCCCCGTTCCGTTCGAACGGCTGCACGTCCAGGCCGACGGGTTGGCCGAGCCGTACACCTGCGTCAGGTGATCGATCGTCGCTTGCAGCGCCGCGACCAACGCCGAGCGGCATGCACCGACGCTCCCCGATCCGCAGTAGTCCTGCGAATACGGGTGCGCGGCGTCGCCGATCGACTGCTGCAGCGCGCGCTGCAGGTACCCCTCCCAGCCGCCGTCGTACGCGGACCCTCCGGGACCCGGCGGGTTGTTGAGGCTGTTCAGGCTGAGGAGCAGGTTGAACTGCGCCGGATCCAGCCACGGATCGAACACCGCGTGCGCGAGCCGCGGATACAGGTCGTCCATGATCGCGACTGCAGTTCCTTGGTCGTAGCTTCCGTCGCCGTTGAGGTCGCGCCGGTGCGCGCCGGGCACGCCCGCGCCCCAGAACGGGTCTGCGGCCCAGCTCCTGAGGATCGAGAGCACGTTGCTCTGTGCCGCTGTCAGCGAGGCGCCGCCAAGCGTGTCGCTCAGCGGTCCGACGAGCTGCGAGCCGTCGAGGTCCACGCTGCCCGCATCCTCCATGGCGTTGATGATGTCGGTGGGGGTCGCGAGGCGCTGATCGATGACCGCCTTCACGCGGTCGCTCAGGGACTGCACGCGGAAGACCGGCCCGTAGCCGAAGTTGTTGTCCGCGGCGGAGAAGCCCGGCGACGGTTTGTTGTTCCAGTTCGTGAAGAAACCGGCCGGCGGGTTGATCGCGCGCGGATGCACGTCCCGGCTCGACAGGTCGGTCGGTACGAAGCCGCGCCAGTCGTACGGTCCGGTTCCCCACGACGGGAAGTTCGGGTCGACGTGCGGCGCTCTGATCGGGATCTTGCCCGCCATGATGTACGCGATGTCGCGCGAGTCGATGTACGTCCAGTTGAACGTGCCGGTCTCGAAACCGGTTGCTCGCATGAAATCGTGAGCGCTGTGGATGTAGTCGGGGTCGTTCCACAGCATGAACGCCGGCGCGAGGCCGAGCTCATCGCCCCACGTCGACCGCTCGATTGTGATCGCAACCGGGATCGGCTTGCCCGTCGAGGGGTCGATCGCCGTCGTCCGTCCGAGCACGGGACCGTGCACCGTGCGCTCGATCTGGATCGTCACCACCGATGGGGGATTCGTGGCCACCGCTGAGGGCTTCGCGAGCTGTCGATCGGTGCGTTCGTACATCGGCCGGCAGTTTCCGAAGTACATGTAGCCCTTGCTCGCGAGCGTCGGCAGAGAGCCGTCGGTGTTGCACAGCTTCTCCACCCGCTGATCGATCAGGTCCGCGCTGGCCGACGTTGCGCTCCAGGCGTAGTCGACCCCGTGGCCGAGTTCGACGTAGATCTCGGTTCCCGGGAACGAGACGCCGCGCGCCTGGAGCCCGGGTCCGTGCAGGTCGATCTCGTGGAGGATCTCCGGCGAGAAGTAGCCCGTCTGCGGACCGAACACCGCGATCGGATGGTGCCCAACGCTATGCGCTGCATCGACCATGAGCTCGTTGCTCATATGGGGCTTGGAGTACGGCGGAGGCATCAGCTCGCTGAGGTCGATCGTGATGTGGCCGATCACAACCTGGCCGAGACCCGGGTTGTTCGCCGGCAACGGTCCGCCGTCGCACATGTTGCCGGTCGGCTTGGAGACCGGCATCGCGAGCGAGTTCGGGTCGACCGTCGACGGGACCGCTTCGTACGGGAACGACGTCGTGATGCTGGTCTTCGCCTCGGGGTCGTTCTGGGATCGGAAGTCGCGCCACATCGCGGCACCTTTGGTCACGCCGTACCGCTTCACGAGCGACTGATACAGCAGCGCGCTCGTCGTCTCGTCGCCGCCGCCGACCGCGAAGATCGACTGAACGAGCGTCGCCGTCGCGATGATGTCCGTCAGCTTCCACGGAGCCGGGAACTCTTGTAGCGCGGGATACTCGGCGGGTAGCCGTCGCGGATCGAGCACGGCAGATTGGATGTAGCCGTTGACGCCGTCGACGTAGGCCTGGCCGTCGAGCACGATCTGCTGGCCGATCGTCGTCGCAGGGCTCGTGTCTGCGTGGAACGCTTGCGGGAAGCGCGATGGGAACGAATCGGCGTACCGCTGCAGCTCCGCCTCGCTGTAGCCGGCGATCTGCGCGATGCCGCAGTCCATGGCCACCAGGGACGGCGACGGGCCGAGGAACGACGACAACGTCGCGCGCCCGTAGTGCCGAAGGACGTCCATCATGAAGAGACGGTCTTCCGCGGACGCGTAGCCCGAGCCGAACTCGGTGTCCGCGCGTGTCTCG
>VAWS01000057.1 GCA_005884515.1 Actinomycetota bacterium
AAGAACTTCGCGCGCGTGAAGGCTCGCAACTACTTCTTGATCGGCGCCGACAAAGACGACCTCGTTCAGGAAGGGATGATCGGGCTCTACAAGGCGATCCGCGATTTCCGTCCCGACCGTCAATCGTCGTTCCGCGCGTTCGCCGAGCTCTGCATCCAGCGACAGATCATCACTGCGATCAAGACGTTCACTCGACAGAAGCACATCCCGCTGAATTCCTACATCTCGCTCACCCGGCCGATGCCGCAAGAGGACGGATCCGAGCCCGATCGCGTGCTCATCGACGTCCTCACGCAGGGCCAGATGTCGGATCCGGTCGAGGCCGTGATCTCGCGCGAAGAGATGGAGAGCATGGAATCCTCGTTCCGCGAGATCCTGTCCGATCTCGAGGCGCAGGTTCTCCAGCTCTATCTCGAAGGGAAGAGCTACCAAGACATCTCGGCGTCGCTGAAGCGGCGCGTGAAGTCGATAGACAACGCGTTGCAGCGGATCAAGCGCAAGGTCGAGCAGCACATCGAGCAGCGCCGGCTCATCAGCCTGTAAGCGCGCGCCTCGCGGCAACCTTTTTCAACACGGATCTGGTTCTTGTGTGCATTTGGCGTCATGTACGTGCTCCATTGCGCACAAAAACCGAGATCTGGTTCGGCTGAGCCGGGGAGGGGACTCGAACCCCTGGCCCTCTCATTACAAGTGAGAAGCTCTGCCAACTGAGCTACCCCGGCGCGCCCCTCGGGGCACCTCGGTAGCGTATCGCGCGCGCGCTACGCTTGAGCCATGAGCAACGCATGGACCTCCGCGCTCTCCCAACTCGACGAGGCCGCCGAATTCATGGCGCTCGACGAGAACCTCTACAAGGTCTTCCGCGAGCCGAAGCGCATCCTCACCGTCTCGATCCCCGTCCGTATGGACGACGGCAAGGTGGACGTCTACCTCGGCTATCGCGTTCACCATTCCATCGCGCGCGGCCCCGCGAAAGGCGGCATCCGCTACCACCCGGACGTCAACCTCGACGAGGTCAAGGCGCTCGCGATGTGGATGACCTGGAAGTGCGCGCTCGTCGGGATCCCGTACGGCGGCGCCAAGGGTGGCGTGAAGCTCGACCCCTCGACGATGTCGACCGGGGAGCTCGAACGGCTGACGCGCCGGTACGCGAGCGAGATCCTCCCGTTCATCGGTCCCGAGAGCGACGTCCCCGCCCCGGACGTGGGCACCGATGAGCGGATCATGGCGTGGATCATGGACACCTATTCGATGAACAAGGGGTACTCGGTCCCGAGTGTCGTCACCGGCAAGCCGGTATCGATCGGTGGGTCGCTCGGGCGAGGCGGTGCGACCAGTCGCGGCGTCCTCTACTCCGCGCTGTCGGCCATGGAGCGCCTCGGGATGCCGATCGAAGGCACGCGCGTCGCGAAAGGACGAAGCGCAAACAGTTGCCGGGTTCCCCGCCGCCGACGCAATCACCAACGAGGAGCTGATCGAGCTCGACTGTGACGTGCTCGTGCCGGCTGCGATCGAGGACCAGATCACCGCACGCAACGCCGACCTCGTTCGCGCCAAGCTGATCGTCGAGGGCGCGAACGGCCCCACGACGCCCGAGGCCGACCACTCGCTGTCGGAGCGCGGCGTGTACATCGTCCCCGACGTGCTCGCGAACTCCGGCGGCGTCACGGTGAGCTATTTCGAGTGGGTCCAGGACATCCAGGCGTACTTCTGGAGCGAGGACCAGGTGAACCGGCAGCTGCGCGACCTCATGGCTTCGGCGTTCAACGCGGCGGCCTCGCTCGCGGAGGAGAAGAACGTGCGTTTGCGCCTTGCAGCGCTTGCGCTGGGCATCGGCCGGGTGGCAGAAGCCCATGTCGCGCGCGGCCTTTACCCCTGATCCTCCATCCCAGAAAGCCCCCAGCGCGTGTGGCAGAATGACGCGGTCCGGCCAGGGAGGAAACGTGGAACAGGCTGAGGCCCCGGTACAGCTCACCGAGCGCGAACGCGAGATCCTCGCGTTCGAGCGGAGCTGGTGGAAGCAGGGCGGCTCGAAAGAACGCGCGGTTCGCGAGGCCTTCGACATGTCGGCCACGCGTTACTACCAGATCCTCAACGCGCTGATCGATACGGCTGCCGCCCTCGAGGAAGACCCGATGCTTGTGCGCCGCCTTCGGCGACAGCGCGTCGCGCGTCAGCGTCAACGTGCGGCTCGGCGTTTGGGTGTGCCAGAGTAAGACCCGTGCCGGGTAAGCACGCTCCTGAATCACCTGGGTCCTTCTATCTCTCCGTCGCGCGCGCAGTCGGCGGCGCGCTGGTCGTGCTCGGCGTGGTTGCCGTGATCGCCGTCGCGGCGACCGGTTCGGGCGGCAAGAAGCCCACTGCACAGAACTCGACCCCACCGCCGACGGTTTCCATTCGTCCCACCCTGTCGAGCACCCCGTCAACGACCGTCACGCCGACCACGACCGCCACCGCGACGAACCTCGCCAGCATCACGGTCGACGTCTTGACGCGGGCTGCGGCCGAAGCGTTACTCGCCGCGCACCCGGAGCTGAAGCGGGTCGCGCCGGCGCCCGCTTCGCAGACCGTCAAGCTCACCGTTGTGATCGGGGACGATTACAAGGCGGCCTGACCCGGTAGGGTTACTGGTCGTGCGCATCGCGTTGATTTCGCCACCGTGGATCCCGGTTCCGCCTTCCGGGTACGGGGGCATCGAGTGGATCGTTTCGCTGCTCGCCGACGAGCTCGTCGCGCGCGGCCACGACGTGACGTTGTTCGCGACCGGTGACTCCAAGACGTCGGCCGACCTCCGGTATGTCTTCGACGTGGGCCCCGTCGCGCAGATGCATCAAGCGATGCCGTACTCGATGCACATCGGCGCGGCGTACCAGCACATCGCCGCGGAAGCGCGAGCAGGCCGCCCGTACGACGTCGTGCACGATCACACGGCCTGGCTTTCATTGGCGTTCGCACCGCTGATCCCGACGCCGGTCGTGCACACGCTGCATGGCGCTGCGATCGAAGCGGAGCGAGACTTCTTCCATCTCGTGCGGAACAACGCCGACTTCGTCGCGATAAGCCAGTACCAGACGCGCACGTTCACACGCATCCAGATCACCGACGTCGTGCCCAACGCCGTCGACGTCTCCTCGTATCCGTTCAACGCCGACAAGGACGACTACCTGCTCAGCCTCGGCCGGATCGCGCGCGACAAGGCCCAGCACCTCGCGATCGAGGTCGCGAAGCGCTCGGGCATGCCGCTCGTTCTTGCCGGGAAGATCGACCCCGGGCAGGACCGGGCATACTTCGATGAGATGATCCTTCCGCACGTCGACGGCCAGAACGTTCGTTTCGAGGGCGAGGTTCCCGACGACCGCAAGCGCGAGCTCTTCGCCCGCGCGCGCGCACTCGTCTTCCCGATCCAGTGGGACGAGCCGTTCGGACTGGTGATGATCGAGGCAATGGCGTGCGGGACGCCGGTGATCGCCACGCCCTACGGTGCGGTCCCCGAGGTTGTGACCGACGGGGTCAACGGTTTCATCGCCTCTTCGGTCGACGATATGGTCGAGGCGGTCAAGAAGATCGACGGCATCTCGCCGGAGGTCTGCCGCGCGGTCGTCGAGCAACGGTTCGCGCCCTCGGTAATGACCGACGGCTATGAGGCCGTCTACCGTCGCGTCGCGCGCCACGAGTGACCGTGGCGACCTCCGTGGACCACGATGTGCGCGCGCTCGGCGCGATGGCCTCGCGCGCGGGGATCTTCTGCGACTTCGACGGCTCGCTCGCGCCGATCGTGCCCGACCCCGCCAAAGCGCGCGCCGTCCGCGGGGCCGGCCGCGTCTTGGAACGGCTGGCTCGCCGCTACGCTGCGGTCGCCGTGGTCTCGGGGCGGCCCGTGTCCTTCCTCGCGAAGCGGCTGCATCCTCGCAAAGTTCGTCTCGTCGGCTTGTACGGCATTGAGGAGCGCGTCGGTCGCAGCCTCCGCATCCTTCCCGAGGTGAGCGCTGCGCGCGCAGCGATCGACCGTGCGGCCGAGCGGCTGCGCGCGGAGCTCGCCGACGTCCAAGGCATCTTCGTCGAGCACAAGGGCTTGGCCGTCTCGGTTCACTTCCGCCGCGTGCGCGACAAAGACACCGCGTTAGAGCGCGCGATACCGGTCGTCGAGCGCATCGCGCGCGAGGAGGGGCTTGCGAGCGTGACGCGAGGGCGGCTCGTCCTGGAGATATCGCCGCCCGTTCAGGTCGACAAGGGCGACGTTGTGCGGCGCGTGATCGAGGAGAAGAAGCTCGCCGGCGCGCTTGTGGTCGGCGACGATGTCGGCGACCTTCCCACGTTCCGCGCGGTCGACGGTTTGGAGCTCGCGATCCGCGTCGCCGTCGCGAGCGACGAGTCGCCGCCCGATCTGATCGCCGCCGCCGATCATGTCGTCGGCGGACCCTTCGAGCTGATGGAGCTGCTCAAGTCCCTCGTCGACGCGTCACGTCCTTGATCTGACGGCCGAGCCAATCGCCCGGCGGAACGCCCGGAGCCAGCTCCTTCAGCGCGTGCGCGCGCTCCTGACGCTCGCGCTCGCTCAGGCCGAGCGCGCGCTCGATCGCGTCGGCGGTCCCGTCGGCGTCGAACGGGTTGACGAGCAGCGCGGGGTGCAACTCCGCAGCTGCGCCTGCGTTCCGCGAAAGGATGAGCGTTCCGTCCCGCTCGTTGATTACCGGTCCTTCGCGCGCGACGAGGTTCATCCCGTCGAACACAGGGTTCACGATCAAGATGTCGTAGCGCCGGTACGCGGCCAGCGTCGCGGGAAAGTCGTCGCTCTCGTCGAGGATGAGCGGCTGCCAGTCCGGCGTGGAGAACCGCTCGTTGATCTGGTCCGCGCGCGCCCTGCACGCACGCATGTACTCCTGGTATTCGGGGATCGCCCGTCGCGAGGGCGTCAAGAGCGCGAGGTGCACGATCCGTCCGTGCAGGTCCGACCGGCGTTCGAGCAGCCGCTCGTACGCGATGAATCCACGCAAGATGTTCTTCGACAGCTCGGTGCGGTCGACGCGAAGCAGCATCGTCCGGTCCCCGACGAGCGCGTCGATGCGCTTCGCCGCCTCCTCGACTTCAGGCTGCCCAGCTTGGCTGCGTAGCAGGTCCACGTCGACGCCGACCGGGTAGACCCCGACGCGCGCGCTGCGGCCGTCGATCGAGACGTGCTTGCCTTTGACGGTCGCGCCGAGCACCTCGCGGCAGCACGCCGTGAAGTTGTCGGCCCAGCGCTGCGTCTGGAATCCGATCGCGTCCGCGCAAAGCATCCCGCGCAGCAGCGCGGCCCCCCAGACGTCGGGCAGCACTCGGTACTGATCCGGCTGGCAGAACGGGATATGCCAGAACGTGCCGATGCGAAGGTCCGGCCGGTGCGCGCGCAGCACGCCGGGGACGAGCGATAGGTGATAGTCCTGCGGCATCGCGGTTGCTCCCTCGGGGGCCTCGTCAGCGATGAGCTCCGCGAAGCGCTCGTTCACCGTCTCGTACGCGTCCCACGCGGCGCCCTCCGCAGGTCCGGGCTCCGGCGCGCGCGGCGTTTCCCACAAGTAGTGATGGAGGAACCACAGGATCCGGTTCGAGAACTCGTTGTAGTAGGCGTCGTAGAGCTTCTCGTCGAGGGCCGCGAGCCGAACTCGCACCGTCGCGCCGCCGACGTCGAAGGTGAACCGGCCGCGCGCCGCCTGCTCGCGGTCCTCGTTGGTGAACGCGGCCGCGACCCACGCCGCGTCACGCCCGCGCAGCGCTCCGCCGACGGCGGTGACCAACCCGCCGACGCCGCGGCGCTGCTCGATCGAACCGTCGGGTGCGCGCGCGAACGCTACCGGGCCGCGATTCGAGGCAACGACGATAGGAGCTTTGCGAGCCACGTCCTCAGGCCGACAGGCTCTCGAACAGATCGAGGAAGTCGGCCAGGTTCCGTGTCGTCAGGAAGCGCTCGCGGACGCGAGCGCGCGCCGCGATACCCATCGCCGCCGCGCGGTCGGGCTCCAGGAACAGCTCGACCAAGCGCGCGCCGGCTTGTTCGACCGTATCGACCAAGTAGCCGGTCTCCCCGTCGACGACCTGCAAGCGGATGCCGCCGACGTTCCCGCCGATAACGGGCTTGCGCTTCCACATGGCCTCGGACACGGTCAGCCCGAAACCCTCGCGGATCGACTTCTGAAGGATGACGTCGGCCGCGCGCTGGAAGGCGTTCACGGCCAGCGAGCCGACGTCTTGCAAGTTCGACAATAGATAGATGTCGGGGTCGGCGGCGCGATGATCCTCGGCCACTTTGAGGTAGTGCCAGCCTTCGGGGTCATCGTGGGCCATCGAAGCGATCATCACCAGCTGCAGCCCGGCGATCTCCTCCTTCGCGATGCGGTACGCGTCCATCACGCCGGTCGGGTCTTTCCAGGGATCGAACCGAGAGACCTGCAGCGCGATGGGGCGCAACGGGTCGATGCCGTAGGTCCGGATCACCTCGGTCACCGCTTCGGGCTCCAGCGACACGTTCTTCATCGACAGCGGATCGATCGTGGGCGTCTGCAAGACAAGCTGCGGCACGTCGAGGTCCCGGGGGACGAAGTCCTCCATCGTGAAGATCGCAGCGTTGTAGCGCGAGATAAGCGGGCCGAGGAACTCCCACACCGGTTCGAAGCGCGCCGTCAGGTCGATGTGGCAGCGCCAGATCCACTTGCCCTTCTGCTCGCCCTTCTTCTCTTGCAACACCTGGAGCATCCCGGCCGGTTGCGGGTCGTGGATGATGATGAAGTCGTAGTCTTCGTCCAGCGCGTCGGCGTTGTCTTCGTTCACCTCGAAGAACAGGTCGCGCATCTCGTTCGTCCAGGGCACCTCCGCGCCCTGCAACCCGTTGTGCATCGCCTTCGTGACGGTGAAGAAGGCTTCGTGCCCTTCGAGCAGCCGCCACTCGACCTCCATCCCGAGGTCGCGCATCAGCGGGATCTTCGCCCAGGGATTTGGCCGGCGTCGGTACGAGGTTCAGCACGGTGCAGGTCCGGAAGACATGCGCCTTATGCTACCCGCGACCGGTCGATGACACCCCTTCGTGGTCGTGTCTTTGAGAACTACGCCTGCTTCGCGATCAGCGCGAGCGTGTCGGCCCATCCGAGGTTCTGCGGACGGTCGGTCACCAAGACGTTATCCATCGCGCGCGCGCGCTCCGCGAGGGGCGGATCGTCGGCCAGCGCGTCGCACACCATCACGAAGACACCGACCTCGGCCGCGAGTTCGAGATCCGCGAACGCGTCGCCGATCGCGACGGCGTCCTCACGGGCGAACCCTCGGCGCTCGCGGTCGATCGCAACGGCGAGGCCCTTCGACACGCCGCGCGGGATGAGGTGGTACGCGCGTGCAGCGCCTTTCGGTATGCCCATGTACTCACCGTGCAGCCGTCCGTTGTCGTGAAGGGTCAGCCACCCGAAGCCGTTCCCGGCGAGCGTCGAGTCCGCTTCCTCGGGGTCGACCTTGCCGCGGAACAAGTGCGTGCACTCGCGCCATCCCGACCACGGCGTGTGATGTTCGAGCAGCCCCGCGAAGCGCTCCAGAAGCAGCTTGACGGCTCCGACCTCCTCCATGATCGCGGCCGGCATGCCGGGTTTCGGGGTCTCTCCGAAGTTCTGGACCACGTCGCGGCCGAAGTCGTACGAGATCTGCGCGCCCATCTCGGCGATCACGGTCGCCAGGCCGAGGAGACGGGCGTCCGTCTGCAGCCCTCGCAGCGCGCGCCCCGAGGCAGGCACCACGTCCACCAGCGCAGCGCGCGCTGCGAGGAGCGCCTCCGCAGGCTCGAGCGTCGCCTTCCCGTCGGGGTCGTGCAAGAAAGACCCGTTGCGCCCCAGCATCGTCCCGTCGAGGTCTGTGTAGACGACCTTGATGCCCGAAAGCCGCTCGGAGAGCTGCGAAACCAGCTGCTCGGCCACGGTCGTCATGCTATCCCGCGCCGCGGAAACGGATACGCGTCCCGTAGCCTTTTGACCTATCCTTAGTGCTTCATGGGTGCGATCCTCGGTCTTCGATGCCGTGAGTGCGGCCGCGAGTATCCCGCAGAGCCGATCCACGTCTGCGAGTACTGCTTCGCGCCTCTCGAGGTCGTGTACGACTACGACGAGATCCGCTCCGTGATCTCGCCGAAGAGCATCAGCGAGGGCCCACGGTCGATCTGGCGGTACGCCGACCTCCTCCCGGGCGGAGAAAAGCGCGTCGACCTCGGCGCGGGCCTGACGCCGCTGGTGCCGGCGCCTCGCCTCGGCGCCGAGCTCGGTCTCCACGACCTGTGGATAAAGAACGACACGCTGAACCCCACCCATTCCTTCAAGGACCGCGTCGTTTCCGTCGCGCTGACCGTCGCGCGCGATTTCGGCTTCAACACCGTCGCATGCGCGTCCACCGGCAACCTCGCCAACGCCGTCGCCGCCCACGCCGCACACGCCGGCATGTCGGCGTACATCTTCATCCCGGCCGATCTCGAGCGCGGCAAGATCGTCGCGACTGCCGTGTACGGTCCGCAGCTCGTCGCGGTACAAGGCACCTACGACGACGTCAACCGCTTGTGCAGCGAGATCGCCGGCCAGTTCGAATGGGCCTTCGTCAACGTGAACATCCGGCCGTACTACGCCGAGGGCTCGAAGAGCCTCGCGTTCGAGATCGCCGAGCAGCTCGGGTGGCGCGCGCCGGACCACGTCATCGTGCCGATCGCGAGCGGCTCGCTGCTGACGAAGATCCGCCGGGGTCTCGACGAGCTCGTGAAGGTCGGGTTGCTCGACGGCCATCAAGCGAGGATCTCCGGGGCGCAGGCGGAGGGCTGCTCTCCGGTCGCGACCGCGTTCAAGGCCGGTGAAGACCATGTGCGGCCGGTGAAGCCCAACACGATCGCGAAGTCGCTTGCGATCGGCAATCCCGCCGACGGCTACTACGCGATCAAGGCGGCGCGCGAGTCCGGCGGCGTCATGGAGTCGGTAAACGACGAGGAGATCATCGACGGCATCTCGCTGCTGGCCCGCACCGAGGGGGTCTTCACCGAAACGGCCGGCGGTGTGACGATCGCAACCCTTCGCAAGCTTGCCGAGCGCGGCGACGTCAAGCCCGACGAGCGAACCGTCGCGCTGATCACCGGCGACGGATTGAAGACGATCGAAGCATTGGTGGACAGGGCCGTTCCGACGATGACGATCCCACCCTCGCTCGATGCATTCGCGGCGCAGTTGGAGTCCAAGAAGTGAGCGCTTCCGTCCGCATCCCTACTCCGCTTCGCAGTGCGACCGGTGGCGTCGCAGAAGTGACCGTCGACGCGTCGACGGTCCGTGAGATGGTCGCCGACCTCGAGCGTCAGCATCCCGGCATACGCGACCGCATCTGCGAGGAATCCGGCGAGATCCGTCGCTTCGTCAACGTATTCGTCGGCGACGAAGACATCCGCTTCTTGCAAGGCCTCGAAACGCAGATCCCGCCCGACACGCAGGTGTCGATCATCCCTGCCGTCGCGGGCGGCCGTTGACCGGGACCGGCGCAACGGCTACCATTTTCCCAGGTAGAACGCCATTTTCTGAGGCCTCATGAAGTTCACACTCGGCACCGAGTACGGCATCCGCGCATTGATCGAGCTGGCCGCGCGCTACGGGGACGGTCCGGTTCCTGCGCGCGCGATCGCGACGGCGCAAGGCATACCGTTGCGCTTCCTCGAGCATCAGCTCGCGGCGCTGCACAAAGCTGGGATCGTCGATTCGCAACGCGGTGCGAACGGCGGCGCTGCACTCGCGCGCGATCCGAGCGAGATCAGGATCTCCGAAGTGATCGACGCGCTCGAAGGGCCACTCGCGCCCATGTACTGCTTGGAGCCGCACGACGAACGCTGCGTGCAGACGCATCAGTGCGGCGTGCAAGAGCTGTGGATGAGGGTCGAGGACGCGGTGCGGACCGTGTTCGAGCAGACCACGATCGCCGACATCGCAACGCGTCATCGTGAGCTGCAACCGTTGCTCTGGCCGTCTCTGTTGACGCGCGCGACGCCTCAGAACTGATCGACGCGCGTTTCGGACGAATCCCGCATCCGAAATTTCTTGCCCAGAATCCTTGAACACGACTTCTGGCAGATCTAGACTCGCACACTGTGTGTGGCGCTTCACAAGAAGTGAAGCGACGTCTGCCAAGGGAGGTGGGGCCTAGTGCCTGCCAAGAAGAGGGCAGCGAAGAAGTCGGCAAAGAAGCCGGCTCGCCGTAAGGCTGCGAAGAAGAAGACCACCGCGGCGAGGAAGCCCGCGAAGCGCAAGGCAGCCAAGCGCAAGACTGCAAAGAGGGCCAAGAAGAAGTAATAAGGCCCCGAGCTCAACGTGAAGAGGCCCGTAACGGGCCTCTTTTCGTTCGCATGCAAGCTCTGTAACGATGATGCGATGGCCGATTCGCTGAAAGCGGTACACGACGAGGTGATCCCGTGCACGCGATGCGCGCGTCTCGTCGACTGGCGGAACGAGGCAGCGCGCGAACCACCCGCGCGATATGCGGGACAGCGGTACTGGGCGAAGCCGCTCCCCGGGTTCGGCGATCCGAACGCGCGCCTGGTTGTGGTCGGATTGGCACCGGCCGCTCACGGGGGGAACCGCACCGGGCGGATCTTTACCGGCGACCGATCCGGCGAGTGGCTGTTCCGGGCGCTTCACCGGGCCGGATACGCGAACCAGCCGACCTCGGTCGCGCGCGACGATGGCCTGAAGCTGAAGGACTGCTTCGTCTGTGCGATCGTCCGTTGCGCACCCCCGGGGAACAAGCCGTTGCCCTCCGAGCGCGACAACTGCATCGGGTACACGGTCCGGGAGCTCCGCCTGCTCCGGCGCGCCCGGGCGATCCTCGCTCTCGGCTCCTACGCCTGGGACGGCGTCTTGCGAGCAGCCGCCGAGCTGGGCGCCCGCACCAAGCCCAAGCCCCGTTTCGGGCACGGGGTGACCGTGGAGGTCGGGCGATGGGTGCTCGTCGGGTCCTACCACCCGAGCCAGCAGAACACTTTCACGGGGACGCTGACCGAGGGGATGCTCGACCAGGCCGTCGCGAAGGCCCGAGTGGCCAGCCGGAGGAACGAACAAGACGTCAAGAGAGGATAGGGGAGGGCTGATGGCTGCAAAGCTCATCATCTTCGATGAGGAAGCTCGCCGCGCGCTCGAGTCTGGGATGAACCAGCTCGCCGACGCGGTGAAGGTCACGCTTGGGCCGAAGGGCCGCAACGTCGTGATCGAGAAGAAGTGGGGCGCACCGACGATCACCAACGACGGTGTGTCCATCGCCAAAGAGATCGAGCTCGAAGACCCGGCCGAGAGGATCGGCGCCGAGCTCGTGAAGGAAGTCGCCAAGAAGACCAACGACGTCGCAGGTGACGGAACGACCACCGCAACGGTGCTCGCACAGGCGATGGTCAAGGAAGGGCTTCGCAACGTGACGGCCGGCTCGAACCCGATGGGCATCAAGCGCGGGATCGAGAAGGCGGTCGACCGCGTCGTCGAGCACATCAAGGCGGCCTCCAAAGAAGTAGAGGACAAGGACGAGATCAGCCACGTCGCTGCGATCTCGGCCAACAACGACCCGGAGATCGGCGCCATGATCGCCGAGTCGATGGATAAGGTCGGCAAGGACGGCGTCATCACCGTCGAGGAGTCGCAGACCTTCGGGCTCGAGCTCGAGCTCGTCGAGGGTATGCGGTTCGACAAGGGCTACATCTCGCCCTACTTCGTCACCGACCCCGAGCGCATGGAAGTTTCGCTCGAGGACCCCTACATCCTGATCGCGAACTCGAAGATCAGCGCGGTGAAGGACCTCGTCCCAGTGCTCGAGAAGGTCATGCAGACCGGCAAGCCCATCGTTATCCTCGCCGAGGACGTCGAGGGTGAAGCCCTCGCGACGCTGGTCGTGAACAAGATCCGCGGCACGTTCCGTTCCGTCGCCGTGAAGGCGCCCGGGTTCGGCGACCGCCGCAAGGCCATGCTGCAGGACATCGCCATCCTCGCCGGTGGCCAGGTCATCAGCGAAGAGGTCGGCCTGAAGCTCGAGAACACGACGGTCGACATGCTCGGCAAGGCGCGCAAGGTCGTCGTCACGAAGGACGAGACGACGATCGTCGAGGGCGCGGGCGACGCGGAGCAGATCAAGGGCCGGGTTAACCAGATCAAGGCCGAGATCGAGAAGACCGACTCGGACTACGACCGTGAGAAGCTGCAGGAGCGGCTGGCGAAGCTCGCCGGCGGCGTTGCGGTCATCAAGGTCGGAGCGGCGACCGAGGTCGAGCTCAAGGAGAAGAAGCACCGCATCGAGGACGCCGTCAGCGCGACGAAGGCTGCGGTCGAAGAGGGCATCGTCGCCGGCGGCGGCGTCACGCTCCTCCAGGCCCAGCACGCACTCGACAAGCTGGACCTCGACGGCGACGAGAAGACCGGATCGAACATCGTCCGGCGCGCGCTCGAAGAGCCGGTCAAGCAGATCGCGTTCAACGCCGGCCTCGAAGGCGGCGTCGTGGTCGAGAAGACTCGGTCGCTGGACGTGGGCTGGGGCTTGAACGCCGACACCGGCGAGTACGTCGACCTGTTGAAGGCCGGCGTCATCGACCCGGCGAAGGTCACGCGCTCTGCGCTGCAGAACGCGGCGTCGATCGCGGCACTGTTCCTCACGACCGAAGCGCTCGTCGCGGAGAAGCCGGAGAAGAACCCGCCGGCGATGCCGGGCGGCGGCGGCATGGGTCACGAGGACTTCTAAGTCCGAAACGGTTACTGAAGGGGCGGCGTAACAGCCGCCCCTTCGCTTTGCGGCGGGTCCTTGAGAGGCGCCGTCGCCTGGGCATTCTCGTTGCCGTGCGTAACGTATAAGGTGCAAAACAACTACAAGAATCGCTGAGCGGTGTCTGAGCCGCTGTTGATGAGGGGGAGCCGTGTACGGGACCGTCGCACGCATGAAGGTCAAGGCTGGAGAGGTCGAGCAGCTGCAGAAGACGATGCAGGACTGGGACGCGCAGGGCAGCTCGGTCGAAGGAGCCGTCGCGACCTACATCTATCAGACCGACAACGACCCTAATGAGCTGATCATGGCCGTCCTCTTCAAGGACAAGAAGACATACATGGCGAACGCAGACGACCCGACGACCGATGAGTGGTTCCAGCGCGTGCGCGCGCATCTCGAGGCCGACCCGGAGTGGAACGACGGCGAGGTGATCATCGCGCAGCAATACTGAGGCGCAACGAGATGAG
The DNA here is from genome assembly GCA_005884515.1 of Actinomycetota bacterium. Classification (GTDB taxonomy): domain Bacteria; phylum Actinomycetota; class AC-67; order AC-67; family AC-67; genus AC-67. The sequence goes on from VAWS01000057.1 coordinate 13,230, forward strand.
GGAGCGGCGTGTGGCCGCTCCTTCGTCGCGTTCGGGACCGGCCGTGCGAGTTTCGGCCGCTTGCCGAAGAGAAGAAGATGCTCATCGGTGGGAAGTGGGTCGATGCTGCTTCCGGCGAGACGTTTGCAACGATCGACCCCGCGCGCGACGAGGAGCTCGCGCAGGTTCCTCTGGCGGGGCAGGAGGACGTCGACCGCGCCGTGTCGGCTGCGCGTGACGCGTTCGAGGACGGGCGTTGGTCGGAACTCGAGCCTCGCAAGCGCGCGGGTGTGCTCTACAAGATCGCCGACGCGCTGCAGGAGAAGGCAGCAGCCTTCGCGCAGATCGAAACGCTGGATCAAGGGAAGCCGGTCAACTTCGCCATCGGTGAGATGATCCACTCGGCGTTCGTGTTCCGTTATTACGCCGGCTGGTGCGACAAGATCTACGGCGAGACGAACCCGACGGGGACGGACACGTTCGTGTACACGCTGCGCGATCCGGTCGGCGTGTGCGCGCAGATCATCCCGTGGAACTTCCCGTTGGTGATGGCGTCGTGGAAGGTGGCGCCTGCCCTGGCGTTCGGGAACACGTCGGTCTTGAAGCCTGCAGAAGAGACGCCGCTCACGGCGCTGTGGCTTGCGAAGCTCGCCCAAGAAGCCGGTGTTCCCGACGGCGTGCTCAACGTGATCACGGGTCCGGGTGAGACGACCGGCGCTGCGCTGACGAAGTCGCCCGTCGACAAGATCGCGTTCACCGGCTCGACGGCGGTCGGGAAGTTGATCATGCAGGAGGCGGCGAACAACCTTGCACGCGTGTCGCTCGAGCTCGGCGGCAAGTCGCCCAACATCGTGTTCCCCGATGCTGATATGGCCAAAGCGATCCCGCAGTCGGCGTTCGCGATCTACATGAACGCCGGACAGGTGTGCACGGCGGGGAGCAGGCTGCTCGTCGAGAAAGACGTGCACGATGAGGTCGTCGACGGGCTGGTCGGCGCAGCCGGCGCGTGGAAGGTGGGCGATGGACTCGATCCGTCGACGATGGTCGGGCCGCTGGTGTCGACAACGCAGCTGGAGCGCGTGACCAAATACCTGGAGATCGGACCCTCCGAAGGGGCGGAGCTGCGTCTCGGTGGGCATCGCGTGGCCGGAGAAAAGGGCTATTTCGTCGAGCCGACGATCTTCACCGGCGTAAAGCCGGACATGCGCATCGCGCAGGAGGAGATCTTCGGGCCGGTGCTGTCGGTGATTCCCTTCACCGATATCGACGACGCGATCCGGATCGCGAACGACACGATGTACGGCCTTGCCGCCGCGGTGTGGACGCGCGACCTCTCGACGGCGCACCGCATGGCGCGCGGGATACGCGCGGGCACCGTGTGGGTCAACGGGTACGGCGGATCGGACCCGGGTGTGTCGTTCGGCGGCTACAAGCAGTCGGGGTTCGGCCGGGAGCTGGGCGTGCACTCGATCGAGCTGTATACGAGCACGAAGAGCGTCTGGGTCTCGCTGTAGCCGCCGAACGGGTGAGTGTTCTCCCCGCGCTGCGACCTCAAGGGGCCTCTGGTGAGGATCGTGCGCGCGGGCTGAGCATCCTCCTCCCGGCCCTCGTCGTCGCCGCGGCCCTCGCGCTTCGCTTCCTCGTTCTCAGCACACGCATCGGCCACGTCGATTCCGATGAAGCGGTCGTCGCTTTGATGTCGCGGCACATCTGGCACGGGCAGCTGCCCGCGTTCTTCTGGGGCCAATCGGATGGCGGCAGTCTCGAGGCATTCCTGGTCGCGCTCTCGTTCCGCATCTTCGGGATCAACGCGGTCGCGTTGAAGATCGTCCCACTCTGCATGTTCGGTCTTTCCGCATACCTCGTCTGGAGGATCGGACTTCGCTCGATCGGTCGCCGCGCGAGCGGCATCGCATTCGCGATCCTCGTACTCGGTTCCACGATGTTCGTGTGGTGGTCGACGAAAGCGCGCGGGCATTACTCCCCGGCGCTGGTCATCGAGCTGGCGGTGATCCTCCTTGGCTTTCGGCTCGCACAAGCCGAGTCACCCCAAGGGAAAGACGCCGCTCTGCTTGGGCTGTTCCTCGGGCTCGGATGGTGGGAGACGCCTCAGATCCTCTACGTCGCGGTCCCGGTGACGGGGTGGCTGCTGTGGCGGCTGCGCTCGCACCTGAAGAGCCTGTGGCCGGTAATTCCGTGCGCCGCGCTCGGTGCGATGCCATGGCTCGTGTACAACTTCCGGCACCCGTGGCGCTCGCTGCGTCATCCGATCGGTCATGCGCTGCCGGGGTTCCCGTCGACGTTCGTGCGCTTCTTCACGCTCGCGCTGCCACAAGCGCTGGGATTCCAAGAGCCGCAAACCCACCATTGGCTGCCCCCATACGTCGGCGTGGTCTTATACGCCGGCTGTCTCGGGGCGTTCCTCTTCGGCCTCCGCGTGAAGAAGGTCCGGCTGTTCGCGATGATCGGCCTCTGGTACGTGGTGCTGTATCCGCTGTTCCCGCTGTCTTACCGAGCCGACGCTCGGTACGTTTTCTTCATCTGGCCGGTGGTCGCGCTCCTCGCCGGCGCGGGAATCGATGCTCTCGCGCGGCGCTGGAAACCCTCGGCTGCGATCGCGCTGATCCTCGTTGCCGCTCTTTCCTTGTCCGGACTCGTCGTGATGATCGAACGACGGCCTGCGTGGCCGGCGTGGGATATCTCGACGCCACTCCCTATCGAACCGATCGCGCGCGCCTTGGAGCAGCAGCAGATCCGGTTCGCCTACGGACCGTACTCCGTCGCGTACGCGATCACGTTCATCTCCGACGAGCGCGTCATCGTCACACCGGCGAACAACGGCCGGTATCACCCGTACGCCGAAGCCGTTGCGAACAGCCCTCACCCGGCCTACTTGCTGATCGACGATCCCCCGAGCGTCACGGGATTCGAAGCGGTGCTGCGCGTGCTGGACGTGGTCCCCAACTGCGCGCGCGCCGCCGGCTTCGTCGTCTGCCGCCCCAACCGGCCGGTGCCCCTCGTCCGGGTGCGAGCCTTTATGGAGTAGCCACCGGCCGGAGAGCAGCCTCGATCTCTGAAGCCACGACCGGGCCTTCGAAGCGCGCGCGCACCACGCCGGTCCGGTCGATGATCCAGACCCAGGGCTCGCTCGGGATCTTCCACGCGGTCGCCGTCGGCGAGAGGATCGTCGCCATGTTGCCCTTGTACGGCTCGGCGTGGATGAAGATCGCATCCTTCAGGTGGCGCGCGCGCACGTCGACCACCTCGTCGACGACGGGGCCGCAGGTGCGCGACGTGCACAGCAGCGGCGATGCGATCGTGAACACGATCGGCTTGCGCGCGCGCAGCGCCGCGTCCAACGAAACCGTGTGCATGGGGCAGACGGGCTTGCGCGTGCACATGCTCGTCACCCCGAGGAGATGTCCCGGGGTCGGCGTCGCCACCGAGACCGCTCGCTGTCCGATCCCGGGTGTGGTTGGCGCGTCGAGAATCGTGACCGGCGCGATGCCGTAGATCCCTTGCGCGTCGACCATCGTCCACGCGAGGCCGCTCGGCGGCATCGGCAGCGTGGCGACGTAGAAGCCGGTCGGGTCGCCTGGCTCGTCCAGCACTCGGTATTTCTCGACGGTGGCGGTGATCGGGCCATGCGCCGAGGATCCCTGGCCGATCCAGACGCGCGCCGGCGGGCCGAGGATCTGCATCCCATCGATGTCGGTGATGCCGAACGGAAACCGCTGCGCGCGCGACGAGAGGAACTCCTGGCCGCCGGGAAACAGCTGAAGGTCTGACTTCTCGCCGCCCAGGCTGCGCGCGGCTGCTCGCAATGATGGCGGGATGGGAACGCCGGATTTCGAGCATGCCTCGAGGATCGGCGCGATCGCGAGCGCGCCTGCACCGAGCCCCGCGAGCTTGAGGAAGTGCCTTCGGCCGATCGTCCCGCCGCCGGAGGCGGCGGCGCTCACCGGACGGTCACGGTCCCATTCATCTGCTGCGGGTGGACGATGCAATGGAAGTAATACGTCCCCGGAGCGGGTGCGGTGAAGGTCCACGTCTGCTTCGCGGGGCCGCCGAACGGCGCCGGTCCGGCGACGAGGGTCGAGCCGTTCGGGCCCGTCAGTATCTCGAGGTTGTGCGGGATCCCTGGGTCCTGGTTGTCGAGAGTCAGCGAGATCAGGGAGTTCGCCTTCAGGTCGATCGTCTTGACGTTGAACGCGATGTTCTTCGCGATGACTAGCACGTTCTGCGCCTGACCGCCGGGCGGCGGCGGCGTCGGCGAGCTCGTCGACGGCGGAGCGGTCGAGACATTGGTCGGCTGGGTGGTCGGACCGCCCGGCGGGCCGCCGACGATGACGGTTCCGTTCATCTGCTGCGGATGGATGTCGCAGTGGAAGTAGTAGTGGCCGGGCTTCAGTGGAGGGACCGCATATGGGATCGACGCCGGACCGGTGATCACAGAACCCCTGAACAGGTTGGTGCTCTGTGAGGGGTCGGTGAAGATGGCGACGTTGTGCTGCACGGAGATGTCGTCGTTCGTGAACGTCAGCTGCACCTTCGTATCGGCCGGGAAGTGCAGCTCCTTGGTGTTGAAGGCGATGCTCTTCGCTGCGGCTCGTGGCCGCTATGAGGCTTGCGATCCCGAGCACCTCCGCCGCGACGATGAGTGCGATGAGCGTGGAACTCGCGGTCGGGACGGCGAGCAGAACACGAGACAGGCTGATAACGAGCGCGCCGACGAACAGGACGGCGATGAGCGGGAAGCTCAGCGGACGCAGGATCCGCTTCCGGAACTCACCCATGCTTCGTCAGCTCCGTCCGGTTCATCGTCCTTTCCACGTCGCGATAGCTGAGCAGGTCGATTCCTTCACGGTTCTCGATGCGGTACCACTTGATGAAGATGGCCACGAGCAACGCCCATAGGATCGCGCCGCCGATCAATTTCATCTCGATCCCGGCGAACCGCTGGTCCGCCAATGCCGAGATCCCCATCCGCGGGAATGTTGTGTACACGTGATAGAGGGGCCTGCTCCCGAATGTCAGAAACGACGCCGGAACCGTCGGCACCAGGGACTGGAGAAACAGGTACAGCATCTGCCCGGGGTAGGAGAGGCGCGGCAACTCCAGGATCGGGCTGAGGACCGGCATCCACATGATCATGGCCGTGAAGACGAGCAGCACGTGGAGACCAAAGTGCGCCCACTCCGAGTGCACGGACGCGTCCACCATCGTCGGCCAGTGCGTGAAAACGAGCGTCGCATTGAAAAGGATGAGCGCGGGCAACGGCCGCGTCACCAAGCGCGCGACGTTCATCAGCCGTCCGGGGAATAGCGCGCGCGCCATCCACGGGGGTGTGGCTGCAACCATCAGCGGCGCCGCAACAAGCACAAGGAGCAGGTGTTGGATCATGTGGACGCTGTAGAGGTAGCGCTCCGCCAGGGTGTGGATCGGCCACTCCCCGGCGACGAAGATCGTCGCGACGGCGAGGATCGCATTGCGCTTCTGGGCGCGAGTTGCCACGGGCTCGCCCGGTTGCACGCGCTTCGGACCGATGTAGTCCAGCGCGAGGTAGTAGCCACAGAGCAGGACCGCGCAGAGAAGCCACACCGTGGGGTGCCACTGCGGGTGTGACCAGCTCCAGGGCATCGGTCTCGACTACCTCGGCGGGGTGTTCGAGTGCAGCGTGAACGCCAGCAGCACGATCGTGTACAAGGCACCGGCCAGGATGACCCCGGTGATGAACGGTTTCCGAAGGACAGGGTTGTCGAACTTCAGGTGCATGAAGTAACCGACGACGGCAGCGAACTTGATGATCGACAGGATCAAGAGAGCGGCGATCTTCGCCGGGTCGGGCATCTTGATGTAGCTGATCGTGATCTCTGCGCCGGTGATGAGGGCGAGCCACAGCGCGACGACGACGTAGACCTTCTCCTTCGGGTGACCATGCTCTTTCGTCGCTGTAGTGCCGCCTGCTGCCATCAGGTCTCCTACTTCGGTGCGGGGATCAGATAGACGAGGGTGAAGATCACGATCCAAACGATGTCGACGAAGTGCCAGTAGAGCCCGATGTACTCCACCGCTGTGGCCCGTTCCTTCGGAAGCAGCCCGCGCGTCGACATACCAAACAACGACAGCAGCATGAGGATGCCGACCGTGACGTGAGCTCCGTGGAAGCTCGTCAAGATGTAAAAGGACGCTCCGGCGACGCTCGAGTGAACGGTGAATCCCTTGTGTACGAAGATCGTGAACTCATAGATCTGTCCCGAGATGAAGGTCATGCCCAGCAAGGCCGTTGCGAGCAACCACGTCCGCAGCCGGTGCTGATCGCCACGCTGGATCGCGGCGAGCGCGAGCACCATCGTCAGAGAGCTCATGAGGAGGACGAAAGAGCTCACCGACGTGAAGGGGATGTCGTAGACATCGTGCAGGCGCGCGCCGCCGAGCGCGTGGTTGCGATACAAGAGGAAGACCGAGATCAGCGCGCCGAACAGCAAGCATTCAGAGCCGAGGAAGACCCACATCCCCAGCTTGGTGTTCTCGATGCCCGTGCTCGTTTGGTGGACTTCCGCAGCCACCGTCGCCTGATCTGCCACCTGGTTCCCTTCGCTCTACTCGGTGCCGGGCTCGAAGGCCCACCCGTACAACCCGCCCAACAGGATCAGGCCGCCGACGATCGAGATGTAGAAGCCGTAGATAAGGCCGTATCCGATCAACGGTAGTCCCACGGCCGCGAGGATCGGCATATACGAGGGCGACGGCAGATGGATGCCGTGCCCGCCTCCGTGTTCGCCGGCCTCGTGCTCAGGTGCCTGCTCGCTGTGGCCGTTCTCACCACCGGCCGGGACCGGCACGAGCTTGCCGCCTTTGTCCTCCACGTATTTCTTGTGCCAGAAGTCGTCGAGCGCGTGCACGACGGGGATCTGGTCGAAGTTGTGCTCAGGCGGCGGCGATGACGTCATCCATTCGATCGTTCGGGCATCCCAAGGGTCATTCCCCGCGATCTCCCCGTACTTGCGTGAGTGCCACGCGTTGTAGATGAAGACCAAGATCGATCCCGCGATCATGAACGAGCCGACCGTGGACACCATGTTCCAGAAATCCCAGCCCATGCCCGGGGCGTACGTGTAGATCCGGCGCGGCATGCCCTGAAGTCCGAGAATGTGGAACGGTCCGAACGTCACATTGAAGCCGATCAGCATCAGCCAGAAGTGCCACTTGCCGAGCTTGCCGCTGAGCTTGCGGCCGTAGATCTTCGGCCACCAGTAGTAGATGCCGCCGAACAAACCGAAAATAGCGCCGCCGAACAAGACGTAGTGGAAGTGCGCAACCACGTAATACGTGTCGGTCTGTTGGTAGTCGTGCGGGACGAGCGCGTGCGTCACACCGGAAAGGCCGCCGATGACGAACATCGTGACGAAGCCGATCGCGAAGAGCATCGGCGGATCGAATCGCAATCGTCCGCCCCACATGGTCGCAAGCCAGTTGAAGATCTTCACCCCCGTCGGGACGGCGATGAACATCGTCGAGACGGCGAACGCGGAGTTGGCGACCGGCCCGAGGCCGGTGGCGAACATGTGGTGCGCCCATACGCCGAACCCCATGAAGCCGATCGCGATCCCCGAAAGCACGACCACGGGATACCCGAACAGCGGCTTGCGGGAGAACGTCGGCAGGATCTCGGAAACGATACCCATGGCGGGCAAGACCAGGATGTAGACCTCGGGATGGCCGAACAACCAGAACAGGTGCTGCCATAAGACCGGATCACCGCCGTTCGACGCGATGTAGAAGCTCGTCCCGAGGATCCGGTCGAAGAGCAGTAGGAACAACGCGATGGTGACGATAGGGAGTGCGAATACGAGCAGCAGCTGGACGACGAGCGCCATCCAGATGAACACAGGCATTCGGAAGAAGCTCATGCCGGGCGCGCGCATGTTGATGATCGTGACGACGAGGTTCACGGCAGAAACGGTCGACGCGATCCCTAAGATGATGAGCCCGATCGCGTAGTAGTCCATGTTGTGCGCGAACGGAACCGATCCAGTCACCTTCTGGACGCTGAGGGGGGCGTAGCCGAACCAGCCACCGTTGGGGGCGCCGCCGAGAAGGAAGCTCGAGTAGAGGAACAGGCCGCCGAACAGGAAGACCCAGTAGCTGAACGCGTTGAGGCGCGGGAAGGCCACGTCGCGCGCGCCGATCATCAACGGGATCAAGTAGTTGAAGAACGCCGCGGAGAGCGGCATCACGACGAGGAAGATCATCGTGAGCCCGTGCATCGTGAAGACCTGGTCATACTGGTTCGCGTTCAGCACGTGACCGTTGGGTCTTGCGAGCTGCGCGCGGATCAACAGGGCTTCGAACCCGCCGATGAGGAAGAACGCAAAGGCGGTGAACCCGTACAAGACGCCGATCCGCTTGTGGTCGACGGTGGTTATCCAGCTCCATACGCCCTTGTGCGACGAGCGAGGGCGCGAGAAGAGCGGCTGGCGTGTGACGGTCGCAGTAGCCATCTAGCGTTCTCCCATGCTGCTCGCGTTCATTTCAACGACTCCAGGTACGCGACGACCGCTTGGATGTCCGAGTCGGAGATGCACTTCATGCTCGCATAAGGGGGCTCGTTCGTCTGGCCGCAGCCGAACCGCGGCATGATCACGCCGGGCTTCAGCAGTGACGTCTCGTGGATCCACCGGTCGACGTTGGCGGGGGTGTTGTCGAACATCGAGCCGGCGAACGTCCCGCGGCTCGCGAAGTGGGTGAGGTTCGGTCCGAGCTGCCCTTGAGCCTGGGTACCCGCGATCGTGTGGCACGTGATGCAGATATTGCTCATGAAGATCTGCTGGCCTTGCTGCGCGTCCGGGGTCGCCGGTTGGACGGGCGGCGCCTGTTGCTCGCGGATCCAGGTGTCGTAGTCCGCTTGGGTCTTCACGATCACACGCAAGCGCATGTTCGCGTGCGAGAGCGAGCAGTACTCGGTGCACTGGCCGTAATACTCGCCGGTCTCGAACGGTGTGAACTCGAGCGTGTTGGTACGCCCGGGCACGACGTCTTGCTTGCCGGCGAGCTTCGGCACCCAGAAGCTGTGGATCACGTCGACCGAGTCGAGCGTGAAATACGCGGGCTTATTCACCGGAAGGACAAGCTCGTTCGCCGTGATCACTTCTGGGGTCGTCCCCAGGTACTGATACTCCCACCACCACTGGTGCCCGACGACGTGGATCTTCACCTGGTTCGGCCCCGGCTTCGCTGCGACGCTGAAGATCGTGAGGACCGTCGGCACCGCGACCACGGCGAGGATAAGAGCAGGGATCGCCGTCCAGGTCAGCTCCAGCGCGGAGTTGCCGTGGATCTGCTTGGGCTCGTCGCGACCGGCGCGGTCCCGAAACTTGACCGCGGCGAACACGATGAGGCCCTCGACCAAGAAGAACACGAAGGCCGCGATCCAAAAGACCGGCACGAACAGGTTGTTGGCCTTGCGCGCTTCCGACCCCGCAAGGTTCTTGAGGTAGTCCTGCGGTGCGTGGGCCGCGCAAGCGGTTCCGAGGAAGACGAGCGACAGGATGATCGCCGGCCGGACGAGCCGACCGAGCTTACGTCTCTCCATCTCCCCTCCGCACCCGGCGCTGCACGAGCCGCTCGCGGGCAATGCGGGACCACGTGGCCCCGATCGAGAGGATCATCTTGCCCAGCCTGCCGCCTGCGCCGCGCAGGTGTTTCCCGTCACTTCCATGGGTTCGGTGATGCCCGTTTCCAGGGCGAATAGGTATCACACCCAGCGGGCTTACTCCAATGGGCGAGTGTGCGTTTGTGCAGTGAGTGCGCCTACGCGGCGATGTGGATCACCGCGTCGACCCCCAGCGCGGCGAAGAGGAGCGCGAGATATCCGAGGGACGCCTTGAAGACGCCCATCGCGGCCGCCGGCGTTCCCGTTCGCCACAGGCGAAGGGCGTGTTGGAGGAACCAGATCCCGAGCGCAGCGGCGGCGACCACGTAGATGAGGCCCATCTGGGCCACCGGGAGCAAAACGAGCGTGACGGCGACGGTGATGAGCGCGTACAGGACGATCTGACGCTGGGTCGAGCGCGGGCCGGCGACCACGGGAAGCATGGGGACGCCGGCTGCTCGATAGTCGTCGGAGTAGCGCATCGCGAGCGCCCAGAAATGAGCCGGCGTCCAGAAGAAGATGATCGCGAACAGCACGACGGCCGGCCAGCCGACCCGGCCGGTCACCGCAGCCCAGCCCACGAGCACGGGGACGGCGCCGGCTGCTCCGCCGATCACGATGTTCTGCGAGGTCGTCCGCTTCAGCCCCATCGTGTAGACGAAGACGTAGAAGATAACCGCGCTCTGGGTCAGGAGCGCAGCCGTAAGGTTCACCGTCGCCGACATGAAGAAGAAGGACAGCGCCTGAAGCGCGATGCCGAACGCGAGCGCGCGCTGCGGCGCGATCTGGTGAGCGGGGAGTGGCCGGCGTGACGTGCGCTTCATCAATGCGTCGATGTCCCGGTCGAGGTACATGTTGATCGTGTTGGCCGCGCCGGCTGCGAGCGTCCCCCCGAACACAGTCGCTGCGATCAGCCAGCCCGACGGCCACCCGCGCGCGGCGAGCATCATCGTCGGGACCGTCGTCACGACGAGCAGCACGATGATCCGTGGCTTCGTGAGCGCGACGTACGCGCGCAGGGTATTCGCGAGGCCGGTGCGCTCCGGCACTACCTCTTCTGCGCGCCCAGCAGGCGCCTCGACCGGACGGTGCAGGCCGCGCGCGACCGAGTACGCGGCCACCAGCGAGGCCCAGAGCAAGCTCGAAAGCACGACGTGGGCGACGACCGGCGGTGCGGCGAGCTTCGTCAGCACCTGCAGCCCGCCGACGATCACCTGGGCCATGTAAACGACGCCGGCGACGTTGGCGAAGATCCGGACCGCGGCGTCGCGCGGACGCGCGCGGTTCGCGCGCCAGATGAACGCGGCGAGGATCGCGCCGGTCAGCACCGCGGCGAAGCGATGGATGAACATCGTCGTCGCGTGCCCGCCGAGTGCCGGGAACAGCGTCCCGCGCATCAGCGGCCAGTCGCTGAACGCGAGCCCGGCTCCCTGGCCGCGAACGTAGGCCCCGATGAGGATCAGCGCGAACGTCGCGATCGCCGATGCGGCCGCGAGCTGCTCGACCGACCGCGCGACCGGCTCCTTCATCACGCCGGCCGCCGCGCGCGTGCGGCAGTACGACCCGACGGTGATCCATACGAGCAGCCCGACCAGGATCATCGCCGTGCCGATGTGAACCGTGACGAGCGTGGGGTTGAGGCCGGTGTTCACCACGATTGCGCCGAGCCCTGCTTGCACGAAGATCATGAGCAACGCGATAAGGGTTGCGATCAGGAGCGGCCGGTCCCGGCGATGCTTCAGCACGGCCACCAGCGCGGTCACGCCGAGCAACGTGATGGCGACGGCCCCGATCGCGCGGTGCGAGTACTCGATGATCGCGTGGTATTCGAACGGCGGGAACCAGCGCCCGAAGCACTTGGGCCACGCCGGGCAACCCTGGCCGGAGCCTGTGGCACGCACGAGACCGCCCACGCCGACGACGCCGATCGTGGTGATGGTGGTGGCTAGGGCGAGCCTGCGGAATGCTTTCACGGGTCCTCCGGTGGACCGATGATATCGAGGCCGGTTTGCTGCCGCGAAGCGGTGCCTGTGAACACGTTCGGTTTCATGGCGTGCGTCGTCGGTCCGCCGTTAGGCTTGGCCCGTGGACGCAGCTTCCCCTACGGCCGCCGCGGCCGACGTACGCGGGCTCGTCGAGCGCGCCCTCTTTGCATTCCTGGAAGACCGCCGTCGCGTGCTCCCGGACGCCGAGGACCTTCTCATAGAGCTCGAGCGCGTCGCGGGCTCGGGCGGCAAGCGGTTGCGGCCGGCCTTCTGCGTCTGGGGCTACCGCGCCGGCGGAGGGACCGACGACAACTCGATCGCGCGCGCTGCCGCCTCGCTCGAGCTGCTCCACACGTTCGCGATCATCCACGACGACGTGATGGATCGCTCACCGTTCCGGCGCGGCTCGCCGGCGACCTATCGACAGTTGGCGACGGGTGCCTTCCGGCGCGGCGCCGACCGCTTCGGCGTCTCGGCGGCGATCCTGGCCGGAGACCTCGCGATGGCGCTGGCGGGTGAGCTCTGGTGGACGGCCGGCTTCGACGGCGGGGCGCTGTCCGACGGCGCGCGCATCTACCACGCGATGCGCGCGGAGGTGATCGGCGGGCAGTACCTCGACCTGCTCGCGGCCGCGCGAGGCCACGCGACGCCGGAAGAGACGCGCCGGATCAGCGTCCTGAAATCCGGGCGCTACACGGTCGAGCGGCCTTTGCTCATCGGGGCAGCGCTTGCTGCGGCGCCCGACGACGTGCGCGACGCGCTTGCTGCTTTCGGCGCGCCGCTCGGCGAGGCGTTCCAGCTTCACGACGACCTCATCGGCGCGTTCGGCGATCCAAACGTGACGGGTAAGGACGCGGACGGGGACCTCCGGGAGGGCAAGCAGACGCTGCTCGTCGCGCTCGCGCGCAAGGCCGCTACCCGAGAGCAGCGCGCGACGCTCGACGAGCTCCTCGGCGCCGAAGACCTGACTCCGGTGGGGGCGGAGCGTCTGCGCGCGGTCTTGCGGGACACCGGTGCGGTGGACGAGGTCCGGGACACGATCTCGTCGCTGCTCGCGCAAGCGCGCGCTGTGCTGGACACAGGTGTCATCCCGTCGGGACCTGCCGCCGCGTTTGTATCGCTTGCCGCCGACGTCGTGCCCATCTAGCGCGCGCGCGGTCGAGCGGAAAGAATGGACCCGGTGGATCGCTCCGACGCTTTGAAGGGGATCATCGCCGAGCTGCCCGGCGCTATCGTCGCGTACTCGGGCGGCGCCGACTCCGCGTTCCTTGCCGACGTCGCGCATGAAGTCTTGGGTCCACGCTCGATCGCAGTGACGGCGGTGTCGGAATCGCTTGCCGCGGACGAACGGGAGCAGGCGGCGGCGCTCGCACGTGCGCGCGGGTGGCGTCACGAGGAGATCCGCACGCGCGAGATCGAACGGCACGAGTACCGGCGGAACGAGCCGGATCGGTGCTTCCACTGCAAGGACGAGCTTTTCGTCGTCCTCGATCGCCTCGCGACCGATCGACGCGCCATCGTGCTGGTCGGCACCAACGCCGACGACACCGGCGACTTCCGGCCCGGCCTCCGCGCGGCGCGTGAGCACGGCGTGCGCGCGCCCTTGCTCGAGACGGGTCTTCACAAAGAAGAGATCCGCGAACTGTCGCGCGCGCGCGGCCTTCCGACGTGGGACAAGCCGGCGTCGGCCTGCCTCGCCTCGCGCATCGCCTATGGAATCGAAGTGACGCCGGAACGGCTCGATCGCATTGCGCAAGCCGAAGCGTTCATCCGAAGCCTCGGCCTGCGGCAATTGCGCGTGCGCGATCACGGAGACCTCGCCAGGATCGAGGTACCGCTCGAAGAAGTCGAGCAGCTTGCCGAACCGACGCTGCGCGCGCACATCGTCGAGCGTCTCAAGGGATTGGGCTTCGTCCACGTGACACTGGACCTCGAGGGGTTCCGATCGGGATCGATGAACGCCTCGCTGCTGTCGATCGGCCGTGCGAAGAAGAATGGGGAGGCTTGAATGGCGAAGCGTCGGGTCCACTTGACCTTCCCCGAAACCCTCGTGCAGGAACCCATCATCTACAACCTGGGGAAACGGTTCGACATCGTGACCAACATCCGCCGAGCCAACGTCGAAGACAACTTCGGCTGGGTGATACTTGAGCTCGATGGCGACGAGCATGCGCTCGACCAAGGTCTCGCCTACCTGGAAGACCTCGGGGTGCAGATCAACACGATCGCGGGAGACGTGGTCGAGGGATAGGAGCGCGCGGTGATCGTCGACGCGGCGATCATCGCGGTTATCGGATTCTTCGCCTGGCACGGCTGGCGCCGCGGTCTATTGATGTCACTGGCCGGGCTCGTGGGCTTCATCGCCGCAACCCTTTCCGCCGTCTTCGGGTACCGCGTTCTGGCGACGCCGATCCGCGACCTGTTCGGCCTCTCCAAGGGGACGGCTTCTCTGGCGGCAGCCATCGCGATCTTCGTCCTCGTTTCGCTCGCATTCTTCATCGGCGGGAGGATGCTGACGAAGCTGGTCCGTTTCACGAAGTGGGGAACGGTTAACGCCGCGGCGGGCGCCGCGTTGTCGGCCGCATGGGCCCTGTCGTGGGTCACCGTCGTGCTCTTCGCATTGTCGGTGGTGCCGGCGCCGAAGGCCGTGGAAACGAACATCCATCGCTCAACGATCGCCACAGCGATCATCGACGGAGCACCGGCTGCGACGCGCGCGATCTCCCGGGTTGATCTCCGCAAGATGTTCGCCGCGTTCTTTCCTCACAGCGAGAAGCTGACCGCGTTCCGGTAGTCTGTCGCCCATGCCACGGGTCGCCATCGTCGGGTCGTTCTCGACCGGAAAAACGACGCTCGCCGAAGCGGTCGCCGAACCGCTCGGTTTGCCGCTGCTCCCTGAGGTTGCGGATCGACGTGATGGCCTACGCGGGCTGGGTGCTCGACAACCAGGAACGGCGGCGAGAGTTCGCCCTCTGGGACGCGTGCGTGAAGATCGCGGAGTACCAGCTGCGGAGCCAGTACACCCACGTGTTCTATCTGCCGATCGAGTTCCCGATCGTCCCCGACGGGTTGCGGCCGCTCGACCCCGATTTCCAGAACGAGATCGATGAGCGGATGGTGAGGTTGCTCGAGCTGCACGACGTCAACTACGAGCCCCTCACCGGATCGGTCGAAGAGCGGATCGAGCGACTGACCGCGGGCGTGAAGGCCTGAACCTTCGGTCATTCCGGGGTGGTGACCCCCTCCCTATACTCGCGTTGATGCGACGAGCCGCCCTGTTTCCGATCGCGATCGCCCTTGCCTTGGCGTCGTGCAACACGCGCGCGCCGGCCCCTGCTGCATCCGGTTCGCAGACCGGATCACCGAGCGTACGGCCGAGCGCAACGGCGACCAAGAAGCCGACCCATGTCGTGAGCGCGCGCCAGGCGCTGTACGTCTTCCAGAGCTCGATCTGGCTGTACGACGTCAAGACGAACAAGGCGCGGCAGCTGACCCAGGGCGGCACCGTGTCGATGCCGAAGTGGATCGACGCGAACCATTTCTCGTTCGTACAGAGCGGAAACACGCTGAGGATCGTCGACCTCAAGTCATCGACGACGACCGATGTGTTCACGGCGCCGGGGGGGATCCAGGCGTACGGGTGGAGTCCCGACGGCGGGACGGTTGCTTACATCGAGACGGACTCGAGCTCGTACCCGCACCTCCGCTACCGATCGATCTCCGACGGCGCCACTCAGTCGGTCGCGACCCTGGCGCGCGCGCCTGGACGGGGCGTGTCGCAGTTCGACGACGTCCGCATCCAGTACACGAGCGGCGGCGCGTACGTGCTGGTCGTCTACACGCCCGCGGACGGCGACTCCTCGGTTCCACCGGACCAGAGCCAGTTCCAAGTTCGCGGGGCCGATGGCTCCTTGGCCTTCTCTGTGGCCATGTCCCGAGAACCGACGATGGGCTTGTTCTCGCGGGACGGCAAGACCGTGTACTTCATGGATTCGGGCGGGGTGCGCGCGTGGACGGCGAGCAGCGGTTCCACCCGGACGTTACGAAAGACAAATTGGTTCGACCCGTGGCAATCACCCGACGGGTCCAAGATCGCGTTCGATTCGGGCGATTTCTCGACCACGGTGAGAGTGCGGGTGCTCGATCTGCGCGCGCTTACCGTCGTGACCGTCTCCAAGCCGGGCCGCGCTCGCCCGGTGTTCGCCGGGCCTCACTCGTTATGGGCGCAAGTCGTCACCCCGTGCCCCGGCGCATGCGACGGCCCCGTGTTCGGCGCAGTGTTCTTGATCGACACGGTGACGAAAGCCGAGCGCGCGCTTCCGATGCAGTCCTTGCAGGACGTCGACGTCTTCTACAGCTAAGGCAGGTACGGCGCGGGGTTCACCGGATGCCCGTTGACCCGGATCTCGAAGTGCAGGTGCGCGCCGGTCGCGTTCCCCGTCGCTCCGCACGCGCCGATCTGCTGCCCGCGGTGCACCACCTGGCCCTGGTGCACGAACATGCGAGATTGATGCGCGTATAGCGTCGAGTAGCCGCCGCCGTGATCGATGATCGTCATGTTGCCGTAGCCGCCGCCCCACTCCGCCGCGATGACGGTCCCGTCTTTCGACGCGAAGTCGGGGTTGCCTTCGGGGCACCAGATGTCGATGCCCGTGTGGAAGCCGCCCCACCGCGGCCCGTACGGGGAGTTGATCCGGTGGCTGACGGTCGGCCACCCGAAGCCCAGCCGGCCGGCGGGGCCGCCGATCGAACCGTGCGAGGAGCGCTGGGCGATGATCCGCTCGATCATGGCTTGGTCCTGCTGAAGGGACGCGACTTCACTCCGGTAACCGGCGATGCGCCCGGCGAGGGCGTTGTGGGCGTCCTGCTGGACCTGGGCGGCCTCGTTCACGACCTCGACCCGCTGCGCGATCTGGTCGCGAACCTGCGCCGCTTGCGTCATCTCGGCCCGCAGCACGGACTTGGCCTGGTTCGTCTGGTTCTTGATCACTTGGAGGTCCTGCAGCACGCGCGTGTCGTAGCCGGCGACGAATTCGAGCGTCCCTGCGCGGCCGTAGAAGTCGGCGATGCTTTTCGACGATACAAGCGCGTTCATCCCGTCCATCGGGCCCATGATGTACAGGGCACGCGCGCGCTTCGCGATGACGCCGACGCGCTGCAATCGCTGCTGCTCGAGGGACCCGAGTTGACGTTGGATCGACGTGATCTGGATCCCGATCATGCTCAAGTTGTTCTGCGAAGCGGCGAGCAATGATTCTTGTACCGAAAGCTTGTGGTTGATCGTGTTCAGCACGCCGAGGATCTGTGCGTCCGTTTGGACGGCTGCGTTCAGGCGCGCGCGCGCGGCGAGAAGGTCACGGCGTGTTTGCTCGAGGCTGCTGTTGGTTGAAGCGGTCGCCGGAGCGAGGGGAAGGGTGAGGCTTATGACGATGGAGACAACGACGAGACGTGCGACTTTGTTTACCCCAGGCACCGCGACGATTCCCCCACCTTCTTCCGACAGGATGACTTGGTATCGGCCGACCAGCCGAAGTGTTCGGCCTTTGTTACCAAAATCCTCCCACGACTTCAAAGCATCGAGTCGACGCCTGCGCGCTGACCTGCGAAGATGCTGCTCGTTACGATTCCATGACATCGGGTTGGAACGATCGGTATGGCCACTCCAGAGCAGCGG
>VAWS01000211.1 GCA_005884515.1 Actinomycetota bacterium
GGGCCAGTGGTCGTTACCGGGCGGCCGGGTCGAATGGGGCGAGACGCTTCGTGAAGCGGTCGCGCGCGAGGTGCGCGAGGAGACCGGCGTGGAGATCGACGTCGAAGGCCTCGCGGGGGTCGCCGAGCGGATCGTCCCCGACGACGAGGGCAAGGTCGAGTACCACTACGTGATCCTGGATTTCTGGGCGAAACCGCGGTCGAAGGAGCTAACGCCGGGGGACGACGCATCGGAAGCGAGATGGGTCAATGTCGCAGACCTGACCGAGTACGAGCTGACGGCTGGGCTGTACGAGTTCCTGCAAGACCGAGGCGCGCTCGAAGGCCGCCGCCCGCGCGTCACGACCTAGTACCGGACTATCACGTCCAGATCGCCGTCTTTCCGCATCACCTGCACGCCCGTCGTTCCCCCGCTCTGCACGAACAGCAGGTCCACGCGCGCGCTCCCCACCCGCATGCCGATGACCTCCGCGCGCTCGAGCCACGCCGGTAGCGACGGCCGCACGATCGACAGCGTCTTGTTCGGCACGTCGGCCGTCATGCCCGCGTATGACCGCATCATCAGCAGCGGAGCGCCCGTCGCCCACGCTTGCGGCCTGCACGCGACGGGGTACTCCACCGGCACCGGGACGTCGTCGCGCGCATACCCACAGAAGAGCTCGGGATAGCGGTAGTCGAAGAAAGCGCCGGCCAGCGCCAGCTCGTTGATCACGCGGTTCGACTCGTCGATGAACCCGTAGAGCATCAGCCCGTGCGCGATGATCGAGTTGTCGTGCGGCCAGATCGAGCCGGTGTGGTATCCGATCGGGTCGTAGCCGGGGTTCATCGCCGACAGCGTCCGCACGCCCCAGCCACTCAGCATGTCCGGCGCGCACAGCCGGCGAGCCAGCCGTTGTGCTTTGGCGTTCTCGACGATCCCCGACCACAAGCCGTGGCCCGGGTTCGACGTCACCGACTTGATCTGTTTCTTGTTCGCGTCGAGACCGACCGCGTACGTGTTGTTCTCGTTCATCCAGAAGTCGCGGTTGTAGCGTTCCTTGAGCTGCACAGCCTCGTGCTCGAGCTGCTCGGCGATGTCGTCGTGACCGAGCGCGCGCGCGACCCGCCCGATGCGCCGCTTCGCGTCGTACACGTACCCCTGGACCTCGGCGAGCGCGATCGGCGCTTCGGCGATCGACCCGTCCTCGTGCAAGATCCCGTCGAACGAGTCCTTCCAGCCTTGGTTGTCGAGCCCACCGCCGGAACGCCTCTTGTACTCGACGTAGCCGTCGTCGTCGGACGTCGAGTCGATCGAGCCGTAGTACGGCGTGTGCGGGATGTCGCCGACCGCGGCGAGCTCGCCGACGCGCACCTCGTGCAAGATCTTCCCGGGCTCCTCGTCGCGCCAATCGTCGACCTTCTCGCCTTGCAGCTGCGCCAATTTCGCGAGCGTCCCTTTCGCGAGCTCGGGATTGACGAGCAACGCTTGGTAGGCGGTGATCAGCGAGTCGCGCCCGAACAATGTCGAGAACCACGGCACGCCGGCGTCGATCGCCGGCAAACCGTCCTCCGACATCGTCTGCATCATCCGCAGGTCGAGCACCGCCTTATCGAGGTAGCGCTGCAGCTGCGTGTTCGACAAGCGGAAACGCGTGCACTTCTTGCGCCAGACCTGATACTCGCGCTCCATCTGATCGAGCTCGAGGTCCGGCGGCACGGCTTCTCCAGCAGACGGAAGCGCCGCGACGTTCAGCGTCACCGCCGACCTCGGCGGGACCGTCACGCGCCACTGCGCGTGCGTCCCGTCCAGCACCGTCGGCGCCGGATCGAACGTGAGCCTTGTCGCGCGCACCACGCCGTCCCGTCCGTCGTACGCGAGCGTCGCCTCGCCGCCCACAACGTCGGGCTCGCGCGTCTTCCCGCGCGCGTCGCGGATCACGCCGCGCACCTCGAAGACGTCGAGGAAGTCTGCGCCGAAGCGGATCTCGACCTGGATGTCGCGCGCGTCGGCACCGTGGTTCAGCAGCTTGATGGTCTCGTGCATCCCGGCGCCGAGCCGTCGCTGCCGCGAAACCTGCAGGTTCTGGGTCTTCCGGCGCCCATGGTCGTCGATCTTTTCGCGCGGCAACGTCGTCTCGATCAGCATCGAGTAGTTCCGGTCGGCCGCCGAGTGCAGGTACAGCGGCCGCTGCCCGTCGATCCGCAGCTCCCAGCGCGACAGGAACCGTGTATCCCGGAAGTACAGACCCAGGGCCGCAGGGCTGCCGTCGACGATGTCCCCGTAGCGATCGGACAGCAAGAACATCGACTCGTGCTTGATCGTTTGGACCGCACGTATGTCCTGCGGAACGGAGGTTTCCTCCGCTTCGGCCACAGGCTGCTCGTCCTTCGCGCCTTGCGCCATCGTGCGCACAACATACCCCATGGGTTCGAGCAGCCTGCCGCCGAAGGCTGCGCTCGCCCCCGCTATAATCCCGCCGGTTCTCCGACGACCGTTGAAGGAGCGAGTGTGGCCGACGTCAACGTGCACGATTTCCGCATCCTCGATCGCATCCTTGCCGAGACCGACCCGAACGCAGGCGACGTCGTGTACCTCGGCGCGCGCGGGAACGTCGCGTACCCGTTCCTCGTGATCCGTCGCTTGACCGGCCCCGGCGGCGTCTACATCGACGCGTTGGAGATCATCGACGCGGACGGGAAAACGCTCGGGAATTGGGAGCGGCAGTTCGAGCTCGACGGCGAGTCGAAGCCTCGCGTCATCGACAGCGAGCTCCGCGACGTACGGTTCCCCGCTCCCGGGACGTACAGCCTCCAGTACTCGATCTTCGACGACATCGTCGCGACCTTCTCGTTCCAGGTGCTGCAGCAAGAGTCACCGACCGAAGGCATCGTGCCCGGACCGCTCGACGCGGCGCTGTCGAAGTCGACGATCGCGTGGCTTTCCTTCGCAGAGCCGCTCGAGCGCGATCCGCAGCGGCCGGCCGCCCCCGTCAAGGTGCCGCGTTACGAAGCGCACACGGAATGGCCGATCTGGTACGGCTACGAAGACGGACGCGTGTATGTCCTCGTCGGTCCGGGCGAGCAGCAAGTGCCGGGCCTGACGGAGGCGGCGTCGGTTCACCTGATCGCGCGCTCGAAAGAGAAGCGATCGGAAGTCGCCGACGTGGAGTGCACCGTCGAAACGCTGCCGAAGGACGCGCGCTGGGACGAGATCGCGCGCGACCTGCTCGTCGGCCGGCGGCTGAACCTGAAGGACGGCGACGCAGCGGTCAACCGCTGGAAGAAAGAGTGCGAGATCGTGGTGCTGACGCCGCTGCCACCGGCCGCGCCGGTGGAAGACATGGCGGTCGTTACCGGCTGATTATTGCGCCGTCGGCTCGGCCGGACGCGCTTCCGGTACATCGAGCTCGATAACCGATTTCTCAAGCGAGACCGGCGTAGCCGGTGCTGTCGGTTCCGGATCCGGGATGATCGCGAGCAGCTGCTCGACGGGCTGCGGCGCGCGCACGACGCGTTCACGCCTGCGGTGCGCCGGCGTCGGCGCTTCGGCGATCAGCGGCTTCTGCCGCCGCCCGATCGCGTACCAGCCGAACCCCGCGAGCAACAGCAACGCCGGCACGCCGACGAACAACAGCGACGAGGTCTTGATCGCCGACGCGGACGCGGAGATGTCGACGCGCGAGCCGAGTGCCGGACGCCAGATCGCTTCTCCGTTCGTCACGGTCCCGTCGCCTTTGCCGACCGAGACCGATCCCGGCAGCGTGGCGAGGATCTCGAAGTGGAAGTTGTCCGAGGCGGAATCCAGCAGCGCTTGCGCCGCCTTTTGATCGCCTTTCGTTACGGCCGCGGCGAGGATCGCGCGCCACGTAGTCGTATCGACCGTCCCCGAGAAATCGGTTTTCGTCTTGAAGAACGACCCGTGCGAGGTGTACCCAAGCGAGTAGCCGCCGAGCGCGCCCGACCCGGTAGTCGAGCCGCCGGAGAGGTCCCTCATCGCCTCGGCGAAGGTCTGCTTGTTCGTGAACGACTTCGTCGCGTCGAGCTCGAGCCCGCCGCCCGGCTCGCTCCTCCTCACGTTCCACTGCGCGTCGCGCAACCGGTTGAACAGACCCTCCAGCGCGTTGATGCCTTGGCCGCCGACATGCTGCCGCCGCGCGTGCGATCCTTGACGTCATGGCCCTCCCGGGCGGTGAGGAGTTCTGGCCGATTCTACGGTCGTGCATCCGGCCAAGCCACATGGCCGGAAGGGCAGACCTTCAGCCCGGGGACGCGCGAGGGAGCCGGTAGGTTCCTTTCGAGGTCTTCTCGATGCCGCCGCTGCGGGCCTCGGCCGAAAGAGCCGCGACGACCTCGTCGCGTGCGCCGGCCTGCGTGAACGGGTCGACGTACCCGGCCTTCAGCGCGCGATCCCAGATCACCGTCCAGTGCAGCTCGGCCTCGGGGTCGTCGCGAAGAACCTGGAGAGCAGCCTCGCGCGGGTCCATCAGCCCCGGACCTGCGGGATGAGCTCGCGCGCGGCAAGCTCGAGCTGGTCGTCGTCGTAGACCGAGAACGGGAGCGACGCCGCCGACAGGATGATCTCCGAGACGCCGAGCGCCTCGAACTCCTTGATCGTCGCGGCGCAGTCCTCGATCGTCCCGACCAAGGCCCCGTCCGCGTGCTTGGCCAGCGGCACGCCGTCGAGCGCCCCGCCCGGCGTCCATCGCTGGAGGGCCTCGTAGCGCGCCTCGAGGTCGTTCCGGTCGGTCCCGAGCAGCGTGTAGAGGCCGACGGAGAGTCCAACCGTCTGTGGGTCCCGCTTGGCGCGCGCGCAGGCCTGGTGCAGCGTGCCGAGGCGCGCGCGGTACTCATCCGGGGTGATCCGCCAGCACACATTCCAGGCATCGGCATGCTCGGCCACCACGCGCGCAAGCTTGGGGCCGCCCTTCCCGCCGACGATGATCGCGGGCCGGGGGTCGAGGCGCGCGTCGAGCTGCCCGGCGACCAGCGAAAGGCGGTCGATGCGCTGGCCCGCGGTCCCGAACGGGATGCCGGCCGCGTTGAACTCGGCCTCGTACCAGCCGGCGCCCAGACCGACCTCGAGACGGCCGTCGCTCATCCCGTGGATGGTCTGGAGCTGCGCGGCCAGGAAGACGGGGTGCCGGAACGACGCGCACAGCACGAGGGAGCCGAACCGGACGTGCGTGGTCGCCGCGGCCAGCGCAGTCAGCATGGCCGTCGCTTCAGGCGTTCCGTACCGCTTCGGGGGGCCGCCGTACTTGGCGAGATCGAGGAAGAGATGGTCGGAGACCCAGACCGAGTCGAAGCCCAGCTGCTCTGCGCGGCGCGCGTACTCGACGACGCGCGCGACGGTTGCAGGCTGCTCGGACGGGAACGAAAAGTCCCCCGAAGGGAAGGAGAAGTCGTAGTGCGGGAGCGCGAGACCGACCTTCATCAACGGCCAGTCTAGGAGCGGCGATGCGTCCGATGCTCGCCGGACCGGCCGATGCTTACGGCGCCGGTCGGCCCGGTGAGGCCCCCGAAGACGGTGGGGGAGCTGGTCGGCTTTGGCCGCCCCGGGGGCCTTACATTTCGCTCCGCAACCATTATGCGGCTCGCTCGGTGACGCTGCACGGCGTTCTTGGTTAGGACCGCGTTCATGGGGCTTCTTTGTCCGTGCTAGCCTGGTTCATACCCAGCCACGAGGAGCCCGATGCCCACCGAACAGCAGCTTTACGAGGCGCTCGCGACGGTCATGGACCCCGAGATCCACCGGCCGATCACCGAGCTCGACATGGTGAAAGGCGTCACGATCGACGGTCCGAACGTGATCGTCGAGGTCCTGCTGACGGTGGCCGGCTGCCCGCTGAAGGACCGCCTGACGAAGGACGTCACGGCGGCCGTGAAGCAGGTGGACGGCGTCGATCGCGTGGAAGTCGTCCTCGGTGTCATGACCGAGGAGCAGCGCCAGGCGATGGTTGCCAAGCTGCGCGCGGGCCAGCCCCAGGCCCAGGAGCGGCCGGTCGCGTTCTGGCAGCAAGGGACGCAGACGCGCGCGATCCTGGTGGCCTCGGGCAAGGGGGGCGTCGGGAAGTCGTCGGTGACGGCGAACCTCGGCGTGGCGCTCGCGCAGCTCGGCTACAAGGTCGGGATCGTCGACGTCGACGTGTACGGGTTCAGCCAGCCGCGGATGCTCGGGGCGGCGGGCCGGCCGACGGCCTTCGATGGGATGGCCCTGCCGCTGGAAGCACACGGCGTCCGGGTGATCTCGATGGGCTTTTTGGTGCCGGACGAGCAGCCGATGATCTGGCGCGGTCCGATGCTCCACAAGATCGTGCAGCAGTTCCTGGCCGACGTGTACTGGGGCGACGTCGAGTACGTGCTGGTCGACATGCCGCCGGGCACCGGCGACGTTTCGATCTCGATCGCGCAGTACCTGCCGGGCGCGGAGATGCTCTTGGTGACCACA
>VAWS01000201.1 GCA_005884515.1 Actinomycetota bacterium
ATCTCTTCGATCTGGAACGCTTTCTCCGGCTCGCCGAAGCGTTCGGGGCGGATCACCTGCGCGTACATGCGCGCCGGGATCTCGCCGAGCGGCGGAACGTCACCGATCTCGTAGATGCTCGCGGCCACCGGTCCTCCTCGCGGACGTTTCGCAAAGGATTATCGTCGCGCGCGCGCCGGTCAAACCGG
Organism: Actinomycetota bacterium; assembly: GCA_005884515.1. Taxonomy (GTDB): domain Bacteria; phylum Actinomycetota; class AC-67; order AC-67; family AC-67; genus AC-67. The sequence continues at coordinate 189 of VAWS01000201.1, forward strand.
TGATATACCCACGTCATGGCCGCGCCGCCGACCCCCAGCTTCATCGAGTCTCACACGACGACGGTGACGCTCAAGGACGGGACACGGATGCTCGTCCGGCCGATCGTCCCAGAAGACAAGAACTTGCTGGTCGAAGGCTTCGCGCAGCTCTCTCCACAGACGCGCTTCCGGCGGTTCCTCGGCTACATGGACAAGCTGCGCGCGCCGCTGCTCCGCTATCTCACCGAGATCGACTACATCGACCACTTCGCGTGGATCGGGCTCAACGCCGACGATCACGGCGGCGTCGGCGTTGCGCGCTACGTGCGGATGCGCGACGACCCGACCGCAGCCGAAGCGGCGATCGTCGTCGTCGATGCGTACCAGCGCCGGGGTGCCGGGACGATCTTGCTGCAGCTGCTCGGCGCGTCGGCGCTCGCCAACGGCATCACGCATTTCGTCGGCGAAGCGCTGGCGGAGAACCAGCCGATCCGCGAGCTGCTCGAGAACCTCGGCGCGCGCGTCTACGACGCCGGCGCCGGCGAGGTCGGTTTCGAGGTCGACCTCCCGTCGAACGCGGAGAACGTGAAGGAGAGCGCGCTCTATCGCGCGCTGCGCGCGGCGGCGGAGGGCAAGGTCACCCAGGTGCCGCCGGAGTCACACGCGACCGAAGACGACGCGGCGAAGGTCAAGAAGCATCGAGCGCACGCGCCGCGTCCGTGATGATCGTGACCGCTTCCTCCACGCGATCGCGATGCGTTCGGTGGCTCACGATGCACGCGCGCAGCCAGAACGCGCCGTTCAACAGGGTGCTCGACAGGAAGATCCGCTGCGACGCGTTGATCCGTTCGAGCAGCCGCCGGTTGAACGCATCAGCGTCGCCGCTCTTCGGCACGTAGCGGAACGGCACGACCGTGAGCTCCGGTTCCCAGGGGACGTCGAAGCCTGGCTCTCTCTTCAACGCTTCGTAAAGCAGACGGGTCAGATCGAGCTTCTCGTTGAGCGCCGTGCGGAACGCTTCGATACCGTGCAGGTTCAGCGGCAGCCACACGCGCAAGCCGCGGAAGTCTCGCGAGAGCTCGGGCGAATAGTCGGTGAAGTTGGGGATGTCGCCCTCGGGCGACAGGTCTTGGAGGTAGTCGCCCTTCGCACGGTGCGCTTGTCGCAACTTCTCGCCGTCTCGGACGAGAAGCACGCCCGTGCCGTACGGCAGGAACAACGTCTTGTGGGGGTCAAGCGTGATCGAGTCGGCGCGGTCGATGCCGGCCAGGCGCGCGCGGCCGCGCTCCGTCAACGCGAAGAAGCCTCCGTACGCGGCGTCGGCGTGCAACCAGAGCCCATGCGTCTCGCTGATATCGGCGACCGTCGCGAGCGGATCGATAGCGCCGGTGTTGGTCGTCCCGGCCGACGCGACTACGAGGAACGGCTTCCGGCCGGCGTCGCGGTCCTCCTTGACGAGCCGCTGCAGCGCCTCGGGAACCATCCGAAGCTCGTCCGAGACCGGCACCTTTCGCAGTGCGCGCAACGGGAACCCCGCGATCCCCGCTGCCTTCGCGACCGACGCGTGCGTCTGCTCCGTGACATAGATGCAACCGTCGGCGAACTCCTCGCCGAGCTTGGCCGCGCGCGCCGTCACGATCGCCGACAGGTTCGACATCGAGCCACCGCTCGTAAGGATGCCGCGCGCGTGCTCCGGATAGTCGAACATGCCGCAGAGCCAGCGGATGACGTCGGCCTCCATCGCGGCGAACACCGGCGCGGCGTTCCAGAGGTTCACGAAGCGGTTGACCGACAGCGAGAGGAAGTCCGCGACGGCGGCGGTGAACAGGCCCCCGCCCGGGATGAACGCCATGTATCCCGGCCCGGCCGGATTGAACGCCTTGCGCGCGCCGAGCGCGACCTGGGCGATCAGCTCCTCGAAGGCTGTTCCCATCTCGGGGGCGTCGCTTCGCACGCGGGCGAGCGCGTCGTCGAGCGCGTCGAGGTCGACGTGCGGGGCGTCCGGAAGCGACGAGATGAAGCCGACGACGAAGTCAACGGCCCGACCTGCGATCGCGCGCATCTCCTCCGCGTCGGGCTCGAGCGGGTAGTCGGTCATGGCCCTGCGGTATACGGGCAGCGCGCGCGCCGGTCAATGCGACCGCGGTGCGAGCGGCCGGTACGATTGCCTTCATGACCGAGAACTTCCGTCTCTCCGAAGAACTCGAGCTCTTCCGCAGGACCGTACGCGAGCTGGCGGAAGCGAAGATCGCCCCGCGCGCGGCCGAGATCGACGCCAAGGACGAGTATCCGCACGACATGCATCAGCTGCTCGTCCGCAACGACCTGATGGCGATCGGCTATCCGGAGGAGTTCGGCGGGTCGGGCGGGCTGCTCGAGTTCTGCGTCTTCATTGAAGAGATCTGCAGGGTGTCGGCCGGCGTGTCGCTGATCCCCGTGGTGAGCCGGCTCGGGTCGATGCCGGTGATGCTGGCCGGGAACGAGGACCAGAAGAAGGAGCTGATCGGCGGCGTCGTGCGGGGCGATCGGCAGCTCGCGTACTGCTTGACGGAGCCCGAGTCGGGGTCGGATGCAGCGGCGATGCGCTCGCGCGCTGTGCGCGACGGCGACTCGTGGGTCCTGAACGGGCAGAAGCGTTTCATCACGAACGCCGGCATCGCCAACGCCTACACGTACTTCGCCGTCACCGACCCAGACGGCTCGGCCGCGAGGAGCACAAGATGGGGATCCGCGGATCGCCGACGCGCGAGGTGCTGCTCGATAACTACGTTGCGCCAGCCGAGGACGTTCTCGGCGAGGTGAACATGGGCTTTACGTACGCGATGCAAACGCTGGACTTCTCGCGGCCGACGATCGGCGCGCAGGCGCTCGGCATCGCGCAAGGCGCGTTCGACCATGCGCTCGCCTACGCGAAGGAGCGGCAGCAGTTCGGGCAGTCGATCGTCGGATTCCAGGGGATCCAGTTCATGCTCGCCGACATGGCGATGGCGATCGAAGCCGCGCGGCTCTTGGTCTACAAGGCAGCGATGAAGGTCGTGAACAAAGAACCCGACGTGAGCTACTGGGCGGCCATCGCGAAATGCTTCGCGTCGGACACGGCGATGAAGGTGACGACCGACGCGGTTCAGATCCTCGGCGGGTACGGCTACGTGAAGGAGTTCCCCGTCGAGCGCATGATGCGCGACGCGAAGATCACGCAGATCTACGAAGGGACGAACCAGATCCAGCGCGTGGTAATCGCGCGCGCGCTCGAGCGCGGCAACACGGGTCGCTGATCCTTACCGCGCGCGCGCCCCGTCCAGCACGTCGCGCCCGGCAAGCGCCTCGCGAAGCGGCACGTCCACAGTCCGGACAAAACGAAGGCCTCTACACGCGTTCTGGTTCGGCACGGCGAAGACCGTGACGGTGACGGCCGAGCGACTGTACGCGACCTCAACGCGATCGAGGTCCTGGCAGGAGTCGAGCCCATAGGTCACCGTTAAGCTCCGGTCGGTCGACGTGACTTGCGCCGCCTCCCACGCGACCGGCTTGCTCGAGATTGACCCACACGCAATGAAGACGGAAGCGAAGATGGCCGCCGCCAGCGCGACTCGAAGGCTACGTGCTCTGTGGTGTCGCAACGGGCGAGGCATCGATGGGTTTGATCTCGGCCGACCGGCGGAAGCGGAGCCGTGCTCTTTCGATGACCCGCGTCATCGTGTCCGGCGGTATGAACGCCAGGTACGCGGTCAGGATGGCCATCGAGAAGAAGCCGACCATGATGTTCAACGCGATGGCGACGTGCATAAAAATGCCCAGCGCCAAGACATACGGTCGCGCCTTGCGGTTCCAGATCAGAACGGCAAGCGACGCCTCGAGCGCGAGCGTCCCCAAAGTCATGATGTTCGAGATCAGCAAGTTATGGGTGATGAACCCGGGAGCGTGGAATCGCTGCAGATCTCCGAGCCGGAGGGCGTAGGAGACGGCGGTGCCGTTGTTCCACGTCGTCCCTTGAACCTTCGCCCAGACGGTCGCGGCGTACGCCGCGCTCAGCTGGATCTGGATGAGACGCAAGCCCCAAGGGGCGCGCGCGGGGAACTCCCAGAACCGATCCTTCGCCTTTCGCCATCGATCGATGGAGAGAGCCGCCCCAGTCGGGGCCAGCATGAGATAGAAGGCCAGATTCCGAACGAGGACGTCGCCCGAGTTGAACATGTACGGATTGCGACGCTCGAGCGTCAGGATGCCGAGGAACACCACCAGAGATGCGAGTCGTGACTGGAATCCGATCACCAGGCAGATCGCGCCGACGATGAGCACCGCGTAGAGGGCGAAGAGCGCGGTGTCGCTGTGGAACTTTTGAAGCGGGTCGAACCACCAGCGCGCGCTCGGTTGGGTCGGAACGATGCCCGATGTTCCGAAGAACGTCCGCAGGTCCGGCGCGAGCGAAACCGTCCACCCAAGCGCCACGATGCCGAATGCGATCCTGACCACGCCGAGCGTCGACGTCGGCTGGGGCTCGAACCAGAAGCGCCGCCATGCCGCTGCGATCCCACCCATCACGAGCCCCCCGCCAGGAGCGACGGCGTGATCGCCAGCGCGTAATACGTGAATTCGTTCCACGGGCCGCGCGACGGATGCGTGCCCGGAGCGTTCAAGATGTACCAGCGCCGGGTGAGTGTGACTTCGACCGGATGCCGCACCGAACCGTT
>VAWS01000205.1:0-948 GCA_005884515.1 Actinomycetota bacterium
CGTCCCTCGCGTACTCCCATGCAAGCTTGAGCGCAGGTGCGTCGGGCGCGATCTTCGGCGTCATCGGGGCGGGGCTCGCGATGGTTCTGTGGAACCGAGATCGTCCCGGGATGCGCGCGCAGTTGCGAAGCTGGATCTTCCTGATCGCAATCAACCTCTTCATCGGAGTTGAGACGCCGGGCATCGATCTTCGCGCACACATCGGAGGCTTGATCGGGGGCTTCGTTATCTCTTCGGCGCTCGAAGGGGCGGCCAAGCAACGCGGAAGCGCGCGACGGGCGCTTCAAGCGGGGGGCTATATCGCAGTCGTCGTTGCCTCGTACATCCTGACGTCGGCGCACGTCGGCTAGGCCTACGCGGCCGCGATCTCCGCCGGCTCGCCCAGCTTCCGGCCGTGGCGCGCAAGCAGCGCCGACCCGGCGATCGCGCACGCGAGGCCGGCCGGAAGGATAACCGCTGCGAGGCCGTGCGGGTATTTCTCGTGGTAGAGGCCAAAGCCGGCGATCAGCGGACCGATCGATTCCGGGACCGACAGAGCGGCCATCACCGAGGCCGCGTTCCCAAGCTGGAAGCCGGCTTGAAGCAAAGAAAGGGCACCGAGTGATACGACCAGCAATAGATACGGCGCCGGGCTCGCCAGCAAGTGCGGCACAGCGGCGAAGCCGCGCTTCGCGAACCCGTCTCCGATCTCCTTCGAGAAGATCGCCACCCCGGCGAACCCGAAGCCCGACGCGGCGCCGTACGCCACCCCCGTCCGCCAGCGCAGGGTGAGCATCGCACACACGGCCGCGACGATCACGATGAGGAACTGCACGCCGAAGCGGAGCGCTTCGTGGGACGCGGTCGAGCCGGCCTCGGCGGCTCCCGCTGCGGCTGCCCCGGCGGCGACGAGCGCAACCCCGGCGAGCTCAGACGTGCGGAACCGCTCGTGGAGGAAGCGCACGCCCA
>VAWS01000205.1:984-5494 GCA_005884515.1 Actinomycetota bacterium
TGCTTCGTGCCGATGGCAACCTCGACGGCTTCGCGCTTCTGCAACGCGGCGCCCAGGTTGTACGCGACGCCGGTCGCGACGGCGATCAGCGCGCCTGCGACGACCACGCGCTAGGAAGCCGAGGCAGACGGCGAAGGCGCGCGCTTCAAGTACTGGTTCGCGATCCACCCCGACTGCTTCTTGTAGGTCACGTGGTACCAGGTATATCCGGCGTTCTTGCGGCTCTGTCCGTCTGCGCCGACGGTGCTGCCGTTCGGAACGCACATGAGGATGTTCACGCCCACATCGGGGGCCTTCCGCATGTTCACGCACGGCGTCGCCGTCACTGTGTAGTCGCCGGCGAGCGTCGGCTTCGGTTTCGCGGAGGCGCTCGGCGTCGGCGTGCGTGAGCTCGCGACCGGCGGCTTCGAGCCGCCGCCGCAGGATACGAGGGCAACGATCAGTACCCCGAGTAGGGCGGCGAGCCGCGTGCGCTTGCCCATGTCCTCGCAACCATATGATGACCCGCCATGAGTGACCAGCCTCGGTCCCCACGACGACCACGGGTCGCTTTCGTGCTGGGCGGGGGCGGGCACAACGGCGCCTACGAGGTCGGCATGCTGCGCGCGCTCTTCGAGCACGAGATCAAACCGAACGTCGTCGTCGGCACGTCGGTCGGAGCGATGAACGGAGCGGCGGTCGCAGCCTCGCCGACCCTCGAGACGGTGGAACGGCTGCGGAACGTCTGGCTCACGTTGAACGAAGATCAGATCTTCGGCGGCTCGATCCTGGCCGGTGCCGCGAACCTCGTTCGAACACGCACGGCGCTGCACTCGAACCGCGCGCTCCGAACGATGATCGAGCAGCTTCTCCCCGCCACCACGTTCGAAGAGCTGAAGGTCCCCTTCCACTGTGTCGCGGCGTCCATCGAACGCGCGGCGGAGCACTGGTTCCACGAAGGGCCGCTCGTCGATGCGATCCTCGCATCGGCAGCGGTTCCCGGCGTCCTGCCGCCGGTCGCGATCGGCGGCGAGCACTTCGTCGACGGCGGGATCGTGAACAGCATCCCCATCTCGCGCGCGGTCGACCTCGGCGCGAAAGAGATCTACGTGCTGCAGGTCGGCCGAGTCGAGGCTCCCCTGGCGCCGCCGAAGACGCCGGTTCAGGTCGCGCTGGTGGCGTTCGAGATCGCGCGCAGGCACCGATTCGCGCGCGACCTCGCGACGCTCCCCAAGGGCGTCGTCGCGCACGTCCTCCCCAGCGGCGAACCCCAGCGGCCGAGCCTCAGGCAGCTCAACTACCGAGACTTCCGCGCGGTCGCCGGCCGGATCGCGCGTGCGCACCGCGCGGCCGGCGAGTACCTCTCCACCCTGCCTGTACCGAAGTCCTGAGGAGATATCCTCCCGCCAAGGCGGGTGAAGGGACGGGGGTTGGATCGGTTGCCACCTCGCATCGTGCGACGGCTCATCCTTGCGCCGCTCGCGCTCGTCCTGTGCCTCGCGCTGATCGGCCTCTCGCCCCTCTTGATCCTTGCGGCCGCCGTGGCCGATCTGTTCCTCCCGGGGAGCTGGCGCACCGTGCGGCTCGTCGCATTCGTCGTCTGCTACCTGGCGCTCGAGGTCGCCGGTCTCGTCCTGATGTTCGTCCTCTGGATCGCGAGCGGCTTCGGTGTGCGCATCCGCTCGGAAGGGATGCAGAACGCGCACTACGGCTTCATGCGCTGGTGGCTCCGGCAGACGAACCACGTCGTTCGGCGGTGCTTCCGGCTTTCGATCCACATCGAAGACCCGCCGAGCCCGAAACCCGGACCGATCCTCGTGTTCAGCCGCCACGCCGGGCCCGGGAACTCGCTGCTGCTGATCGGGACGCTGCTCGTCGGCTTCCGCCGGCACCCGCGCATCGTCATGCTCGCGAAGCTCCAGTGGGAGCCCCTCTATGACACGATGCTCAACCGGTTGCCGAACCGGTTCATCCGTCACGATCCGACGCGCCGGGACCTTTACACGACCGCGATCGGCGATCTCGCGCGCGGTTTGGGGCAGATGGACGCGTTCGTCCTCTTCCCCGAAGGCAAGGACTTCACGCCGCGGGTCAGGATGCGCGCGATCGAGTACCTCCGCGGCAAGGGCTACGACCGCTCGGCCGTGCGCGCGGAGAAGATGGAGCACGTCCTTCCTCCGCGTCACAACGGCGTCATCGCCGCGATCGACAGCGCGACCGACGCCGACATCGTGCTCGTCGCGCACTCGGTTCTCGAAGACATCGGATCGTTCAAGGACCTCTGGAGCCGGATCCCGCTCGAGCACCCCGTGCACGCGCGCTACTGGCGCATCCCACCCTCGGAGGTGCCACACGATCGCGACGAAGTCATCGAGTGGCTCTACGTGTGGTGGGAGCGGATCGACCGTTGGATCGAAGAACGCGAAAACGTCTGACCTAAAAGGCGCCCGGTTCGTCCCGCGACCGACCGAAAGGTCCATGGCGTTGCGTCACGTGTTGTCTACAGACGGAGCACGCGGAAGCCGAACCTTTCTATGTAGGGAGAGGGAAGGTTCGAATGGCGCGCGCGCCCAGCTCCGGGCCCGCCGGAGCGATATGGAAAGTGCCGGCACCGATTCTCAAAGCGGTGCTGGTAGTCGGCGTTGTCGGATCCACGCTCGGAGGCACGCTGCTCGTCGCCAGCGTCACGGGGGCCTCCGTCGTGCGCATCCCGGCTCTGGCGGGGCCGAGCTACGCCCGCGACGTCTTAGGTTTCCACCCGATCACGAGCCACTCGCCGAGCGCGCCGACACCGACGCCAAAGCCGGCCGGCAAACCGGTGTCGACGCCCCCCACCTCCAAACCGTCAACCCCCGGCCCGCCCGCGACCGTGCCGGCGCAAACACCGTCGCCCTCTGAGTCTCCCTCGCCGCCTCCGTCCCCAAGCCTCTCCGTCGCCATCTCCGCCGGAGCGCAGACCGTCCGGAAGAACAAGACCATCACGTACGTGATCACCGTGACCAACACGGGCTCGGCGACGGCGACCGACGTCGTCATCGAGAGCCACGTTCCGGACGGGACGACACTTTCGAGCTGGCTCTGCAACGGGAACGTCGTGCAAGCCAAGGGCGCCACTTCCTTCACGTGCGGCGCGCTCGGCTCACGTCAAACACAACTCCGCGATCGTCGATCACGCGCACTCGTACGCTGCGAACGCGGACCTCGCGGACTCGAACATCGTATCGGTGGTGGTGCGATGACACGCCCCCGCTACCGCAACCTGCCGATCTACGCGAAGATCTTGGTTCCGTTCGCGGTCCTGATCATCGCCTGGGGTGGGTTCGGGACTGCGATCCTCGTGCACGGCGCAACCAGCGAAGCGCGCTCACGCGCAACTGCACAGCTCGCGTCCGCGTTCGACGGCGCGCGCGCGACGCTCGCCAACGAGGAGCAGAATCTGCTTCAGGTCGTCCAGCTCGGATCGAACACACAGGGGGTGGCTGCGGCCCTCGCGCGCGGTGACGGCACCCTGCTGCGGCAATTGCTCGAGCCCATCGCGTTGAACAGCGAGCGCTCGGACTTCCGGGTCACCGTCCGGGTGATCGACCGGGCGGGCACGGTGCTGTTCGGACTCGACACGTCAGTCGTGCCGCCAAAGATCCTGCACGAACCCGCGCTCACCCTGGCGCCGATCCTGCTGGCCGCCCGTGGGAAAACGGACGCGCTCGGCGACAAGTTCGCTGCGCTGTCGCCGACCGACTTGTTCGTCGCCGGGCCGGTGCGCGATGCGAAGGGCCACGGACTTGGCGCCGTCGTCGTGTCGGAAAACCTGGCGGCCATCGCCGCGCGCATGGGCCAAGCACCCGACGTGCGCGTCGTTATCTTCTCCCTTGAGGGCACCCAGCTGACGGCGAACGGGGGGCCGCTCCCCTTCCGGAACGCGACGACGAACGGTGTCCAAGTGCGCGTGCGGGTGCTGGGCCGGACGATGGAGACGTTGTACGGGCCGCTCGATGTGCGAGGCGAGCGCGCGGCGATCCTGGGCGTCGGCTTGACCTCTCAGGCCGTGCTCGGCGGCATCCAAGGGAAGTCGGTGCTCCTCACGCTGCTCGTCGGCATCGCCGTGCTGGTCGCACTGGGGATCGGCCTGCTCACCGCGCGCGCGATCACCAAGCCGGTCGGCGCGTTGGTCGGCGCGACGCGCGCGCTGGCGCACGGCGAGCTGCACGTGCGCGCGCCAGAAGGTGCGAAGGACGAGATAGGCGCGCTCGCCGTTTCATTCAACGCGATGGCCAACGAGCCCGAGACGCAGCACCGGACACTGGAGAAACAGGTCGAGGAGCGGACGGCCGCGCTTCGCACGGCGAACGCGCAGCTCGTGCGGGCCAGCTCGGCGAAGACCGCGTTCATCGCGATGATGTCGCACGAACTTCGCACGCCGCTCAACGGGATCATCGGATTCGCCGACATGCTCAGCGACCCGATGTTCGGTGACCACACGCCCGAAGAGACGCGCGACCTCGCCTCGAACATCATCGCGAGCGGCCGTCAT
>VAWS01000215.1 GCA_005884515.1 Actinomycetota bacterium
GAAGGAAGCAGAGCACGTGGAGGGCTTCGCACCGGAGGTCGCCGTCGTCACACATGCCGGCGGCGAGAAGCTCGAGGAGCCCCTCGTCATCCGGCCGACGTCGGAAGCCATCATCTGGGCGACATACGCGAAGTGGATCCAGTCCTACCGCGACCTGCCGCTTCTCTATAACCAGTGGTGCAACGTCGTGCGGTGGGAGCTGCGCCCGCGCGTGTTCCTGCGCACGACCGAGTTCCTATGGCAGGAGGGGCACACCGCCCACGAGACGGCCGACGAAGCGATCGCCGAGGCACTGCTGATCCTCCGCGAGGTCTACGTCGACGCGGCGGAGAAGGTGCTCGGGCTTCCGGTGCTTCCCGGGCGGAAGTCGGCGGCCGAGCGGTTCCCCGGCGCCGAAGAGACGCTCACGATGGAAGGGATGATGCGCGACCGCAAGGCGCTGCAGGCGGGAACGTCGCACTATCTGGGTCAGAACTTCGCGAAGGCGTACGGCGTGCAGTTCCAAGACCGCGAAGGTGAGCAGCAGTACGCGTTCGCGACGTCGTGGGGTGTCAGCACGCGATTGGTCGGCGGCGTGATCATGACCCACGGTGACGACAAGGGTTTGCGGCTGCCGCCCGCGCTGGCGCCGTACGAGGTCGTCGTCGTTCCGATCTACAAGTCCGATGACGAGCGCGCGCGTGTCCACGAGGCGCTCGGGCGGGTGAAAGAAGCTTTGGGCACGCGCCGGGTAAAGGTCGACGACCGCGATCAGCTCCGTCCCGGCTACAAGTACAACGAGTGGGAGCTGAAAGGTGTGCCGCTTCGGGTCGAGCTCGGGCCTCGCGATGCCGCCGGCAACCACGTGGTGGTTGCGCGCCGGGACACCGGCGAGAAGGAGACGATCCCCGAGACGGCGCTGGCAGAGGCCGTCGACAAGCTGCTCGACCAGATCCAGGAAAATCTCTACCAGGACGCGCTGGCGTTCCGCGAAGCCAACACGTTCACTCCCAAAGACTACGAGGAGTTCAAAGAGATTATCGCCGGCGGGGGCGGGTTCCTCCGGGGCGCCTGGTGCGGCGACGCCGAGTGCGAGGCGCAGATCAAAGCCGATACCAAAGCGACGATCCGCCTGCTGCCGTTGCAGCCCGAGCAGCCCGGCGAGCCCTGCGTCCACTGTGGGAAGCCCGGCGCTGAGCTCGCGACCTGGGCGCAGGCCTACTAGGGGCGCCAGACCGGCTCTTTTCGGGCCCCGGTGCTATACTTCCAGCCTCGGTCGGACTTGGCGAAGTGGGCTGTCGCCCACTTTTCTTTTGGGGCAAGACCGTTTTTTGGGCCGCTTTTTCGCCCGATTTCGCGTCGTCGGACTCGAGGAGGGAGGGGTGAACGACCTCGAGGAACGGCTGCGGTCGCTGGCCGAACCGGTGCTGACCAGGCACGGAGCCGAGCTGGTGGACGTGCAGGTCCGTCGAGGTCGCACGCAGCTCGTCCGGATCGTGGCCGACCAGCCGGGCGGGATCACGCTCGACGTGTGCGCGCGCGTGAGCCAAGAGCTGTCGCGCATGCTCGACGTGGACGACCCGATCCAGGGGCGATACACGCTCGAGGTCACCTCGCCGGGGCTTGATCGACCGCTTCGAACGGAGGCCGACTTCCGGAAACACGCGGGAGCGAAAGTGAAAGTCGTGCTCGCCAGCGGGCGACACGAAGAAGGGACTGTAGAAGACGTGAAGAGTGACCGGGTGCGACTGATGCGCGCGAGCGGGGCCGTCGAGGTCCCGTACGCCGACATCGCGAAAGCGACGCTGGTGCTCCCGTGGTAGCGGCGCGAGAGAGAGCAGGCATGGACATCAAGGAAGTGCTCGAAGCGATGCAGCAGGTCGAGCGCGAGAAAGGGATCCCCTTCAACTCGCTGCTCGAGGGCCTGCAGCAGGCGCTTGCCGCCGCCTACAAACGCACGATGCCCGAGGACAAGGGCGCGCGCGTGGAGGTCGACCCGGTGTCGGGTGACATCCACGTGTTCCAGCACGACTTGGATGAGGAGGGCAACCCGCTCCTCGACGCGACGGGCGCCTTCGAGAACGAAGAAGCGATCGGGCCGCGTCCATTCGGTCGTATCGAAGCGCAAACGGCGAAGCAGGTCATCCTGCAGAAGATCCGTGAAGCCGAGCGCGACCTCACGTACGACGAGTACGCGGGACGCGAGGGCGACATCGTCACGGGCATCGTCCAGCAGTCGGACTCGCGCTACACGCTCGTGGTCGCGGACACATCCCGGGTTGGTGAAGCGCTTGTTCGAGCTGGAGGTCCCCGAGGTCGCCGACGGAACCGTCGAGATCAAGGCGATCGCGCGCGAGGCCGGACACCGGACCAAGATCGCCGTGCGGTCGTCGGAGCCCGGCGTCGAAGCGAAGGGCGCGATGATCGGCGCGAAGGGATCGCGCGTTCGTATGGTCGTTCAAGAGCTGCGCGGCGAGAAGATCGACATCGTCGACTGGAGTGACGAGCCGGCGAAGTTCGTGGCCGAGGCGCTGTCCCCTGCGAAGGTGAAAGAGGTCCGCATCGACCCGCGCGAGAAGACGGCTCTCGTGATCGTCCCGGACTATCAGCTATCGCTCGCGATCGGCAAAGAGGGCCAGAACGCGCGCTTGGCCGCGCGCCTGACGGGCTGGCGCGTCGACATCAAGAGCGAATCCCAGCTCGCGCAGGACCAGGCACGCCGGACGCCGGCCGCGCCTGAGGAGCAACAGCCGGCGGCCGAGGAAGCTGCGGTCCCGTCCGAGGAGCAACAGCCGGCGGCCGAGGAGGCTGCGGTCCCGTCGGAGGAGCAACAGCCGGCGGCCGAGGAGGCTCCCGCAGCGCAGGTTGCTACAGACGCCGGGACCGAGACACCGTCCGGAGGTGCGTAGGATGGCGGCTCGCCGCACGCGCGAGCCGCTCAGGACCTGCGTGGGATGCCGGCGGGTCCGGGCCAAGAGCGAGCTGGTTCGCATCGTTCGCGGGCCGGACGGCCGCGCGAGGCCGGACCGCGAGGGCGTGGCGAGCGGCCGGGGAGCGTACGTTTGTCCCGAGCGGCCGTGCATCGACCGGGCGCAGCGCCGCCTGGCTGGAGCGCTACGGGCGAGCAACGTAGATTTCACAGAGCTCGAAGACGAGCTGCTGGTCCTGTAGGAGAGGGAATGCCGAAACGGGTTTACGAGCTGGCGAAAGAGCTCGATCTGTCGAGCCGCGAGGTGATCGCGGCCTTGGCGGGTCTGGGCTTCATCGCGAAGAGTCATTCGTCGACGGTCGAGAACGACGTCGTCGCGAAGCTGCGCGAAGCTTCCGAGAAGGGAACGCTGAAGCAGCTCGCGACCGCGACGCCGGCCGCTCGTCCGGCGCGCCCGGCTCCTCAGCGCCCAACCGCCGAGCGGCCGCCGGCCGAACGTCCGCCCGCGGAACGGCCACCGGCCGAACGCCGTCCCCCAGCCGAGCGCGCGCCCAAGCAAGCTGCGCCGGCTGCGCCGGCCGCTCCCGCGGCTGCGCCGGCGAAGGCACCGGCTCCCGCCGAACCGGCGGTTGCTGCCGCGACGACACCGGCCGAGACGAAGCCGCTCACCGTCAACCGAGGCATCACCGTCGCCGAGCTCGCAGCCAAGCTTGGGGTGACGCCGGCTGAGATCGTCAAGAAGCTGTTCTTGCTCGGTGAGATGTACACCGTCGCGCAGTCGTTGACCGACGAGGCGGCCGAGATCGTCGCGTCCGACTACGGGTACCAGCTCCAGATCGTCTCTCCGGACGAGGAAGAGGATCTGCGCGCCGAAGAAGAGGTCGACGACGAGTCGCTGCTCACGCCTCGGCCGCCCGTGATCACGGTGATGGGTCACGTCGACCACGGCAAGACGCTGCTGCTCGACAAGATCCGCCAGACCGACGTCGTCGGGCAGGAACACGGCGGTATCACGCAGCACATCGGTGCGTACCAGGTGCACAAGAACGGGCGCGCGATCACGTTCATCGACACGCCGGGCCACGAAGCGTTTACCCAGATGCGCGCGCGCGGTGCTCAATCGACGGATATCGCCGTGCTCGTCGTCGCGGCCGACGACGGCGTGAAGCCACAGACGGTGGAGGCGCTCTCGCACGCCAAAGCCGCTGAGGTGCCCATCGTGGTCGCGGTGAACAAGATCGACAAGGAAGGCGCCGACCCGACTCGCGTGCGGCAGCAGCTGACCGAGCTCGAGGTCGTCCCGGAAGAGTGGGGCGGCAACTACCCGTTCGTCGACATCTCCGCGAAGCAGGGGACGCACATCGACGATCTGCTCGATGTGCTGTTGCTGGTCGCCGACATCCAAGACTTCAAGGCGAACGAGAAAGCCCCGCCCCGCGGCGTGGTCATCGAAGCGCACCTCGATAAGGGGCGCGGGCCGGTGGCCACCGTCCTCGTGCAGCGCGGAACGCTGCGCGTGGGCGACATCATCGTGTGCGGCACCGCGTGGGCTCGCGTGCGCGCGATGCTCGACGACGACGGAAAGCCGCTGAACGAAGCGGGACCGGGAAGCCCTGCGCAAGTGCTCGGGTTCAACGCGGTTCCGGAAGCCGGCGACGACTTCCGCTCCGTCCCCGATGAGCGCGCTGCCCGCCAGATCGCGCAGGACCGTGAGAGCCGCCGGCGCGTGGCCGATATGGTCTCTCGCAAGACGGTGACCCTGGAAGACCTGTACGAGCAGACGCGCGAAGGCGAGCTCACCGAGCTGAACGTGATCCTGAAAGCCGACGTTCAAGGGTCCCTCGAGGCTGTTCAGGATGCGCTCGCGAAAATGAAGATGGAAGACGTCGCCGTGCGCGTCATCCATCGCGCGGTCGGTGCGATCACCGAGAACGACGTTACGCTCGCGGAAGCGTCGGGCGCGATCATCCTCGGCTTCAACGTGCGGCCGGATCCGAAGGCGCGCACACAGGCAGAGCAGAGCGGCGTCGAGATCCGCACGTACCAGATCATCTACAAGCTGGTCGAAGACATCGAAGCTGCGCTCAAAGGCATGCTCAAGCCGATCTTTGCCGAGGACATCACAGGGCGCGCGCAGGTGCGCGCGACGTTCAAGGTCCCGAAGATCGGCACGATCGCCGGCTGCTACATGGATGAGGGCAAGGCGACGCGCGGACAGAAGGTCCGGCTCCTTCGCGACGGCGTCGTCGTTTCGGACACGACTGTCTCG
>VAWS01000058.1 GCA_005884515.1 Actinomycetota bacterium
GTCGGCGAATTCGGCGAGGTTGCCGAGCGACGGGATCATGCCTTTGCACAACAGATCGACGTATCCGTCTGGGTCGTCCGCGTACTCCGGCGGCAACACGTGCGCGCCCATGAAGGTACGCACGACTTCGACCGGGGCGGCGGCTCGGGCGGCGATCTCGAGCAGCCTGCGCTCGTGCTCGGGCGTTAACCCATAGCCGCTCTTCGCTTCGATCGTGGTGACGCCGAAGGACAGGAACCGCTTGAGGCGGTCGGCGGCGAGGCGGGCAAGCTCGTCGTCGCTCGCCGCGCGCGTCGCTTCGACGGTTGTTCGAACGCCGCCGGCTTCGTAGGGGCGGCCGGCGAGGCGCGCGGCGAACTCCTTGGAACGGTCCCCCGCGAACACGAGATGCGTGTGACAATCGACCAGGCCCGGCATCACCGCGCGGCCACCGGCATCAACCTCGATCACCGCATCGGCGACGTCCAGGCCCTCCAAGTCACTTTCGGGACCAACCCATCTGACAAAGCCTTCAGATGCGGCCAGAGCCCCGTTCTCGATGACGCCGAGCACCCCTTCACCGAGACCGGGCGCGCACGTCACGAGCCGACCCGCCCCGCGCAGGACGAAGTCTGCTTTCAACTCTCTTCCATCGGGATGCGCACGCCGCGCTCGTACGCGACCTCGATCGCGCGCTCGTACCCCGCGTCGGCGTGGCGCATCACACCGGTCCCCGGGTCGTTCGTCAGCACGAGCTGCAAGCGGCGCGCCCCTTCCTCGGTCCCGTCCGCCACGACCACGACACCGGCGTGGATCGACTTGCCTATCCCGACACCGCCGCCGTGATGGACGCTGACCCACGTTGCACCGCTCGACGTGTTGAGCAACGCATTCAGGATCGGCCAGTCGGCAATCGCATCGGACCCATCGCGCATCGCCTCCGTCTCTCGGTACGGCGACGCCACCGAACCCGAGTCGAGGTGATCGCGCCCGATCACGATCGGCGCGCGCACCACGCCGCGCGCGACGAGGTCGTTGAAAGCGAGGCCTGCTCGATCGCGTTCGCCGTACCCGAGCCAGCAGATGCGCGCCGGCAAGCCTTGAAAGTGAACGCGTTCGCGCGCGAGTCGCAGCCAGCGCTGCAACCCCTCGTCGTCGGGGAACAGGCCCGCGACCGCCTCGTCCGTGGCTGCGATGTCGGCCGGATCGCCGGACAGCGCGACCCAACGGAACGGGCCCTTGCCTTCCGCGAAGAGGGGCCGGATATACGCAGGAACGAAGCCGGGGTAGCTGAACGCGTCGGCGAAGCCGCCGCGCTGCGCTTCACCCCGGAGGTTGTTTCCGTAATCGAATACCTCGGCGCCGGCCTTCTGCATCGCGACCATGGCCTCGCAGTGCACGGCCATCGACGCGCGCCCCTCTTCCACGTACCGTTCGGGGTCTTTCGCGCGCAAGGCCGCAGCCTCCTCAAGCGAATACCCACGCGGCACATACCCGTTGAGCGGATCATGCGCGCTCGTCTGATCGGTAACGACGTCAACATGAACACCGCGCCGCGCGATCTCCGGAAAGACGTCCGCGGCATTCCCCACCAACCCGACGCTAAGAACCGTTCCATCGATGCGGGCTTTGTCGATGAGGGCGAATGCATGATCCAGCGAGTCCGCGACTTGCATGAGATAACCGGTCTGGATACGCCGACGGATGCGCTCGACGTCGACATCCACGCACAGCGCGATCCCTTCGTTCATCTCGATCGCGAGCGGCTGCGCGCCACCCATCCCGCCGAGCCCGGCCGTCAACACGACTCGACCACGCAGCGACCCCCAGCCGCGCTTCCGTGCGAGCGCGCCGAACGTTTCGTACGTCCCTTGCACGATCCCCTGCGAGCCGATGTAGATCCACGAACCGGCCGTCATCTGCCCGTACATCGTCAGGCCGGCCGCTTCGAGCTCCCAGAACTTCTCCCACGTCGCCCACTCCGGCACCAGCAATGAGTTCGCGATCAGCACACGCGGCGCGAACGGATGCGTCTTGAACACACCGACCGGCTTGCCCGACTGGACGAGAAGCGTCTCGTCGCCTTCGAGTGAACGCAGCGTCCGCACGATCGCGTGGAACGACGGCCAATCTCGAGCAGCCTTCCCGCTGCCTCCGTACACGACCAGATCGTCGGGCCGCTCGGCGACGTCGGGATCGAGGTTGTTGTGGAGCATCCGGAGCGCTGCTTCTTGCGGCCAGCCCTTGCAGCTGATCTCGGTTCCGCGGGGCGCGCGCATCACGGCACGTGCCACGGCAACGGCCCCGCTCGCGGATCGCCGTCGTCACCGCGCGCGTCGCCTCGCTCGCCTCGAGCGGCGCGCGCAGATCGAGCCCCTGCGTCGCGCACAGCGCCTCGATCGCCACGACCGTACGCGAGTTGTCGATCGCGCGCCGCAGCTTCAGTCCGGCGTCCCACCCCATGCTGACGTGGTCTTCGGTCGTGCCCGACGTGGGGATCGAATCGACGCTCGCCGGCACGGCCAGGCGCTTGCACTGCGACACCATCGACGCCTGCGTGTACTGCGCGAGCATGAAGCCCGAGTTCACGCCGGGGTCGGGGACCAGGAACGCGGGCAATCCGTTCGAGTGCGCCGGGTCGAGCATGCGGTCGGTCCGGCGCTCGCTGATCGAGGCGATCTCGGACGCGGCGATCGCCAGGAAATCGAGCGCGAACGCGATCGGCTCACCATGGAAGTTGCCCGCGCTCTCCACGGTACCCAGCTCGTGCAAGACCACGGGGTTATCGACTTCGCTCGACAGCTCTGCTTCTGTCACGCGCATCGCGTGAAGGGCGCTCGAACGGCACGCGCCGTGTACCTGTGGCGCGCACCGCAGCGAGTACGCGTCCTGCACCGCATGCGCGCTGGTGCGGTGAGACGCGATCACCGGCGAGTTCTCGGTCATCTGGCGCATCAGGCGCGCGCTGCGCACTTGTCCGGCTTGCGGCCGAAGCTGCTGAAGCTCTTCTGCGAACGCGCGGTCGGTTGCCAACAGCGCCTGCACGGTCATCGCACACACGATGTCGGCGGTCGTCAGCAGCAAGGCGAAGTCGTGCACGGCCAAGCACGTCATCGCGAGCATCCCCTCGGTCCCATTCACCAGCGCGAGACCTTCCTTGGCGGCCAGCCGGAAGTTGGGCTCGATGCCGGCCATCATCAGCGCGGTCGCGGACGGCATACGGTCGCCGTGGTGGAAGACCTCGCCTTCGCCGATCAGCGCGAGCGCGCAGTGCGCGAGCGGCGCGAGATCGCCGCTCGCGCCGACGGAGCCGCGCGCCGGCACCACGGGCGTGATGCGCGCGTTCAGCATCGCAACGATCCGATCCACGAGCTCGGGGCGCGCGCCCGCGTGCCCGGCGGCCAGCGTGCGCGCGCGCAACAGCATCATCCCGCGCACGATCTCCTCGTCGATCGGATCGCCCGCGCCGGCCGCGTGGGAGCGAACGATCGCGTGCTGCAGTTCGACGACGCGCTCCGGCTCGATATGAACCTGCGCGAGCGCGCCGAACCCGGTCGTGATGCCGTAGACGATGTCACCGCGCGCGATCACATCGTCGACGAGCGCGCGCGCCGGCGCCATGCGCGCGGCAACCTTCTCCCCCACCTCCACCGTTTCGCCGTGGCGCGCGACCGCGACGACGTCGCCGATAGTCAGTGGATCGCCGGTAAGGACGACGCTCATCGAGACGCGACTCCGGTGCAGAACGAGAGGAGGACGGCGCAGGCTGCTCGAACGGTCATCTCTGCAACGTCGCTTTCCGGGTCGACCTCGGTGATGTCGATGCCGGTGACGCGCTTCTCGCGGCCGAGCAGGAACGCGGCTTCCTCCAACTCGTGCGGCAGCAAGCCGCCGGGCATCGCGGCCGGTGAGCCCGGCGCGTACGCGCGGTCGAGCACGTCCATGTCGAAGTCGACCCAGATCCGCTTCGCGTTCCCGAGGAAACGGAGCCCGCCGGCGACCGCTTTCCCGATGCTGCCGCCACGCACGCGGTCAGCCGAGACCACGTGAACCTTGTGCTCGAGCGCCCAGCGCGCGTGCGATTCGGCGTTGGCGAACCCATGGATGCCGATCTGCACGACGTTGCTCAGGCCGCCTTCGACGAGCTGCCTTACGACCGACCCGTTGGTTAGTTGAACCGCTGGGTCGCGGCAGTCGTGATGCGCGTCGAACGTGAGCAAGCCGTCGGCCTCCACACCGCGCGCGCCTCCCGCGGTGATCGAGTTATCGCCGCCGATCAGCACGACCGCGGCGCCGGTTTCCAGGTGGAGCGCGCCGACGGCCTCGGCGATGCGGTCTTGGGTCTTCTCGACGTCCGCGTCCGGCTCGACGTCACCGGCGTCGAGCGCGGCCAAGGGCTCGAGCGAGATCGCGCGATCGGAGGACCAGACCGCGAAGCGCGCCAGCGCCTTCCGCACGGCGGCCGGAGTGAGGTCGCAGCGCGCGCGCGATATCGAGCCGCCGGCGAACGGAGCGCCGAGCACCACGAGTGCTGGGTCGGACGGCGCGCGCGCGAGCCAGTCGGCTGCTCGAACGAAATCGGGATCGCGGAACGACGGTTCTTCGGGCGACGGCGCAGGTCGCACGTGCGGAATACGGCCAAGATCCACGCGCTTATCGTATTCAGGAGATGCTGTTTGCGGTGGCTGGACATGGAAATTCGCAAAGCCATTCGCGCGCGAACCGGGCCCCCATTACCATGTATTTAAGGAACTTTTCGAGCCTTCGCGGGGAGGCCGAGTGACCGAATCGACGCCCATCCTCTTGCTGGATCGCCGCCCGGCTCCGGCCACGAGCGAGCGCGGCACTTTTTGTACCGACCTGCCCCCCGCGGCCGATCCCGACCTCGTCGCGCGCGCGGCAGCCGCGCGCCAGGCGCTCGACGACCAGGTCGTCATCCTCGGCCACCACTACCAGAAGCAAGAAGTCATCCAATTCGCCGACGCGCGGGGCGATTCGTACAAGCTTGCGAAGTATGCGGCCGAAACGGGCGCCCCCTACGTGATCTTCCTCGGCGTGCATTTCATGGCCGAGTCGGCCGACATCCTTACCGACGACCACGTCCAGGTGATCCTCCCGGACATGGGCGCCGGCTGCTCGATGGCAGACATGGCGGACATCGGGCAGGCCGAGGAGGCCTGGACGGTCCTGAATCAGATCGTGCCGGGGCGAGTGACGCCGGTGACGTACATGAACTCGACCGCCGCGATCAAGGCGCTGACCGGCCGCGAAGGCGGGACGATCTGCACGTCCTCCAACGCCGACGGTGCGATGCGCTGGGCGCTCGAGCAGCGTGACAAAGTGCTGTTCCTTCCGGACCAGCACCTCGGGCGAAACACCGCGTTGAAGATGGGCCTCGGTTTGGACGACGTGGCCGTGTGGGACCCACACCGCGATCTGGGCGGGCTGACCGAAGAGCAGATCGCGCGCGCGACTGTTCTGTTGTGGAAGGGCCACTGCTCGGTGCACCAGCGGTTCCAGCCCGAGATGGTCGATGCCGTGCGCGCGCGCGTGCAAGGCGTGCGCGTGATCGTGCACCCGGAGTGCCGCAAGGAAGTTGTCGAGAAGGCGGACGAGGTCGGCTCGACGGAAGGCATCATCCGCGCGATCGAAGCGTCGCCGCCGGGATCGAAGTGGGCAGTCGGGACCGAGCTCAACTTGGTCAGCCGTTTGGGCATCGAGAACCCCGACAAGACCGTAGTGTTCCTGGACCGCACCGTCTGCTTCTGCGCGACGATGAACCGGATCGACTTGCCGCACTTAGTGTGGGCGATGGAGAACCTGCTGAACGGTGTTGTGGTGAACCGGATAAGCGTCGATCCCGACGATGCGGAATGGGCGCGCGTTGCGCTGGAGCGGATGCTCCAGATCGCCTAAGGCACGGAGTCGTCGAACTGTAGGCTCCAGAGTTCAGACGCCGGCAAGGTGTAATCGCGATTCCCGTTCGGCTTGTGTGGAATGAAAGTAGCCTCGCTTATTTGGATCCGGTCACCCGTAGGAGTTAGCCGAAATCTGGCAACCAGTGTGATCGTCTGAGATTCTCCGCCGGAGCAATCCGTAGACAACGCAGTGATCTTGACGCTGTAGTTCCCGGGTTTGATGTGTTGTCTCCACCGGAAACCAAGCAAACCTGAGGGCCAAGTGTTGCCGTGGCTCGCGCATCCTGTGTGGTTGGTATAGACGCGAGTCGCCCCGTCGACCCACGTAACGGTGATCGATCGCAGATATCCATCCGGATCGTCAGCCCCAAAATAGCCGCTCAAGTTTGAGTAGTAGTTGTACAGCTTGAGCACGAGTCCCGGCCGCGGATCGAGAATGCCGTTCCCCGGCGCGACGGGGCCGGTGACGTGCAGAGCGATGGTGCCAACTGCTGACGGACTCCTTTGATGCGTGCAGACGTACCCGAACTCGTCGGCATGAACCTTGACGAGGTACCACCCTGGGTGACGGTAGCGATGAAGGAATTCGACGTAATTCTTCCCGGGGGGCAATGTCCCAACGTTTACATGGGGTCTCGGCGGGGGTGTGCTGCCGTCCGTCGGCTGGAAGTACTGGCCACACGGATCGCCGTGAAAAGTCGGGTGCCTGTTTGGATTCCTCTCTGTGATCCCGTCTCCCCAGTCAACTGAATCCCACGCCGGATACCCATGCTCGCTGTTCATCGTGACCTTGATCTTTTCGGGAGCACCCGCCAAGAACTGCGTGGGAGCCGAGATCGAGATCGACACCGAGCCTGGAGCCAGTGGATGGATGATCATCCAGAAGATCACTGTGGTTCCGAAGATGACCTCGACAACCAAGAGACGTTTGAGAAAGTATTTCGTCGGGTCCTCTGGGGGTCGTCTTGGCTCAGGGAGACTATCGAAGCGGTCCACGTGAAGCAGCCTTCCGCCCTACGAGGTTCCCCGCAAGGGTCGCAAGTCCCGTTGCAGCGCCATGTCGGTCCGACGCGAGGTAGAGCCTTACCTGACCCTTACCTGACCAAACGCCGCCGAAGGATGAATGGCGGCACAAGCAGGAACACCAGCGAGGCGCCCACCAGCCACAGCGCCGACCAGCCCGCGCGCGCGGGGTTCCCATCGGTCATCAGCGCGCGCATCATCTCGGTACCGTGGTGCAGCGGCATGAACCAGGCCAGCGTTTGCACCCACCCCGGCAGCTTGCTCAAAGGGAAGAACACTCCGGCGAACATGAACATCGGCGTCATGAACAGCGTCCAGTAATACGAGAGGTAGTCAACGCGAGTGATCAGGTACGTGAACACCAGCCCGAGCAGCGCGAAGTTCGCCCCGATCAAGAACAGGGCCGGGATGGTCAAGATCCCCCACCACGACCGGTACACGCCGAACGGCACGGCCACGATCGCGAACGCGGCGCCGTATGCTGCTGCGCGCGTCGTGCCCCATAGCGCCTCACCCAACGCGACATCCTCGGCCGACAACGGCGTCGCGATGCACGCGTCGTAGACGCGAGACTCATTCATCTTGAACCACGAGTTCCAGGTCGTTTCGAACGACGCGCCGTACATGGCCGAGACGGCGAGCAGCCCGGGCGCGATGAACACGATGTACTTCCAGCCGTCAACGCGCTGGAGGTACTTCCCCAACCCCAACCCCATCGCGACGAGATAGATCACCGGCTCGATGAACCATGCCATCAGCCCGAGCAGCCACGTTCGCTTGAACACAACGGAGTTCCGCAGCCAGTAACGCCACGCTCCGGCCGGCGAAATGTCGAGCGAAAGAACGGTCATTCGATCAGCCTCCGCCCGGTCAACGACAGAAACACATCCTCCAGCGTCCCGCCGCGCAACCACACCGACCCCGGATCGAGCGGGAGCGCGCGCACCTTGGCCAACAGCGCATCGCCCTCGTCGGTATGGAATAGCCAGCGATCGGCAAGCCTCTCGAAACGATCTGCCAAACCCGAAAGCTTGTCGAGATCCTTTTCGGTTTCGACCGGCGGATCGAACACCTCAACGACCTGCCGCGATGTGTGCGCGGCGACCAGCTCGCGCGGGCGCCCTTCGACCAGGATCGTGCCCTCGTGCATGATCACCAGCCGGTCGCACAGCTGCGCGGCCTCTTCCATGTAATGCGTCGTCAGGATCAGCGTCACGCCCTGCCGCCGCAGCGTGCGCAGCTTCTCCCACACCAGGTGCCGGGCCTGCGGATCCAACCCGGTCGTCGGCTCGTCCAAGATCAGCATCTCCGGATCGTTGAGCAGCCCGCGCGCGATCATCAGCCGGCGCTTCATCCCGCCCGACAGCTCGTTGATCTTGCGCTCGCGCTTCTCTTGCAGCTGCATGAACTCGAGCAGCTCGCCGATGCGCGGCAGGATCGCCGCTGCCTTGATGCCGAAATAGCGCGCGTATGTGGTGAGGTTCTCGACGACGGTGATCTGCTCGTCGAGGTTGTCTTCCTGCGGCACGATCCCGAGGCGCGCCTTGATCCTCCGCTCGTTGCCGACGACCGGCAGGCCGAGCACGTCGAGCTGCCCTTCCGACGGCGGCATCGCGCACGCGATCATGCGCATCGTCGTCGTCTTACCGGCGCCGTTCGGCCCGAGGAACCCGTAACACGAGCGCGCTTCAGCCTCGAAGTCGATCGCCGCGACCGCTTCGAGATCCCCGTAGCGCTTCCGCAAGCCGCGCGCGACGACGGCCGGCTGCTCGTTCAACGCGTCCTCCTCCACACGTGAACGGGGCCGCGTGTGCCGCAGCCCCGCTCGTGTGAGGATTCTATTCGTCGCTCAGTCGCGCCACCACGGTTTGTCTTCGCCCTCTTCCTTGCGTTGCTGCCGTTCGGCTTTTCCGGGCTTTTTGGGCTTTGATTTCGGCTTCGGCGGGGCCGGCTTCGCGCCTTTCTTCTGTCGAGCAGCCTCGCGCGCGCGCCGCTTCCGGGAGGCTCGCAGGCGCGCGATGAACGTGCCGAGCAGGATGGCGGCCACGCCGACCACGAACGCGATGATGTTGCCGGTCTGGCCTTTCGGCTTCGGGCCGCCGGCGGTGTGCGGATCCACGGCGACGAACGTGCCGAGCTGGTCCGAGACGACGTAGAGCTGGAGTGCCGCCCCAGCAGGCTGCGCCAGGACCTGGGACCACGAGTGACCATCCCACAAGAAAGACTTGGTCGCGCTGAATGCGTACCGCAGGACGACGGTGGCGCACGCGTTCACGTTGGTTAGGCTGCAAACGGCCTTGGGAATCTGGATCGGCTTCCCGGACGGAACATAGATGCCGGTGACCCTGTACGCGTTTCCGTCGAAGTCGTACCCTGCCGGCGGGGACGCAACCTTCGCAGGGTCGAGCGGCTTGATGTCGAGCTTCGCCTTCGTCTGTCCCGGCATCGGAACGATCCCGCCGGGCGGGATGATGACGGATGCCTGTCCGTCATCGGTGTTGAGGTTGTACCCGTTCGTCTTCAGCGATGCGAACGTGACCGTCCCCGACGCGGAACTGGGTGGCGTATTCGTGTGCCCAATGTCGGGAGGCGGATTCACCCACCGGTAGGGCGCGAGCGGCTGGGTCCCGTCGTACAAGGGCCGCGTGGGCAATAAGCCGCCCCGGAAAGACAGCTGCGCCACCAGCACATACAGCGCCGCGATCGCGACGCCTGCGGCGATCCCCTTCTTCGTCACAGGATCGGAAGAGGCAGGATCTTGCTCGTCGCGAACGACGGCGGCCACACGACCGCGCGCGTGTACTCCTTCACCCATTCCCAGATCACGCTCGCCGCAAGCACATTGTCACCGGCGTTCGCGTTGCCTTGGAGCGCGAAGCGCAAGCCGCTCCCGTTCGGAAGCGTGCCGAGTGGGACGTTCACCGCTCGCGCAGCCGCGGAGATCGCCGTCGGCTTCAGGGAGGGTGCGTTCGGCAGGACGTACTCGAGCAGTGCGAACGTTCCCGAGAAGCCGGTGAGCGCGGCCGCCGTCATCGGTTCCTGGAATCGTTCGGCGAAGGTCATGCGCGCCCACACCAACGCCGCGGCCCCGTCGGGTGACAAGCGCGCAGGGTTCAGCACATCGCCGTCCGGCTTATCCGACGCGTACAGGCCGACCGCGGCCTCGTCCAACGCCTTCCCGAACCCGGGCATGCAATAGCTGCTGCTCGTCCCGATGCTCGCGACGAGTGGCACCTTCTGCTTCACCATCTCCTTGCGAAGCGCAATGCCGTCATCCATGTAGGCGACCACCATGAGCTCCTGAACGCCGGCCGCTTTGATGCGACGAACGAGATCTGGGTACTTCACGGTCTGCAGGTCGTAAGGGAACGTTCCAGCGAGCGGCAGATGAAGCGTCTTGATCTCATCGATCATCCCTGCCGAGACTGCTTGGCCGTACACATCGTTCACGTATACGACGCCGAACTTCGTCTTCGCCGGGAGGTGACGCAACCGCGGCAACAGCAGATCGTTGGAGAACTTCACGGCCGCCGTCCCAAGCGAACCACCAGAAGGCGGGAACCGGAAGACAAGATCGCTGCGACGAACATCCGGGTCGAGCAGCCCGACCGCTCCCGTCTCCCAGAAGACCTTGCCTAGTGCGACGGCCGCCTGCGCAGCCGGTTCGGAGATCGTGCTCCCGTAACTCCCCAAGATCAGCGGCACGTCGGTTCCCTTGAACGCGTTGACCGCGCGCGCAGCCTGATCGGACGAGTCGGCCGGCTGCAGACGGAGCTGAACCTGCCGCCCGAGGACGCCGCCGCGCGCGTTGACGTATTCCGTCGCAAGCTGGACGCCGCGGAACTCGTCGATCCCTCCGGGGCCCTGCCCACCGGCCGTCGGATAGACGGCCCCCAGCACGATCGGCCCGCCGGCGCGCGCGCTTGCGGCGCAAGCCACTGCGAGCAAAACGAGCGCGATGAATGGTGCGATCTTCTTCATCAACTTCACCTCATCAGGATGATGTTCGCGACAACGTGCGTAATTGCGGGTGAGAGCCACGTGCCGCTCTCGCGGCGCTGCCAACCCAGAAGCAAGCCGGCGGCGAGATCGATCGGCAGCACGCCGACCCCGTAGACGGGGATGTGGATCACGGCGAACAGGACCGCCGCGATGACGATCGCGAGATCCTCGCTCCGCGCTGCGATCCAGCCGTAGACGAATCGCCGGAAGAAGGCTTCCTCTGCGACGGCGGCGACAACATTGGCTCCGAAAGCCCAGGATGTGTATGCGACGTGGATCGGGGGCGAGATCAACCGCACCGCGGCGACTGCGGCGACGCCGATCAGCGTCACCGCGGCGATGCGCGAGCGCGAGGGATGCTCGACATCGCGGTACGTGACGACACCGGCCATGCCGAGAACACCGACCGCCACCGTCGGTCCTAACGCGAGCACGGACACGCTCCGCGCTCCGAGCGCCGCGCAGCCGAGCGCAACCGCGGCCGGGATCACCCAGGCGCGCGCGCGCGGCTGCTCGATCGATGGAAGGACGTTCATACGACCCTGAACGATTGCCTCACGAGGACACGCGGGTTGAACGGCGCGTGGTTCGCCATAACGAACTCGACTGTAACCACATGCAGACCCGGAGTCAGACCGGTCGCGTCGTACTCAACGCCCGAGTAGAAGGTCTTCACCACGCCGTCGATGCTGACGTGGATGTGGCCCGTGTCCGGCGTAACGGCGTTGGTCGTCTGTGACACGATGCGCGCGCCGGCCAGCGTGACCTTCACGTGCAACGTGGAACCGTGGATCACCTCGTTCGGCGTCGGCGACACGATGGTGAGATGCCCCGTCGACGTCAGCCTGGTGAACGATGCTGTTGCGGTCGGCGTCGGGGT
>VAWS01000212.1 GCA_005884515.1 Actinomycetota bacterium
AGGTCGATCCCTTTGAGCGCTGCGACGCCGGCGTCGAACGCGTGCTTCGTCTTCACCATCTCGGTGACGGTGTCGGCAGCGTCGACGAGCGCGGCCGGCGCGTCGCGCCCCGTGATGATGACGCTTGTATGCGCCGGCCGCGCGCGCAACGCATCGACCACGTCATCTTCTGAGATCCACCCCCAGGTGACCGGATACGTCAGTTCGTCCAGGACGACGAGGTCGTAGTCGCCGCTCGCGATCTTCGCGCGCGCGGCGCTCCACGCGTCGATCGCGGCTTCCTGCGTGCGCGCCATGTCCTTCGAGTCCCAGGTGAACCCGTCGCCGAGCGTCCACCAATCGATGCCGAGCTCTCGCCCGGCTTTCGCTTCGCCGGTTTTCCACGACGGCGACTTCAGGAACTGCATCACACACACGCGCAGCCCGCGGCCGGCCGCGCGCAACGCCGTACCGAGCGCGGCAGTCGTCTTCCCCTTCCCGTCGCCGGTGTTGATGAGCACCAGCGACGACACGCGCGCAGTCGCTCGCCGCGGCGCGGTCTGAGGAGGCTGCTTCGTCATCGCCGCACCCGGGCTGCTCGAACCGGCGAAACGACGAGGCCTTCGCCGTCCTGCATGACGCGGACTTCAGCGCCGTAGTGCTCGCGGATCATCTCAACCGTCAGAACCTCGTCCGGCCCTCCGACGATGATCACGCGGCCCCGGCTGATCAGCGCCAACGTGTGAGCGAACTGCCCCGCGAGCGTCAGGTCGTGCATCGGGCTCACGACCGTGAACCCGTCGCTCAGGCGCATATCTTCGACCAGCTCGAGCACCTGCTGCTGGCTCCCGATGTCGAGCGCGCTCGTTCCTTCGTCGAGCAGCAGGATCGGCGCCTGCTGAGCCAGCGCGCGCGCAAGAACTACGCGCTGCTGCTCGCCGCCGCTCAATGAGCCGAGCTGTCGGTCGGCGAACGGCGCGATATCGAGGCGCGCCAGTGCGTCGCGCGCGACGGCGAGGTCGTTCGCCGTCTCGGTATCGAAGTAGCGGATGTACGGGGTGCGGCCGAGCAGCACGTACTCGAAGACCGTCATCGGCGGCGGCAGAACCGGGCGCTGCGGCACGATGGCCACGGTGCGCGCGCGCTGCTTCGCGGTCATGCGCGCGACGTCCGCGCCGTCCAGCCGGATGGTGCCATCGAAGGGCGTCAGCCCTGCGATCGCGCGCAGTATCGTCGTCTTGCCGGCGCCGTTCGGTCCGATCAATGCGAGCCACTCGCCGCTCGGAACATCCAACGACACACCGATCAGGATCTCCGCGTGCATGATGCGCACCGAGACGTCGCGGATCTCGATAGTGCTCATATCATCTTCCTGCTGTTGCGGAGGACGATCGCGAAGAACGGCGCGCCGAAGAACGCGGTGACGACGCCGATCGGGAGCTCGGCCGGTGCGATCATCGTTCGGCCGAGCAGGTCGGCCAGGATCAGGAACGCGGCGCCGAACGCGAAACACAGCGGCAGGATCACGCGATAGCTCGTGCCGGCGATCAGCCGGATGATGTGCGGCACGATGATCCCCACGAACCCAATGAGCCCGCTCACCGCGACGGCTGCGGCGGTCGACAGCGACGCCGCGATCACCACGATCAGTCGCACACGGCGCGTGTTCACGCCCAGCGCGTCGGCCTCCTCGTCGCCCAACGCAAGCACGTCGAGCAGCCTCCGGTGCGCCAAGATCACCGCCCCGCCGATCGTGATGTAGGGCAAGATCAGCAGCACATCGTGCCATCCGGCGGTGGAGAGCCGCCCGAGGATCCACCCGTAAACCTCGCGGAGCGTGTCCGACTTCCGCTGCTGCAAGTACGTCTGCACGGCGGTCAGGAACGACATCACGGCGATCCCGGCGAGCACGAGCGAGGTGGCCGTCCGGCCGGCGCCTCCCGCGCGCCCCATCGCGTACGCGAGCGCGACGGCGACGAGCGCGCCGGCGAACGCAGCGACGGGAATGAGGTTCGAGGCGGTCGCCGCGTGCGTGAAGACGATGACCATCGTCGCGCCCAGGCCGGCGCCGGCGGCGGCCCCCAGAAGGTACGGGTCGGCCAACGGGTTGCGGAATGCGCCCTGGTACGCGGCGCCGGAGAACGAAAGCGTCGCGCCGACCAGACCGGCGAGCACAACTCTCGGCAAGCGGAGCTGCATCAGGATGGCTTCCTGTGTCGCCGTGAGGTGCGATGTGTCCCGGACGAACGGAAGCACACTGATCAGCTTCTTGAAGACGTCGAGCGGGCCCAGGTGAACCGGTCCGACGAACAGACCCAACACGGCGGCCCCGGCGACGCACAGAACGCCGGCGGCGAGCCAACCGTCCGTGGGCCCCACCGCGATGCGATGTCGTCATCGAGCGGGATCACCCGGCCGTCGCGCACCGCGGTGATCTGGTTCCACCCCGGGCGCTTCCGCACGGTCGTTATGGACTGCCCACAACACTTCGTGTCGGCCAGGAAGATCATCTGTGGGTTCGTCTGGATGATGTACTCGGCCGACAGCTGCGGGTAGTCGCTGGCCTTCTTGTCGGCGGGATCGGCGATGTTCTTCATGCCGAGCAGCCCATACACGCTGCCGATGAACGTCTTGGACGTTGCGGTGAAGTAGGTGTTGTCGAGCTCGTGGTAGTAGGTCGGGGGCGTCGCGAACTTCGGAACCGAGGCGATGATCGTCTGGATGCGACCTCTCATGCTCGCGACCAGCGTTCCGGCTTCCTTCACGTGCCCCGTCGCCTGCCCCAGCTGTTCGATCTGTTTGTAGGAGTCGTCGATCGTCTTCGCCGCGGGCTCGACGAGGACCGGGATCGAGATCTTCTTGAGCGACGTGACGAGGCCGGGGACGTCACCCGAGACGACCACGAGGTCGGGTTGATAAGCGGCGATCGCCTCGACGTTGGGTTGGAATCCAGACAGTTTCGTCTTCGGCGCATTCGGCGGGTAATTCGACTGATCGTCGACGGCCCTCACTTGCGTCCCCGCACCGATCGCGAACAACATCTCCGTCGCGGTCGGCGAAAGAGAGACGATCGCCGACGGCTTGCTTGAGATCGTCACCGAACCGTTCGCTGCGGTCAGCGTGACCGGGAACGACGAGGTCGGAGTGGCGACAAGGCTGCCCGGCCTCGTGCTTTTGCTACAGCCTGGGAGCGCAGCAAGCACGATCAGAACAACGAGGGTTTTCCGCATCGCTCCTCCTTCCAGTCGGAGGACGCGACGAGGTCACGAGGGTGACTCTCTTGTCGCACAAACCGCCCCTCCTAGTGGACGTCGTTCGTGGCCGCGGAGGAGGCGTCCTGGCTCGCCGACCGTGAGGCCGGCTTCACAGTTGCTGGACAGCGCCGGGATCGAACCGGACTTCGCTGGACTCCGTAGCACCCGGGATCCACTCCCGAGCGCGCGCAGTATACGGCCCGCCGCGCGCGCGGTGCCACCGGCTGCTCGAAAGGGAATCAGCGCCGCGACGTCGAAACCGTGTTCGTCCGGGCAGTCCAGGGGGAGGTTCACCGTGCTCCGTACCAGGCGCGTCGTGTTGCCGGCGCTGGTCGTTGCGATCGTGGCCGGCTCGACGCTCGTCACGCGCGCGCAGGCACCCTCGCTTCGCCGCCCGTGCGACCAGACCGATCAGGCGCTCTGCCTGTTGCCGTTCCCCAACGACTACTTCACACGCCCCGACCCAACCACGGCGACGGGGAAGCGCATCGATTTCGAGCTGCCCGAGATGCCGCGCAGCATCGTCGGTAAGCCGATCGACCCGACCGAGTGGAATCGCAACGACGGGTTCTCGCCGGGGTCCGAGATCTTGACCTTCGTGCCGGGGCTCGACCTGCATCGGACGTGGGGCACGCAGAGCATGACCGGATCGCGCGTCGGCGGGCCGAACGACCCTCGGGACCAGATCGCCGACATCGGCCGGTACTTGGAACCGGACGCGCCGATCTTGGTGATCGACGCGACGACGGGACAACGCTGGCCATTCTGGTCCGAGCTCGACATGAACGCGGGGACCGCAGCCAACCAGCGGTACCGCGACAACAGCGCGGGACCGGCGAGCGATCTCACGTTCGACGAGTCGCGGCGCGCGCACATCAACAGCGTCATCGCCCAGATCCAGAACGATGAGCAGGCGCGCGGGATGTCGTTCGACCGCTCGAAGCTGTTCCTCGCGTGGGACTTCACGGTGGCATCGGAGCGCAACCTCACCGAGAGGATGCTTCACATCCGCAACGACGCGTTCGCTCAGCTGGGTGACACCAACCTCGCCGACCGCGTCATCCAGGGCGTGTCGCCGCGCTTCTCGATCACCAAGGTGACCCAGATCAGCAACGATCCGCGTAAGCAGCGACAGGTCGAAGGGACGATCACCGTCCCCAACTATCTCGACGGTCCGCCGCAGCCACTGGGGTTCGAAGAAGATCCGGTCGAAGGCTTGCCGAACCAAGCGTTGCTGGGCACGCGATTCTTTTACGGGCCCGACGGCCTGCCGGCACAGAATCCGTTGATCCCGACCATCGACGTGCCGTTCGTATGCACGATCCCGAAGGTCGCCTCGGCTGCCGATCCCGCGCACCCGACGCTGTACGGACACGGCCTTCTCGGCAGCAGGTCGGAGTCGACCGGCGGATCGACCGACCGCGACCGCGAGCGGAACTTCATGCCGTGCGCGGTCAACTGGATGGGGTTCGCCGAGTACGACGTGGCGAACGCCGTCCACACGCTGCTCGACCCGTCGTACATGCCGGTCATGGCAGACCGCGCGCAGCAGGGTTTCTTGAACTTCCTATACTTGGGGCGCGCGCTCGCGCATCCGAACGGCCTCGTAACGAATGCGGCTTTCAAGGACGCCGCCGGACACCCGCTGTTCAAGTCCAATGAGCTCTTCTACGACGGCAACAGCCAAGGCGGGATCATGGGCGGGGCCCTCTGCGCGCTCTCGGTCGACCTCACGCGCTGCGTGCTCGGCGTGACCGGGATGAACTACTCGACTTTGCTGAATCGCTCTTCCGACTGGGAAGGGCCGGTGATCGATCCCACCAACCCGGGGATCCCGTCGTACTCGTCGCTCCTCTACACGGCGTTCCCGAACAAGATGGAGCAGCAGCTCGTCATGACACTGCTCCAGATGCTGTGGGACCGGGCGGAAGCGGACGGCTACGTGGCGCATATGACGACCGATCCGCTGCCCGACACGCCGGCGCACCAGGTGCTCATGCAGGTCGCGCTCGGCGACTTCCAGGTGACGAACTTCTCGGCGATGGTCGAGGCGAGGACGATCGGCGCGCGCATCCTTCAGACGGCGTTGATGCCGGGACGCGCCTGGACGGTCGCGCCGACGCTCGGCACCGAGCCGTTCCCCGGAGGTTTGCAAGCGTTCCCCACCGACGCCCAAGGTAACGTCCTGCCGTGGAACGGTTCTGCGCTCGTGTTCTGGGACGCGGGCAATCTGCCGCCGCCGAACGCGAACATCCCGCCTGCCGACGTGGGCAACGACCCGCACGAGATCCCTCGACGCGACCCGAACGCTGCCAACCAGAAAGAGTTCTTCTACATGAACGGTCTGGTCGAGGACGTCATGAACGGGCAGCCCGATCTCGCGTGCCCACCCGGTTACGCAGGCGAGATCCCGGAGGCGCCGGCGCAGTTCAGCGGGTTCGACTGGTGCAAGTGATCAGCGCTTGAACCCTTCGACGTAAACCGTTCCCTCGCGCTCGACGACGGTGCCTCTGCCGAGCGGGATAACGCGCGTCAGCGCCATGAACGCCCGGTCAAGGCCCGGGATCTTTGCGAAGATCCCTTGCGGGCCCCGCACCATGCGCCCGGTCTTCACGTCGTACCGCGAGCCGTGCCACGGACACACGAGACAACCCTTCGAATCGATCGATCCATTCGCAAGGTCGGCGTACAGGTGACGGCACCGTCGCGTGACGGCGAAGAGCTCGCCCTGGCTGTTGCCGGCGGCCCAGATCCCTGCGCCGGTGACCGTTCCGGGCGTGAGGCTGGATGCAGGTCCCACTTCGGTTGTCTTTGCCATCTGAGGTCCCCCCTTCATGGGGAGCGAGTTTAGCCCTCACGTCGTGCATCGGGCATACGATGCCCCAGATGCCGAGTGATTGGGCGATCTTCGGTCGGGTCGCGTTGAGCTTCGCGATCGGTTTCACGATCGGGTGGGAGCGAGAGGTTCGCGGGGCCGCAGCCGGCGACCGAACGTTCGCGCTCGTCACGACCGCGTCTGCGGCGGTCGTCGCCGTTTGGGGAAGGGTCGCGCCGAACGGCCGCCATCGGTATCGTCGCGGGCGCCGGAAACCTCCTCCTCGCGACGCTGATCGGAGTGCTGAGCCTCCTGACCCTCGAGATCCGCTACATCCCCGTGCTGCGTCTGCTCGACGGTCGCCGCCACATCGCGAAGATGAGCGACGATTCTCCGCCGGAAGGGATGTAGCTACGCCAGGTGCTCGCCGAACCAGGCGAGCGTCCGTCGCCACCCGTCCGCCGCCGCTTCGGCGTTGTACGCCTCCGGACGCGCATCGCAGTGGAAGCCGTGGCCGGCCTCCGCGTAGCGAACGATCTCGGTCTCAACCGGCGCATCTTTGAGGGCCGAGCGCAGCTCCTCGACGTCGTCGATCGATATTCCCTTGTCGAGGTCGCCGAACAGCCCGAGCCACGGCGTCTTCATGTGGGAGACGGCGGGGAGGAGCGACGGCATGTTCTCGCTGCGCCCCTTCACGATGCCGCCGCCGTAGAAGGACGACGCCGCACCGAGCGCGCGCTCGGCACCCGCGACGAACGTCAGCCGCCCGCCGACGCAGAACCCGACGACGCCGACGGAGCCGTCTGTGATCCCCTCGCCGTGGATGAGCCCCAGCGTCGCATCGATGTCGTCGAGCAGCCCTTTGTCGCTCAGCGCTTGGAAGTGCTTCATGACGCCTTCCATGTCGCCGTAGTTCACGACCCCGCCTCCGCTGCGGTGGAAGACGTGCGGCGCCACGCCCAGGTAGCCGGCCGCTGCCGTCCGGCGGGTGACGTCCTGGATGTGGTCGTTCACGCCGAAGGCTTCCTGGATCACGATCACCGCGCGCGAGGGCTGCTCGTCGGGATGGGCGACGTACACGGGCATCTCGCCGTCGGGAGTTTCAACGCTTCGGGTTTCCGTCTGCATCGTCTTCCTCCTTGCCCCGGGCGGAGCGTACCGAACGAGCCGCTGTCTTGTGCTACGGGCTAGTGTGCTGGCAGGCTTGCGAGAACAGGTTTCAGAAATGGAGGCCGTGATGCGCGCGCACGACAAGCTTTACATCGGTGGGGAATGGGTCGAGCCGGCGACGTCCAAGGTGATCGATGTGATCTCGCCGCATAGCGAGGAGCTCGTCGGCCGGGTCCCCGAAGGATCGGAGGCCGACATCGACCGCGCCGTCGCGGCAGCGCGCGACGCGTTCGACAACGGGCCCTGGCCGCGGATGACGCCGGCCGAGCGCATCGAGGTCCTTCAGCGGTTCGCCGGTCTCTATGCGTCGCGCCTCGATGAGATGGCCGAGGTCATCACCACGGAGATGGGCTCGCCGATCTCGTTCTCCAAGGTCGGCCAGTCGCCGCCGCCGCTGTTGATCCTCAACGCGATGCTGGCGGTCGGCTCCGCGTACGAGTGGGAAGACATGCGCGCCGGCGTGTTCGGCGGAAACGTGATCGTACGGCGGGAGCCGGTCGGTGTCGTCGGTGCGATCGCGCCGTGGAAC
>VAWS01000213.1 GCA_005884515.1 Actinomycetota bacterium
ATGCTCGTGAGCATAGATGTGTCCTCGTTGCGCGCGGAAGGTAGCCTCCGGATCATGCAGCCGCCTCGCGTTGCCGTCGTCCCCGAGGTTGCCGCGTTCGCGGACGCGGCCGTGTCGGGCGGCGGCGTCTTCAGCGATCCGGCCGACGCCGACGCCATCGTATGGAGCGACCCGACCGGCGCCGAGGGGCTGCGAAAGGTCCTCGCGACGTCGCCGGCGCGCTGGATACAGCTGCCGTTCGCAGGTATCGAGCGCTTCTTCGAGGCCGGCGTGATCACGCCGGACCGCACATGGACGTGCGCCAAGGGCATCTACGGGCCGGCGACCGCCGAGCACGCGCTCGCGCTCCTGCTGACGGGCGCGCGCCTGCTGCACGAGCACGCCCGCCGCACGACCTGGTGGCCGCGCGAGCGCGCGAACGACGCGCGCCGGCTGGCCGGGCGCACCGTTCTGATCGTCGGAACCGGGGGCATCGGGCGCGCGCTGGCTGCGATGCTGGCACCGCTCGATGCGCGCGTCATCGCCGTGAATCGATCCGGCGAGCCGATGCAGGGCGCCGTCCTGACCGGAACGTCGGACGCGCTCACCGACCTCATTCCCGACGCGGATTTCATCGTGCTGGCCCCGGCGTTGACGCCGGAGACGCGTCACATGGTCGACGCAACACTGATCGCTCACATGCGGCCCGACGCGTGGATCGTCAACGTCGGGCGCGGCGGGTTGATCGACACCGACGCGCTGGTCGACGCGTTGCGCACGGCCGCGATCGCGGGCGCGGGCCTGGACGTCACCGATCCCGAGCCGCTTCCCGACGGCCACCCGCTCTGGGGCATGAACAACGTGATCATCACGTCCCACACGGCGAACACCGCGCGCATGGCGATGCCCGAGCTCGCCGAGCTGATCAAGGAGAACGTGGGTCGTTTCGCGCGCGGCGAGGAGCTCGCCGGTCTCGTCGACCCGGCGCTCGGCTATTAGCTACGCGCCGGGGATGATCTCCACCACAGCGTTGTAGTCCGGCACGCCGCACTGGGGATCGAGCACCCCGCGCTTCAGCACCGGCTGAGCCTCCGGCCAGTGCACTTGAACGTTGCGCGGCTTGATGTCGGCGATCTTGGCGCGGCCGCGCATCTCGCCGGTTCCGCTCCGGACGATCACCGGCGATCCGTCTCGCAGACCGAGCACGCCGGCGTCGGCGGCGGAGATCAGGACGTCGTCGCGCACGGCGCCCGTCAGTGGGTCGCGCGCGCGGTGCACCATCGAGTTGAATTGCTTGCCCCGCCGCGTCGACATCATGAACCGGCCGTCGGGCAGGGCGGATTCGGGCGGTCGCACGACGGCGAAACGCGCACGCCGATCCTCCGTCGGGAACACGCCGTCGCGGCACAGGATCCGGCCGCCCCACTGGACGTGATCGCCCTTTCGTTTCAGGGCCTCTATGCCGGCGTACGAGGGCACGACGCGCGCGATCTCGGCGCGGATGTCGGCGCCGCCGTCCGCGTGGATGAGGTGGGCTCGATCCGGGCGGACGCGCTCGCCGATCTTCATGAAGATCTCCCACTCGCCCTGCGCCTGCGCGGGGCGCGGTCCCGGGATCTCCGGCGAGAAGATGATCTGGCGCTCGGTCGTCGTCTCCGTGCCGCCTCCACGCGTCTCGTATCGCGTGCGCGCCGGCAGGATGAGCGCCCACTCGCGCGGCTCCACCAGCATCTGCGACGTCACCACGATGTCCTGGTGGATTCGGTGCGGGACGCGCGCGAGGGCTGCTCGAACGTGATCGGGTTCAGGAAGCGTCTCGAGGAAGTTGCCGCCGGCCGACCACAGGACGTCGATCTCGCCGCGCTCCGCAGCCTGGATCTGCTCCGCAGCGCTCAGGCCCGGAGTGGACGGGACGTCGAAGCCCCACGCGCGCGCCATCTCGGCCGCGCTTTCACTCGTCACCGGCCGGCCGCCCGGGAAGACGTTCGGCACGCACCCCACCTCGGCGCCGCCTTGCACGCCGGAGTGGCCGCGGATCGGCATCACACCGGAGAACTCCCGTCCGATAATGCCGCGCGCGAGGGCCAAGTTGATGATCGCGTGCACGGTGTCGACGCCGTGACGGTGCTGCGTCACGCCCATCGACCACACGAAGATGACGTTCTTCGCGCGCGCCAGCATGTCGGCGAAGCGCTCGATATCCGCCCTCGAGGCTCCGCTGTTCCCTTCGATGTCCGACCACGACGACTCCCGGAGTGCCTGCTCGACGCCGTCGAACCCCGTCGTGTGCGCGTCGATATAGGCGCGATCGACCTGACCGCGCTCGATCAGGACCTTCAGCACGCCGTTGAGGAACGCGAGGTCGCCGCCCGTCTGCACGCTGTAGTACTCATCGCAGATCTTGGTGCCGAAAAGGACCGACTCGACCACACTCGGCACCCAGTACCGCATCATCCCGGGCTCGCGGTACGGGTTCACAACGGCAACCCGGGTGCCCTTCTTCTTCGCGTAGAACAGGTACTTCGTCGTCACCGGCTGGTTGTTCGCTGTGTCGCTGCCCATGAAGACGATCAGATCGGATCCGATCCAGTCCTTATACGAACACGTCGACGCCGCAACGCCGATCGCTTGCTTCATCGCGACGGTCGAGGCTGAATGACACAGGCGCGCTGCGTTGGCGAGGTTCAGTGCTTCGTCCCAGGTGATCCGGGCGTACCCGGGAGTGCCGGCACGCCAAACCATCGGATAACCGAGCCGGCCGAGGTTCCGCATCTCCGCGCTGGACAACCCGGAGACGTTTCGCACGTCGCTGAGCGCCTCGGGATCCATCGCATCCATCGTGTTCAGCTTGAGGAGGTTCAGCCGGACGGTGCACAGATGGATCCCGTCCATCGTGAAGTCCCGCAACCCGACGGTGCCGAGCGCGCACCCGTCGCACGTGCCGTCGCGCAGGATGCGCCACGCGTAGAGGGGGTGCGCGCGGTTCTCGACAGCGACCTTTGCCATCTCGGCGAAATGATTCGGCTTGACCTCGCCGATGCCGTACGGGATCGGGCCGACCCAGTCCTTCGTTCGTTTGCGCTGCTTCACCGGGCGAGTCTATCGCTCGAACCGAACGCGCCGACCGTCACGCTCGGGCCGTCACTTTGGGCGTCACGCCTGCGTCGAACGCCCCACGATGACGCGCGTGTATCCGAGCGGCCCTTCGGTGCTCTTCACGTCGACGTAGCCGGCCTTGTTCATCAAGCTCTTCAGCGCGCGCGCGAGGTAGGACCCCACTTCGATAAGCAGCCAGCCTCCGGGCCGTAGCCAGTCGTGCCCTTGCTCCGCGACGATGCCCGCGAGATACGTGCCGTCCTTCGACTTGTCGGTGAGCGACTCAGCCGGCTCGTAGTTCTTGAGCTCCGACGGGAGCTCGTCTACTTCATGGGCCGCGACGTAGGGCGGATGGATCGTCACCGTGTCGACGCGCCCACGCAGTGATGCGGGGAGCGGATCGAAAAGGCTGCCGAGGTGGAACCGGACGTTGAGGCCGAGCGCGCGCGCGTTGGCCCTCGCTTGCCGGAGTGGTGCGGCGGAGATGTCGGTCCCGTGGACCTCCGCCTTCGGCAATGAGTACGCGATCGACAGCGGGATCGGCCCGATCCCGGTCGCCAGGTCCACCGCGACCGGGCGCCCGCGTCGCCGGAGCCGGCGGATCGCCTGTTCGGCGAGGAACTCGCTGGTTGCGCGCGGGACGAACGCACCGGGCCCGATCTTGAGCCGGAGGTCGCGGAACTCCGTCCAGCCGAGGATGTACGGGACGGGCTCGCCGCTCGCACGGCGTTCGACCAAACGATGGAAACGACGCTGTGCCGGAGCCGGCACCTCTTCGTTCGCCTTCGGCGCGCGCCCGAGCGCCAACTCGAGGAACTGGCGCGCTTGATCGCGCTCGTCGCCGGTCCAGCTGAGGTTTTCCTTCGCACGCAGGATCGTCTTGCGCGCGTCTTCGATGAGCTGCTCGACCTTCACAGCGCGCGATTCTACCCATCTTCAGCCGTTGTCAACGCGCATCCGTGCGGCGTCGCAGTTTCCTCCGTCGCGATAGTCTCTCCTCGTTCCGACCTGAAAGGAGACGTGATGGCCGAGCGCAACGTCGACGAGCTCGCGGAGCTGTTGCACGACACGGGCGAGACCCATCACATCGTGTACAAGATCGTCGACGGAGACGACCCCGATTGGGCGTCGTGGTACGCGGACTGGCTC
The DNA here is from genome assembly GCA_005884515.1 of Actinomycetota bacterium. Lineage (GTDB taxonomy): Bacteria > Actinomycetota > AC-67 > AC-67 > AC-67 > AC-67. Next base: position 4,225 of record VAWS01000213.1, read on the forward strand.
ATCAACCTGTCGGCTCTCCCATCGATCCTCGGCACGACGCCTGTCCGGAGCGAGCTCGTCTGGAAGCTCGTGGACCTCGACAAGGCGTACGTCGCTCAGGTTCCGCAGGAAAAATGGGAGCGCTGGTACTCGGAACGGCTGCTCGAACACTTCTCATAGGGGAAACCGGGTGCGCGCATTCGTCACGGGAGGGACCGGATTCATCGGGGGCCGCATGGTCGAGCGGCTGCTCGACGACGGCTGGGAGGTCTCAGCCCTCGTCCGGTCACCCGAGCGCGCGGCCAGGATCCGCGACCGCGGCGCGACGCTGGTCCTCGGCGATGTCACCGAACTGGGAACGTTCGAAGGGCCGATCAAGGGCGCGGATGCGGTCCTCCACCTCGCCGCGTACTACGCCCTCGGCGTCGACGACCGGGAGCGGATGATGCGGATCAACGTTCAAGGAACCGAAGACGTCCTTCGAGCAGCCGGCGACGCCCACGTGCCGCGCATCCTCTACTGCTCGAGCGTCGCTGCGCTCGGCAGCGGCCCACCGGGGTCGGTCGGCGACGAGACGCGCGTACACCACGGTGAGTTCCCCTCCGTCTACGAGGAGAGCAAGTGGCTGGCGCACGAGGCGACGCTTCGGCTCGTGGCCGGCGGCCTTCCGGTCGTGAGCGTCATGCCCGGGGCGGTATATGGGCCCGGAGACGTCAGCTTCATCAGTGTGCTGCTCGGCTTGTACGCGAAGCGCCGCCTCGTCGTGTGCTCGTTCCGAGACTCCGTCGCAAGCTGGGTTCACGTCGACGATGTCGTCGACGGCATGGCGCGCGCGCTCGAGAAAGCGCCGGGCGGCGAGTCATACCTGCTCGGCGGCGACAACGAGTCGATCGGAGGGCTGCTCGCCCGGATCAAGCCGCTGACCGGGATCAAGCCGCCGAGCGTCTGGGTTCCTGATTGGGTCGCGCGCGCGAGCATGCCGCTCAGCCCGCTGCTGTCACGGATGTTGAAGCAGGCACCCGGCGCGGTCCGCGACGGGACGAGGACGCTGAGCGGATCGCTCGCCTTCACCTCGGCGAAGGCCGAGCGCGACTTCGGCTACCGATTCCGGCCCGTCGAAGAGGGCCTGCCTCCGTACATCGAGATGCTCGCGGCAGGGTAGTCGGCGCGCGCCGACGGCCGGCGCATCCTTGTTCTCCCGACGATCGCAGGGCTACGCTCTGCACGCGATGGGACAGAACGGGCAGCAGCCGCTCGCTTTGATCATGATGCGCGAGCTGGCCGACAACGTCGCCACCCCACTGTTCCTGGTCGACCGCGAAGGCGTCCTCGTGTACTACAACGAGGCCGCCGAAGTGCTGCTCGGCCTTCGCTTCGTCGACGCGGGATCGCTCACGGCCGACCAGTGGAGCGCGCGCTGGGCCGCCGAAGACGTCGAGGGCAAGCCGCTGCCGAACG
>VAWS01000214.1 GCA_005884515.1 Actinomycetota bacterium
GCCGTCGAATCCCATGCCGTGCTCGAAGGCGGTCTGGAGCTCGGCGGGCGTGATCGCGAATGACTTCAGGAACCCGAGAACGTCGGTGAACCAGAGGCGGATGAATCGGATATCGCGCTCTTCAACCGTCCGCAGCACGTACGCGATCTGGGCTTCTCGCTGCTCTTCCATGTAGCTGAGTCTAGCGACTGCTTCGATCAGCTTCGCCCTCGAGGATGCTCTTGATCCTTTTGACTTCGGCGGGTGTGTCGCCCGAGAGCCACGGGGCGATCAACGGCTTGAGGATGCGCCCCATAACCGGCCCGAAGATGAGACACTCTCGATGCGTGACCCGGGTTCCCTCCATTGTCTTCTCGCAGGAAAAGAACCCGTCGAAGCCGCGAAGCGGCCACGGTGTCGAGACGCCTTTGAAATCGAGCCTCGAGAAGGGAGTCAGCTCGAAGCCGAGTGTCACTGCCGGGGCGGGGATCCCCATGAACCGACCGCCGTGCCGGACTTCGCCGGTGTTGCCATCTCCACGGATCCAATGGACACGTCCGATCTTGTGATCCGCTTGGCGATAACGCTCAACATCGAGCACGAACTCCATGACCTCTCGCGGATCACGCCGGATGAGCGTGCTTCCCTCCCCGCAGACAGAGATTCGTCTCGTCTTCTTGGCGAGCGGGCGGAGATCTCTCGGGCCGAACCGCTGGAGAGGGCTCGGAAGCCCCGCGAGGATGCTCGCTTCATCGAACGGGGTGCTCGGCGTTAGTTCGGCCGAGAGCTTGTCGGGGGCCATCGTCGACTCGACGAGCTCCTCCTCCAGTATTCTCACCTGAGCCGTCGCCACCAACGGGACAGTCATCAATTCCTCCGCCAGGCGCGCGAGGAGATAGTGAACGGCGATGGGGACTCGCAGCGTCCGCCGTCTCTTGCCGATGACACGGCCGACGAGTCGAACCGCGTCGTCGAATCCGATCTCCGTAGGACCCATCACGGGAACGGTCTTCCGCATCAAGCTCCCGTGCACCAACGACGCGACGAGGATCCGGACGGCATCGTCCACGGCCAGTGGCCGCACTTTCCGATCACCGACGCCCAGATATACGGGAAAGGTCAGCAGAGCCTTGCTCAAGTGATCGAGCATGTGATCGCCCCGGCCGAACATCATCCCCGGCTTGAGCACCGTCCATTCGAGATCGGATGCCCGAACGATCTCTTCGGCGGCCCATTTGGACTCGTGATAGGGAGACCCGCAATCAGGACGCGCGCGCAAGAAGCTCACGAGAGCGAGCCGGTCGACTCCAGCCCTTTCGGCTGCCTTCACGACGTTGGAAGTGCCCGCAACATGGACCGACTCGTAGGTGCTCGCCCCGAGCTCCCGATTTATTCCGGCGCAATGCGCAACCGCTTCGCAGCCCTCAAAGGCCCTCTTTAGGGATTCGAGATCTCCGATATCCGCGGACCGGACGGAGATGCCCTTCGTGGACAAAACTTCGCGCGCCCAGGGGCGCTTGTCGATCCCTCTCGAGAGGACAACAACGTCGTGACCGGCAGCCGAAAGGGCAACAGATAGGTGACCCCCGACCAAACCCGTGCCCCCCGTGACCGCGATCCGCATTCCATCAGCATATGCAGCCAAATCAGTCGCAGGGGCCGGCGTGAACGGGTTCAATCAGCCTGAGTGACCTGGTACTGTCAGATGTGAAGTGCGCGCGCTGCGGGTGGCTCTGGCACAGGTCAACCCGACCGTCGGTGACCTGTCGGGGAACGCAGCCCTCATCAAGGACTACTACTCGCGCGCGGCCGACGCCGGCGCCGACGTCGTCGTGTTCCCGGAGCTCGCGATCACCGGATATCCGCCGGAAGATCTTCTGCTGAAACCGTCGTTCGTGCGGCAGAACTTCGAGATCATGCGCGACCTCGCCAAGACATTGAAAAACCCCGCCGCAGTCATCGGCTTCGTCGATCACGACGAGGCCGGCCGCTTGTACAACGCTGCCGCAGTCGTTGCCGGCGGACGCGTGCGCGGCGTCTACCACAAAGAAGAGCTCCCCAACTACGGCGTGTTCGATGAGAAGCGGTACTTCGCCGAAGGAACCGGCCTCCCGCTCTTCGTCATCCGAGGTGTGCAGATCGGCGTCACCGTGTGCGAAGACGCGTGGATCGGCGATGGACCCGTGCAAGGGGTCGCGCGTAACGGCGCCGAGGTCGTGCTGAACATCAACGCCTCGCCGTACCACCGCGACAAGTCGTTCGAGCGGCAGATCCTGTTCCGCCAGCGCGCGCGCGACAACAAGGTTTTCTTCTTCTACGTGCAGACGGTCGGCGGCCAGGACGAGCTGGTCTTCGACGGGGACTCGCTCGCGTATGCGCCGGACGGCAGGCTGCTCGCACGAGGAGCGCAGTTCGAAGAAGAGCTGGTCCTCGTCGACATCGAGCTGCCCGACAAGACGCGCGGTATCAAGAAGGGCGCTGAGGTCGTGCAGATCTCCAAGGCAATCGCCCGCAAGAACCCGCCGCTGCCCGAGCGGCGCGCGCGGCGGGGGATGGACCGCGTCGAAGAGGTCTATTCGGCGCTGCAGTTGGGCACGCGCGATTACATCCGCAAGAACGGGTTCCAGAGCGTGGTCATCGGGCTCTCGGGCGGGATCGATTCGTCGCTGACGGCCGTGATCGCCGCCGACGCGATCGGCGCCGAGAACGTCGTCGGGATCGCGATGCCGTCGGAAATCTCGAGCTCGGAGTCGCTCGAGGATGCGAAAGAGCTGGCGACGAACCTCGGCATCCAGTTCGACGTCCTTGCGATCGCAGGTATCCAGCGCGCGTTCATGGAAGCGCTCGCCGACCCCTTCGCGGGAACGAAACCCGGCCTCGCGGAAGAGAACCTGCAAGCGCGCATCCGCGGCACGATCCTGATGGCGCTGTCGAACAAGTTCGGTCACCTGGTGCTGACGACCGGTAACAAGACGCGGAGCTGCGCCCGGGGCAGACCGACCAAGACGAGCTGCCCCCGTACGACGAGCTCGATCCGATCCTGCACGCATACGTGGAAGAAGAACGCTCGATCCGCGAGATGATCGCGTTGGGGTACGACGAGAACACCGTCCGCAAGGTCGTCGAGATGGTCGACCGCAGCGAGTACAAGCGCCGGCAAGCGCCGCCCGGCGTGAAGATCACCGCGCGCGCGTTCGGCAAGGACCGCCGGTTGCCGATCACAAACCGCTTCCGGCAGCCGGTCGAGGTTCCCGAGCGCGTCACCGGAAGGAGGCGCCGATGAAGGTCTCGGAGATCATGAGCAAGACGCTGACGATCGTCGAGCCGGAGGCGACGCTCGGTGAGGCGGCCACGATGATGGGCGAGCGGCATGTGGGATCCGTCGTCGTGTGCGAAGACAACCGCCTGGTAGGCATCCTGACCGAGCGAGACATCGTGCGCGCGCTCTCGCGCGAGCACGACGCGCCCGGGCGGCCGGTCGTCGAGTGGATGTCGAAAGATCCGACGACGACGGACCCGGGTGCCGACGTCAAAGACGCGCTGCGGACGATGGTCGACGGAGGGTTTCGCCACCTCCCCGTCATCGACGGCGGCGACGTGGTCGGGATGGTCTCGATCCGAGACGTGGCCGGAGCGATGGCCGACTAGGCCATGAGCAAGCCTGGGTCGGCTCTCCGGCGATGGCTCGATGCCGGATCGAACCCGATCACGGCCTCCTTTGCTGCGGCAGGCTGCGCATTCGTCGTCGTTGGTCTCATCGATGCCCTTCTCTCGCAAACTGATTGGTCTCTTCGGGGAACGTTGCTCTCTTCTTGGCCGTGGGCTGGGCTCTCTTCGCGGGCATCGCGATGTTCCTTTACACGCGTAGGAGACCGAACTAAGCGCCGGCGGCTCCTGGCCTCCTGGCGCGCGCATCCTCGAACTGGCACAATTCGTTACAAGAGCAGCTAGCCCGTGGACCCCTCGGGGCCGCGAGGAAGGAGAGCCTGCTATGTCCGTTTCGATCCACGACCTTGCCGCGTACAAAGCGCGCGGCGAAAAGTTCGTGATGCTCACCGCGTACGACTTCCCCACGGCCCAGATCCTGGACGAAGCGGGCGTACCGGTTCTGCTCGTCGGTGACTCGCTGGCGCAAGTCATCCTCGGGTACGACACGACGATCCCCGTCTCGGTCGACGAGATGCTGCACCACACGCGTGCGGTCGCGCGCGGCGCGCACAACGCACTGATCATCGGCGACATGCCGTTCGGAACGTTCGGCCTGACGCCGCAGTCGGTTCACCTCTTCGGCGGCTACAAGGTTCAGGGCCGCTCGGAGGAGCAAGCCGAGAACATCGTGCGGTGGGCGAAGGAGCTGGAGGAAGCAGGCGCGTTCTCGTTGGTGCTCGAGTGCGTGCCGTCCGATCTGGCCGCGCGCATCACGCGCGCGCTGTCGATCCCGACGATCGGGATCGGTGCGGGGCCGGACTGCGACGCGCAGGTGCTGGTGATCAACGACCTGCTCGGGCTGACGCCGGGCAAGGCGCCGAAGTTCGTGAAGCGGTATGCGAACCTGCGCGAAGAGATCAGCGCAGCGGCAAGGCGCTACGCGGATGAGGTCGCGCGCGGCGAGTACCCGGGGCCGGAGCACTCGTACTCCTAAGTTGGTGTCGGTTTACCCTCGTATGCGGGGGTAGATCGACACCGCGCTTACCTCATCCAGAAGACGATCAACGCGATGCCGCCGACAACGATGGCGAACCCGGCGAGCCACCACAACAGGCGGCCCAGAGGCGTTAGGGGCGCGTCTCGATGGCCGCTCACATACGAGAAGACGCCGGGGTACGGCGCACCAGTGCTTCGAACGACGTGGTCGCTCGAGTCGGACCGAGTCCGGAGGGCGAAGCGGCGCCACCATCGCGATCTCCCCGGTATGTCAGCGTGGTGATGGCCCTTCATGGGGTCGTGCTCGTGGTGGCTCATCGCTCGTGCAGCGGCGTGAAGCCGCCCTCCTCGTAACGCGCCAGCACGAAGAGCAGGTCCGCAAGTCTGTTCAGGTACCGCAGGATCTCGCCGTCCGGCAGCATCTTCTCGCGCGCAAGCGCGACGCAGCGCCGCTCCGTGCGGCGCACGATCGCGCGCGCGAGGTCGATCGCGGCGCTTCCTTCGTTCTCTCCCGGGATGATGAACTCGGCGGGCATCGAGAACCGGGATTCGTGCTCGTCGATCAATGCTTCCAACGAAGCAACCATCGAGGCGCCGATCAGCGTCCCCCTTTCCACGTCGAGCTTCCGCCAGTTCTCCTCCGCCGTCGCGATCTCGGCGCCGGCGGCAAACAGCTCTCGCTGCAGCCGTAACAACAGATCGCCCAGACCCGGCGTCCTGCAGGTCGCGCGCGCGATGCCAAGCGCGGCAACGGCCTCGTCAGCAGAGCCGGCCGCCTCGACGCGCAGGTCGTCCTTCGCGACGCGGCCTCCGTACAACAAGCCGGTCGTGCCGTCGTCACCCGTCTTCGTATAGATCCTCACAACGCCGAGTCTAGACCGAGGCGACCGAGCTAACATCACTGCATGAGAGCAACCCCGGCGGGACTGGCTCCGAAGGCCGACCACGGTCGAGGTCGGCTCGATACCATCGCGAGCGCTCTCCTGACCGTCGGGATATTCCTCATCGCTATCGTGTTGCTCATCTCCGTCGGCGGCGAAGGCATCGTCACCGCGCCGCTGATGATCCCGCTCCTTTACATCCGAGTGCGGAGGCGGCCGACGAAGCCCTTCAAGTTCGTCGGCGGGCTGCTCGCGGCGCTGACGGCCGCCGAGCTCGGATGGGGCATCACCTACCGACTGGCCGGAGACGCCGAGCCGAAGCCGTGGATCTGGCTCGTTCCCCTCCTCGGCGCGATCGCGACGGCGACGGCGTTCGTACGCCTCAAGCCGAAGGCGACGGCTTAGCTCGCTTCCGCACCGCCGGCACGCGCGCGGCCGGGCACAACTCATTCACCACGCAATCCGCGCAGTTCGGGTTGCGCGCGAAGCACACGTTGCGGCCGTGATCGATCAGCAAGTGACTCACCTTGAACCACTTCGCGCGGGGGAATAGCTTCATCAGGTCTTGCTCGACCTTGTTCGGGTCGTCGTGGTCGCTGAACCCGAACCGCCACGACAGCCGATGCACGTGTGTGTCGACCGCGATCCCTTCGGCCTTCCCGAACGCGTTGCCGAGCACGACGTTCGCCGTCTTGCGCGCGACGCCGGGCAGCGTCAGCAGCTCCTCCATCGTGCCGGGGACCTCGCCGCCGAAGTCCTCCACCAACTTCTGCGACAGCCCGCGGATCGACTTCGCCTTCTGATTGAAGAAGCCCGACGCCTTGATGTCTTGCTCGAGCTCCCCCGGCTTGGCCTTCAAGAAATCCTCCGGCGACCGGTACTTCTGGAACAGCCTCTCGGTGATGATGTTCACCATCTTGTCGGTCGACTGCGCGCTCAGCACCGTGGCCACCAGCAGCTCGAACGGCGTCCTGTAGTTCAGCGCGGTGCGCGTGTCCGGGTACTGCTTCTCCAGCCGGCGCAGGATGAG
>VAWS01000222.1 GCA_005884515.1 Actinomycetota bacterium
TCCAAAGACCAGGTGTGGGATTACATCCGTTCGAACAACGTGCCGTACTCGGCGCTCTACGACCAGGGCTATACGTCGGTCGGTTGCGCGCCGTGCACGCGACCGATCCAGCCGGGTGAGGACGATCGCGCTGGGCGCTGGTGGTGGGAGCCGGCGGAGGACAAGGAGTGCGGCCTCCATCATCAGTCGCCCTCGGAGCACTTCCAAGAGGAGCTCGCGTGGGTGAAGGCACAGCGGACGTAACGCCTGCGCCGCGGCGCGAGCGCGGCGCGCCGCGCACCCGCCCGGACAAGCGAGGACAGGGGCAGTGGGCGCTCGGCTACCACGAGCCGCTCAACCCCGCAGAGCGCACGAAGAGGGACGACGACGGTCTCAACGTGCGCGCGCGCATCGAGACGATCTACGCCAAGAACGGGTTCCGCTCCATCGACAAAGCGGATCTGCGTTCGCGGTTCCGCTGGTGGGGCCTGTACACGCAGCGCCGTAACGGCGTGCCGGCCGGCGCGACGGCGAGTGCCGAGCCGGAGGAGCTCGAAGACGAGTTCTTCATGCTGCGCATCCGAATCGCCGGCGGCCTTCTGACGTCCGAGCAGCTGCGCGCGATCGCATATGTCTCGGAGCGCTTCGGCCGGGACGTTGCCGACGTCACCGACCGGCAGAACATCCAGCTGCACTGGATCCGGATCGAAGACATGCCCCGGATCTTCGAAGCGATCGAGCGCGTCGGATTGACGACGGCGGAAGCGTGCGGCGACACGCCGCGGAACATGATCGGGTGTCCGCTCGCCGGCATCGACGCGGATGAGATCATCGACGCTTCCCCGTACTTGCTCGAGACGCATAAACGCTTCGTCGGCGATCCGGCGTTCAGCAATCTTCCCCGGAAGTTCAAAACGTCGATGTCGGGATGCGTTCAGCAGTGCGCGCAACACGAGATCAACGACATCTCGTTCGTCGGCGTTCGGCGCGACGACGGCAACATCGGGTTCGACCTGTGGGTCGGAGGCGGCCTCGGCCCGAACCCTCATTTCGCCAAACGGTTGGGCGTTTCCGTCGAGCCGGACCAGGTTCCCGATGTGTGGGCGGCAGTGACGGGTGCGTTCCGCGACTACGGGTACCGTCGTGTCCGCAACCGCGCGCGCCCACATCGGCGTCTTCCCCCAGAAGGACGGCAGGATGTACATCGGGTTCGCCCCACGTGCAGGCCGCATCTCGGGTCACCAGCTGCGACGCGTCGCCGACCTGGCCGAGAAATTCGGAGACAGCCGCATCCGGCTAACGACGCAGCAAAAAATGGTTGTGTGCGACATCCGGCCGGCCGACGTCGATCCGATCGTCTCGGAGCTCCATGCAGAGGATCTTCGGGTGGAAGCGTCTGCGTTCCGCCGCGGGACGATGGCGTGCACGGGTATCGAGTTCTGCAAGCTCGCGCTCGCCGAGACCAAGATGCGCGCGCAGTGGCTCTATCGCGAGCTAGAGGAGCGCCTGCCCGACTTCAACGAAGACATCCGGATCAACGTCAACGGCTGTCCGAACTCGTGCGCGCGTTTCCAAGTCGCCGACATAGGGCTGATGGGCGCTGTGATGTCGCGCGGCGATGGGACGAAGGTCGACGGTTTCCTCGTATACCTGGGCGGGCGCATCGGCGAGGGCCTGACGTTCGGCCGAAAGGCCAAGAGTGTGCGCGTGTACGGCGAGGAGCTGGTTCCGTACGTCGAGACGTTGCTGCGGCGCTACATGCAGAGCCGGAACGGTCACCGCAACTTCAGCGACTACGTGAACTCGCTTTCTGACGAGGCGCTGACGGCGTTCGCGGCACAGCCGTGAGCGGCCTGCCGTGAGCGAGGGGCAACCGGGTGGGCGGGCGCAGCCGTTCTACTGCCCGTACTGCGGAGAGCAGACGATCCGTCCGGCAGAAGAGCAAGGAACGTACTGGTGCGAGACCTGCGATCGGACGTGGGGACTAACGTTCAAAAGACTCGGGCAGCCGGGGACAAGCGAGGAGGCGTGATGGCGAAGGAGGACGCACCGTCTATCAATGGAACGGTGATCCGGGATGGACAGCCGGCGGGAAGCGTGTACGTCCGGCTCGTTGGGCCGTCGGGCGAGTTTGTTGCCGAGGAGTACACCAAGGACGACGGCGTCTTCGAGTTCCACGTCGCTCCGGGCACCTGGACGATCGAGGCGCGCGCAGCCGGAGCGGAAACCGCGAAGCAGGCCGTGGACGTCTCGTCGGGCGCACAGACCGTTACGGTCGAGCTCTAAGCGTTCTTCGCGAACCGCTTCCAGCACGGCGTGTGCCAGTGCCGCCTTCCTTCGTCCTCTCCCGTTCGCCACGCGACGACATGGGCGGTGCCCGGCCGCACCTCTTGATTGCACCCTGGGCAGCGATACAGCTTGACGGCGTTGACCGGCTGAACCGCTCGCACGTTCCAACCGGGAGGCGCCGTGACGGCGAGATCTGCCGAAACTCCCTCTCGCGTGTCCGGTTCCGGCTTCCGTTTGCGCTTGGGACGCGTGCGCCTCGGCGTCACGCCAGCGCGCCGCCGTCGATCACGATCGTCGGCCCGGTCACATAGCTCGCCGCGTCGCTCGCCAGCCAAACAGCGGCGGCTGCGATCTCCTCCGGCTCGCCCCATCGCTTGATCGGTTGGTTCTGCACGAACGAAGCACTCGTCTCCGGGTCGCTCCAGAACGGACGGTTCAGCTCGGTCTTGACCCATCCCGGGCACAGCGCATTCACCCGGACGCCGGAGTCGCCCCATTCGATCGCGAGGGTCTTCGTCAGGCCGACGACCGCATGCTTCGCCGCCGAGTAGTACGACAGGGCGGGCGCTCCGTGAACGCCGGCGACCGAGGACATGTTGATCACGCTGCCGGAACCGTTCGCGACCATGTGCCGCCCCGCTTCTTGGCAGAACATGAACACGCTGTCGAGGTTCAGCGCGATCGCTTTGTGCCAGCCATCGGGCCTGAGGTCGATCAGCGGCGCCATGAACTTCGTTCCGCCGGCGTTGTTCACCAGTGTGTCGATCTTGCCGAGACCATCGATCGTCTTCGCGACGCACGCGCGCACGTCGTCGGGGTTCGTCACGTCGGTCGTGATCGGGATCGCGTGCCTGCCCAGCGCTTCGATCTTGCCGGCAAGCTGCTCGATATCGGATGTCGAGCGGGCCGCGAGCGCGACATCCGCGCCGGCTTCGGCGAACGCGGTCGCGATCGCTGCGCCGATGCCGCGCGACGCGCCGGTGACGAGCGCCGACTTGCCTTCGAGGGAGAAGACTTCGAGACCCATCGCTCAGTACGTGTAGAAGCCGCGCTTGGTCTTGCGGCCGAGGAAGCCGGCGGTGACGAGGTGCTCCAGCATCGGCGCCGGCGCGTAGTACGGGTCGCGGAACTCTTGGTACAGCGTCTGGATGATCTGCAACGACACGTCCAACCCGACGATGTCTGCGAGGGCGAACGGGCCCATGGGATGACCGCAGCCAAGCTTCATCGCCGTGTCGACGTCCTCGGCTGTTGCGTATCCACTCTCGAGCATCCGTGTCGCGTCGTTGATGTAGGGGAACAGAAGCGCGTTGACGATGAACCCTGCGCGGTCGGGACACACGACGGGGTGCTTACCGAGCTTGCCGGCGAGCGCGAATACCGCGTCGGCCGTCTCTTCGCTCGTCCGGACGGTCTTGACGACCTCGACCAGCTTCATCACGGGCGCCGGGTTGAAGAAGTGCATCCCCGCCACTTGCTCCGGCCGCTCGGTCGCCGCCGCCAGCGAGATCACCGGCAGCGACGAGGTCGTGCTTGCAAGGATCGCGTGCCGCGGAGCGATCGTATCGAGCTGCCGGAAGTAGTCGAGCTTGATCTCGAGCTCTTCGGCGATCGCTTCGATCACGATGTCGCAATCGGAGAAGGCGTCGAGCTCGGTCGTGCCGTCGACGAGCGCGATCGTCGCTTTCATCTGGTCCTCGGTCATCTTGCCGCGCTGCACGGC
>VAWS01000223.1 GCA_005884515.1 Actinomycetota bacterium
ACGGCCGACCGGGTACGACACAAGATCCTGTCGCTCGGCTTCGAAGTGGAAGACACGCCGGAGGGCCCGAAGCCCCGGCCGCGCGCGCGCTAGTCCTCTCCCTTGAGCTTGCGGACGACCTCGTCGTACCGGCGCACCTCTTCCTGCCCGACGAAGAGCCCCGCGACGCCGATCCCGCCACAGAAGCGTGACCACCAGAGCGACGACCGACACGAACACCATGATGTGCGGCCGGTAGAACGTCGCGTCACGGTTTCAGGATCACCTTCAGCGCCTCGTGCGCTTCGAAGAGCTTGTAACCCTCGACCGCGTCTTCCAGCGGCAGCCTGTGCGTGATGAGGATCGTGGGATCGACGGTTCCTTCCTTTACCAGAGCGAGCGCCTTGTCCCAGTGTTCCTGCACATTGCACGTCGCGCCCATCACGATCGTAACGCCGCGGCGCCACACCTCGCCCAACGGGAAGTCGTACGACAGGTCCGAATGAACCCCGATCACCGCGACGGTACCGCCCGCGCGCACCGAGTTCAGCGCGGTCGTGAACGCCGGGGCGAGCCCGACGCACTCGATGACGACGTCGGCACCCCGCTCGCCGGTCGCGCGCTGGATCTCCACGACGGGATTGACCTTCGTCGAGTCGAGCGGGATCGCACCCAGCGACTCCGCCATCTTCAAGCGGTCGGCAGCCATGTCGACCACGAAGATGCGCTCGGGTGCGTACGCGCGCGCGTTCATGAGCGTGAACAAGCCGACCGGGCCCGCACCCACGATCGCAACGGTGTCCCCCGGCTTGATGCCGGCGCGCTCGCAGATGTAGACGCCGGTTGTGAGGATGTCGCCGGCGAAGACGACCTGCTCGTCGGACAGCGAGGCGTCCACCGCGTGCAGGTTCAGGTCCGCGATCGGGACGCGGACGTATTCCGCCTGCGCGCCGTCGAGGTCGCCGGTGAACATCCCGTAGCCGAGCACCCAAAGCTGGTCGCAGTTCGAGTACTCGTGCCGCTCGCAGAACCAGCATCGGCCGCACGCGATGAGGAACGAGCCGACGACGCGGTCGCCGGGTTTGAAGCGCTGCACGTCGGGGCCCGCTTGGGTGATCGTCCCGACGAACTCGTGGCCGATCGGACTGTCCGGCCGCATGCCGGGGATCCGGCCGTGCAGCAGATGCAGGTCCGAGCCGCAGATCGCCGCCGTGTCGACCTTGACGATGACGTCGCCGGGGTCGACGAGCGCGGGGTCCGGGTAGTCGCCGACGTGGATCGAGCCGATGTCGTGGAACAGGACCGCGCGCATGGCGGTAACGCTATCTCACTCCTGCGGCTCGGTGGGAGGCGGGATACAGTTGCCCGGTGCGCACCGTCGACGACACTCTGTCGCTCCTGGACTGGAAGCGCCACATCTTCGATCTCTACCGTGCCGTGCGCGCGCACGACGATCCGCGAGCAGCCCGGGAGCTCTGGCGCTCCAGGAAGGACGACCTCTTCCGGGCGCACGCGCAATCACCGCTGCCGGAGGAGAAGCGGGCGTCGTTCGAGGGCGTGCCGTACTTCGACTACGACCCGGCGCTTCGCTTCCTCGTGTCCATCGAAGAGGCGGAGCCCGAGCGCTACGACATCGCCTCCAGTCGCGACGGCACCTACTCGTTCACGCGGTTCGCACGCGCGCCGCTGAACATCGCCGGAACCGACGTCGAGCTCGAGGTGTACTGGCTCGAGGCCTACGGCGGGGGCGTCTTCGTTCCGTTCCGCGATTCGACGAGCAGCAAGTCGACATACGGCGCGGGGCGGTACTTGCTCGACACCGTGAAAGGGTCGGACCTCGGCGAGGTCGACGGCAAGCTCGTCATCGACTTCAACTTCGCGTACAACCCGTCGTGCTCCTACGACCCGCAGTGGGATTGTCCGCTCGCGCCGCCGCCGAACTGGCTCCGCGTTCCGGTGGAGGCAGGCGAGCGCTACCCCTGAGCGTCGAGGAACGCCCGGACCGCGCGCGCGACGGCGTCGGGCTGCTCGAATACAGCACAGTGGCCGGCGTTCGGGATCCGTACAAGCTCTGCCTTCGAGAGCGCGCGCGCAAGCTCCTCCGCGTACCGGGGCGGCGTGCAGATGTCGTCCTCCCCGACGATCACCAGCGCGGGCGCGCGCACCTCGCCGAGCCGGTCGAGCGCGTTGTGTGCGATGTCGGCTTCGGTCTGGCGGATCCAGCCTTCGGATTGCTGCGTCTCTTCCTCGAGCCACATCGTGTAGATCGACCGGCGCAGCTCCTCGTTCGCGAAGGTCGCCGGCGAGAACAACCACGCCTCCAGCGACAGCAGGAACGACGCCTCGTCCTCCCAGTGCGCGCGCCGGATCGCCTGCCAGTTGTTCATCTGCGCGATGAAATAGCCGTCCGACCGCGCCCACGTCGACAGCAACACAAGCGAGCGCACGAGATCCGGCCGAGCGAGGGCCAGCTCCTGCGCCGTGGCGCCGCCCAGCGAGAACCCGACGACGTGACACGGCGCGAGCCCGAGCCCCTCGATCACGCCGGCCGCGTCGCGCGCTAGGTCGGCCGGCCGGTAGGACATCGTCACGTAGGACGACTCACCCGTATCTCGGGGGTCGATCGCCACACATCGGTATCCCGGCAGGGCGCGCATTATGCCGGCCCACGTTGCGCCGCTCTCCCCGGTCCCGTTGATGAGCAGGATCGAGTCTCCCTCACCCGATTCGCGATAGGCGATCCGAAGGTCGCCGACCGGGAGGCTCAGCACCTGATGAGCGGCCCACACCCTCCACCCGGCTTCCAGATCATCAGCACCATGATCGCGAGCGCGAGCACCGTCAGGACCGGCCCGAGGGACTGCGTGACCTTCACGAGCTTGCCGAACTCCGGCGTTCCGGCCTGCCCGTTCTCGGCCATGTGGATGAGCTTCCCCATCGCCGGCACGTTAACGCCCATCGAGATCGCCATCGCGACGATGTAGACCCCGATCCCCGCGAGAAGCCACGCGCGATTCGAGTGGAAGCATGAGCGCGAGCGACGCGGCCGGCGCTTCCTGCTTCCCGATCGCCGGACCGATGATCGAAAACGCGAACGACGGCCCCAGCCCGATGATCGCGCCGGAGACGTGCAGGACGAGAAGCAATGTGAACCAAGTGTCATTGAATACGAACGATGCGAACATCTATCCCTCCCTCTCAGTCGCCGTCAGCAGATCTGTACCCCGCAACCCGATCCGGGCTTCCAGATCATCAGTACCACGATCGCCGTCGTCAGCAACCCGAAGATCGGTCCGAGCACCTTCGAGGTAGCCTCCAACTTTTGGAACTCCTCGCCCTGCCCTTGGCCCGCTTCCAGGAGTCCTATCATCCGCCGGACGCGAGGCCGAGAGACGAGGTACGACACATAGAGGATGGCGATGTAGAACACAATAGAGATGATCAGCCACAAGTGACGCACCGCAAAGAAACCGTGGTTGATGCCGCGGTTGAAGATGAGCAGGGCGCCGGTCACCGGCTGCGTGACCAACGCGACCGGCGTGACAAGACGAGAGTCGATCGCCGTCATCGCACGGAACAGCGTCAGCTTCGTTGCGTCGTCGCCCTTGTCGGCCATCGCGCCGAGCACAGCGAACCCGAAGCTCGGACCGATCCCCATGATGGCTCCTGCGACATGCACGATGACGAGGATCGTGAAGTACATCCGTCCGTTTCCCCCTGGTCGGCACCGTGCGCGAGTTTCCCACGGCGCCGAGGTCATCGCAAGGATGCTCGCGGCTAGGATGAGCGACGATGCCGAAAGCGCCGCTCCTGTCTCCTGACGAGGTCTCCAGCCGTCTCGCGTCCCTCCGCAAATGGACGCTCGAAGAGAACCGGATCTCGAAACGCTTCCAGTTCAAGGACTTCCGAGAAGCGGTCAACTTCCTCACCGAGCTCACGCCCGTCGCGGACGAACAGAACCACCATCCCGACGTCGAGATCCATTGGAACGAGCTCACCCTGACGCTCTGGACCCACGCGAGCGGCGGGCTGACGGAGCGCGACTTCCGCTTGGCCGGGGCCATCGACCAGATGACGGAGGACCGCGATGCCGAAGCTTGAGTTCGCGTTCCTCGCCGACGCCGCCGAAGCAGAGCCCGGCAGGAAGTTCTACGTACTCGGCGGCGGCGTCGACTCGATCGGCGCGCACGCGTTCCCCGTCGTCCACCCGCACCTCGCGCTGCTCATCAGGGTGTCCGTCCACCCGACCGAAGCGGAGCGCGCGCACATCCTCGAGATCAGGCTCATCGACTCCGACGGCGGCGAGCTCGCGCGGATGGAGGGCAACTTCCAGGCGGGGGGCGGGCCGCCCGGACGCGAGATGCCGATGAACATCTCACTCGCGGTGTCGAACATCCGGTTCGAGCGGCCCGGTGACTATTCGATCGAGCTGCTCCTCGACAACCAGCACGTGAAGAGCCTCCCGTTGCGGCTCTATCAGGTCGAGCAGCCCGTGGTCTAGGCCTGCTCGAGCTCCTTCGGCAACGCGAAGTGGACGTCCTCTTCTACGACGCGCACCTCTTCGACGTCGTCCACGCCGCGCGCGCGGAACCAACCCACGACGCGGTCGACGAGCCACTCGGGCGCCGACGCGCCCGATGTGATGCCAACGGTGCGCGCGCCCTCGAACCAGGCGTCCTCGATCTCGGTCTCGTCGTCGATGAGGTAGGAGCGCGCGCCGCGCGCGGCGGCTACCTCGGCCAGCCGGTTCGAGTTCGATGAGTTATCCGACCCGATCACCAGCACGACGTCCGCTTTCTCGGCCAGCACCTTCACCGCGGTCTGGCGGTTCTGCGTCGCGTAACAGATGTCTTCGCGCGGGGGGCCCTGGATGATCAACGTGATCGATGCCGGTGCCTCGCCCATCGTCCCGACGACCTCTTCGTGGCCTTCGTGTCCGATCAAAACGATGTGGTACCCATCGCGCGCGAACTTCTTCGCTTCGTTGTGAACTTTCGTGACGAGCGGGCACGTCGCGTCGACCACGCGCAGCTCGCGGGCGCGCGCCTGCGCGTACACCTCCGGCGCGACGCCGTGCGCCGACAAGATGACGGTCGCACCCGACGGCACTTCCCCGAGTTCCTCGACGAAGATCGCGCCTTTCGACTCCAGGTCCCGCACCACCGGCAGGTTGTGCACGATCTGCTTCCGGACGTAGATCGGCGCGCCGAACGATTGCAGCGCGCGCTCCACGGTCTCAACCGCACGGTCGACGCCGGCACAGTAGCCGCGCGGCGCGGCGAGGAGGACTCGTTCGACGTTCACGACCACAGCCTACCGACCGCCCTATTGCTCCGCTTCGGACCCCTGTGGGCGGCGTTTCGTACGGGTGTTGCGCGCGCGCCGCTCTGTGAGCGAAACCGTCCGGCGCTCGCTGAGCTGGCGCTCGAGGAAATCGAGCACCGCTTTGTTCACGATCTTCGGCTCCTCCACGATAGTGCCGTGGGTGCCGCCGGGGACGACGAGCATCTCCGCGACCGGGATCCGCGACGTCATAACGTGACCGAGCCACGGCGGCACGAAGTTGTCCCGCTCCCCGACGACCACGAGCGTCGGCACCTTCACCTTCCGCAAGAGATCTTCCGCGGAGTGTGCGTGCATCGCCTGAGCAGCCTTCAGGATCATGTGCGGGTCGAGCTCGGCGAGGTGCTCGTAATACGGCTTCATGTCTTCGAGCTTGGTCTTGGGCCCCAGCGCGCCGAATTGGACCGCAAGTGAGTGCGTGAACGGCGACTTGAACAGCAGACGCCATACCGGCCGTGCCACCGAACGCGCGAGGAGGATTCCCGCTGGGAACAGCCGAGGCGCGATCGTCGTGTTGTAGAGGCTCGTGATCGCGCTCGCGAACGGGCCGGTGATCGACACGAGCGCGAGGATGCGGTTCGGGATGAGGCGGTACGCCTCGAGCGCGACCTGCGTCCCCATCGAGTGGCCCAGCAGGATCACTTCCTCGATCCCCTCGTGATCGAGGATCGCCTTCAGATCCTCCGCGTACTTTTCGACGGTGAAGTCTTCGACGGAGTAGTTGCGCGCGCGATAGCCGGGCTCGCGGGGCATCCCCGACACGCC
>VAWS01000224.1 GCA_005884515.1 Actinomycetota bacterium
CATTCGAACGCTCGCAACAACTCCCATCGGTCTGACGATTTCTACCATGACGAAATTCATCGGTGTCGACGTCGGCATCACCTATCCATCGCGCGGGCCGACTGGAGACGTGTGGTTCGTATTGACCGAGTCATTTTGCGAGAGCGAGATCTACCGCATGGATGCGCGAACCGCTCATGTCTCTCTAGTCGCGAAACAGTGCGGTCTCAGGGCGCAATCACCAGTTCAAAGCCCTAACGGACGCTTCCTGGCGTATATCCTTTCGTCGCCGGATCTCAACGGCAGTGTTCTCGCTGTCAGAGATCTTGTCACGGGACACGTACGAGAGGTGCTGCCATTCGACAAGGATGGAGTCCCGCCGCGCGTACCGATCCCCATTCTTCCTCACAGAGGAACACCGTCGGACGCCGAGCACGGCCCTTGTTTGTTTCCGGGCTGCCCGCCGATACCTCCTCGATTCATGTTCGGGGTTGCCTGGAGCATTGACTCAGCGCACTTGTCAGTCGTCGATCTCGCGCAAAGTCACGAGGCGCTCGATGTGATCGACGGCCGCACGCTCAAACTGGTTGACCAGATCGAATCGCCCCCCACCTGTGACATCAGATCTTCAACGTTCGATGCTTCCGGCCTCCTCCTGGGCCTGACCTGCGATCCGGGCGCTGGTCGAGAACAGACCTCAAGCCTGGTTCAGTATGCGTCCGATCTGCGTACGCAGGTTTCCGACACGGCCCTGCCGACTTGCGCCGCGTACCCGTCGGTGGTGGCTGGCGGGCCGCGTCACGACGTGATCCTCATTAGTTCTTATCGCTATTGCCCCCCGTCGGCGTGGCCCGGAAAGCCCCCGGTGCGCGCTATAGGGCCCGAAGAACTCGTAGAGATCTTCTCGAATGGGCGGCTTCGTGACATACACGTGTACACGAGCGACCGAGACTTCTTCGAGGAAGTCGGTTGGTAACTCAAGTCGACTTTGAAATAAGGCCGGATTGCTAGGCTCATCGCGATGATCGTTGGGCGGGTTTCCGAGCTGTGGTGGTACCCGGTGAAGTCGTTCCTGGGGCAACAGTTCGATCGGCTGACTATCAGGCAGTCAGGCATCCCTGGGGACCGTGGTTTCGCTCTTGCCGATGCGTCGAGTGGCCGCGTGCTGAGCGCGAAGCGCGTGCATCAACTCGTCTCTGCCCGAACTGAAGGGACCGAGATGGTGTTGCCCGACGGTCGGCGGCTATCTGCGGATGACCCCGACGCGTCGACCGTCCTTTCGTCGTGGCTTGGGCGAGACGTGCGCGTGGTGCGCGCCTCGGGCGGGGAAGCGAGGCCCGAGATCGAAGGCGAAGAAGACGAGACCTTCCGCGGAGAGGCCGGAGGCCTGCACGACGACTCGCCGATCCACATCGTGACGACCTCGACGTTGGCGTACCTGCGGACGCTGTATCCAGGCGGAGACTACGATGCGCGCCGGTTCCGTCCGAACATCGTGATCGACACCGGTTCAGCGAACGGTCCGGTCGAGCAGGCTTGGATCGGCAGAATGCTCCAGATCGGCGCTGCGGAGTTCGACGTCACGAAGACCTGCCACCGCTGCGTGATCACGACACTGCCGCAGTGGGAGCTGCCCTACGATCCGGCGATCCTGCGAACCGTGAATCAGCGAGCGGATGGGGAGTGCGGCGTGTACCTGCGCGCGCGCGGCGAGGCAGTGATCTCAAAAGGAGATGCAGTTGAGATTTGAATACGGCGCATTCTTGGTGTCGTTTTGAGTCATATGCGTTACAGACGGCAACAAGAATAGGTCGTTAGGCCACTTTGACGACGAAGGCCCAGCCGCCGTCGCGCGCTTCTTGCGAGACGAGTTCCTGTCCGCGCATCCGGCACCACACCGGGATGTCGACTTTCGAGCCTTCGTCGTCCGACAGGATCTCGATCGTTGTTCCCGGCGCTGCTTTCTCCACTGCTTTGTTCAGCTTGATCACCGGCATCGGACAGAACTCGCCGAGGCAATCGATCACGACGTCCGCCATCACGCCTTCCCCGACGCCAGCGCGCGCGCCCGCGCAACCACCGGCGGCAGCTCGCGCAGGAACACGTCAATATCCGAGTCCGTGGTGTCGCGCCCCATCGACACCCGGATCGATCCCTGGGTCAGCGCTCCGATGGCCGCCAGCACGTGCGACGGCTCCTGCGTCGACGACGTGCACGACGAACCCGAGTGAACCGCGATCCCTTTCTCGTCCAAACCAAGCAACAACGTCTCACCCTCCACGTACAACACGCTGAACGAGACGAGCCCCGGCAAGCATTCCGACGGATCTCCGTGAACAACCACGTCATCCAAAACAACAGGAAGCTGCGCGCGCAGCCGTTCCGCTAGTAACGAGAGCCGCTGGGCCTCGACGTCTAGCTCCGCCGCCCGCGCGCCCAACGCCGCAGCCCATCCCACGATCGCCGGCAGATTTTCCATCCCCGCGCGCCGCCCGCGCTCCCGATCGTCGCCCACCAGCATCGGCCTGACCCGCACCCCGCGCCGCACCCACAAAGCGCCGACCCCGCGAGGTCCGTATGCCTTGTGCGCCGACGCCGACAGCAGGTCGACCCCTAACCCCCGAACATCCACCGGGACGTTCCCCACTGCCATGCAGGCGTCGGTGTGGAACAGCGCCCCGGCCTCGCGGGCGATCGCCGCGGCCTCGGCGATGGGCTGCAGCGTCCCGATCTCTTGGTTCGCCATCTGGATCGACACCAAGCCCGCCCCCGCGACGCACTCCGCGCGCAAGGCGGACAGGTCCACGATGCCGGTCGATGAGCAGGCCAGCTCGACCGTTTCGAAGCCCTCCAACCGTCGAGCGGCTTCCAGGACCGCCGT
>VAWS01000059.1 GCA_005884515.1 Actinomycetota bacterium
CTCATCCATATGTGCGAGTACTCGCTGAACGGCGGCCACCGTGAGCAGACCCGCCCTCATCCATATGTGCGAGTACTCGCTGAACGGCGGCCACCGTGAGCAGACCCGCCCGCGACCCCGCTTGATCGCAACGGTGGATGTGAACGCCTTGGGGCGAGACGGCCGGTCCGACAGCGCGCGCGTCCTCTGGTCGCTGGTCGGTCGCGCACCGCGACTCACTCCCGTCGCAACGGAAGCATTGATGTGCGATGCAAGCATTGTGCCGGTCGTCTTCGACGGCGCTCGCGCGGTCGCCGTTGCAGACGCCTCCTCGCCGATCACCTCACGGCTCCGTAGCGCGCTGATCGCGCGCGACGGAGGCTGCCGCTTCCCCAGCTGCGGTGCGCCGGTGTCCTGGTGCGACGCTCACCACATCCGCCCGCGCGCCGAGGAAGGGGCGACGGCGCTCGACAATCTGCTCCTGCTTTGTCGGCGATGCCATCGAAGTGTCCATCGACATCGATGGCGGATATCGATGCGGGACGACGGGATCTGCGAATTCAAGAAGAACGGCCGAACCTACGCGAGCAGCCCGCAGGTCCTCTCCCACGGATAACAACCCATATCCTCAAGTTCAGCGAGCATCCCGCCGTGCGGTGATGCTCGCGCGCGCGCCCTGATCTAGGCCGCTGCGCCGACCTCCGCCGTGCAGAACGAGCACCGCTTCGCCGCGACCGGGATCGAGCTGAGGCACTCCGGGCAGTCCCGCGTCGGCTTCTCCGCGGGCTGATCTGCCTTGAACATCTCCATGAGATGGTTCACCGGCTTGACGACGAAGAAGAAGACGATTGCTGCGATAAGCACGAACGAGATGATCGAGGACAGGACGGCCCCGTACTTGAACGCGTGAAGGCACGTGTCGTGAACGAGCCTCCCGTTGCGCATGACGGTACCGGCGATGCACGCCCTCACGTTCTCGAGCGAACCAGAAGGTGTGAAAGAAACGAGCGGGTTGATAAGCCCGCTCACGATGGCGGTCACGATTGCCCCGAATGCGGCGCCGATCACGACACCGATCGCCAGATCGACGACGTTGCCGCGCAAGATGAACGCACGGAAGTCTTTCAGCATGCGTCTTTCCCCCTTCGGGTCAGGGCGCCAGAGCGGCGCGGACGAACTGGATCAGCTCTTCCTCGCGCTTGCGTAACGCGGCGCGTCCGCCGGCCCCGCCGCCGACCGCGCGCAACACACCCGCCTCGGTGATCGAGCCGACCACCGCGGTGTAGATCATGAACAGCAGCAAGATCGGATCTTGCTTCCGGAACTTGCCCGACGACATCCCGCGCTCCAGGAACACGAGCGCGCGCTTCCGCAACGGATCCATCACGCCGGCGAAGCGCTGTACGACGTTGGGACCGCGCCAACTCGCTTCGCGCATGAACCCGGGGAACTCCGGCGCCTCCTGCGCGAGCTTGAAGATCGCGTGGATCACGCGCGGGATGGGGTCGTCGTCCTCCTCGATGCTCTCGAGCGCTTGCTCCAGGGTGCGCGCGACGCGAGCGCTCAGCTCGTCGACGCATGCGTCGAAAAGGTCTTCCTTCGTCGGGAAGTAATACAGCAGCGACTGCTTGCGTACGCCGGCTGCCTCGGCCACGGCATCCAAAGTAGCCGCGTCGTAACCACGCTGACCGAACAGCCGTATCGCTTCCGCGATCAGCTGCTCGCGCCGTTCTTTACCGCCCGTCCTCGCCATGATCCGCGTCCTTATCGCTGCGGAAACGCCTTCCGGGCGACCGGCATCGGCGCCGACGCTTCCCACACGCGCCGCCACCGAGCGACGTCCGGTCCCGAAGCCGCGTCCTGCTTCCCGTTCCGTATGGCATCCCACCACGTGGTGCGGTCTTCGCTCAAGGTGATGGCCAGTCCCGCCCGCATCCGCTGGTTGAACTCATGCGCAGCTTCACCGTCCCGCCGCCGGAGCGCGCGCCCGAACCGAACCGTCACCGGCCTACGCCCCTTGGCCGGCCATCCGGCTCCGCGCGGCATCGCCTGGTAGGTCCCGCGCAGCGCGACCGGCACGACGGGGACGGCGTGCTCGACGGCAAGGCGCGCGGCACCCATGCGGAAGTCGCGTACCCAGCCGTCCTTCGATCGCGTTCCCTCCGGAAACACGAGCAAGTTCCAGCCGTCGTTCAGCATCTTCCCGGCAAGATGCGTCGCGCGCCCTTTGCCGCCCGACCGCTCGACCGGGAACGCGTTGAACACCAGTGCCGTCGCCGCCGCGCGCCACCACACGTCGAAGAAGTAGTCGGCAGCAGCGCCGGTCGCGGTTTGGTCACGCCACGCCGGCGGCAAACTCGTCAGCACGAGCGGCGCATCGAGATGGCTCGAGTGGTTGGCGATGAAGATCACCGGCGCGCGCAGCCCCTGCAGGACGTCCAAACCCTCAACGCGGGGCTTGACCTCATAATCGATCAGGGGCTTCAACGCATACGCTTGCAACGCCGTGCGCGCCGCTCGCCCAACGGACGTGCGCGCCCACGCCGTCGGAAAATCGTGCGGCTCGACGTCGGGAAGCTCGACTGATTTCGGGACGAGCGGCCGGTGGCTCCAGCGCCATCCGCGCGCGACCTCTTTCGCGTCTGCCAGCAACGATCCCCGCTTCTTCATCGCACGTCCGACAGCAGCAGCGGCGGGCACTTCATCGCGGTGACCCGCGGCGATGAGCCGACGGTTTCAGCCGCCATGTCCAAGGCATCGCCCAGCGTCGTCGCGGTCCGGAACCCGAGGCGCGAGACGGTCGTGCGGTCGGCGCCGACGAAGATCACGTCGCCGAGGTAGTCCATCGCGTGCGCAGCCCAGTACCACATGTAGAACGGGTGCACGCCGTGGTACGCGTACGAGTTGCGGTACAGGTGGATGTACCACGGGTCGGTCGCGAACTGCTGCTCGAACTTGCTCTCGATCGCCGATGGATCCGTCGTCTCCGCGAGCACCTCTTCGAAGAAGTCGACGTAGCTCGGGTGGTGGATCTGATGGAACTCGTTGGCGACGGGGTGGAACATGATCATCACGCCGCCGGGACGAACCAACGGCTTACCCTTGTACATGTTGAAGAAGTAGCCGAGCCCCTCGCACACGACGAGGATCGGGTTCATGATCGAGTTGACGTTGTACGGGCCGACGTACGGCAGTCCCGCGACCAGCACGTCGGCTTGACCGTCGACCTCGACCAGCTGCTGACGGTGCACGTTCGCGAGCGTCTTCTCGTGCACGGCGCCGGTCTCGCCCGCGTGCACGCCGGTGACGCCGTACGGCGAGTACATCTTCCCGAACACCTTGCGCTTCACGTGCGCCGGCGCGCGATCGGTGAACCGCTTCGTCGCGAGGTACGACGCCTGATCGCGCACCGACCACTCCCACTCGCGCTTCTGCAGGAACCCTGCCGGCCCCCCGAACGCGTCGTTGTTGAGCGTCGTCTCGATCGTGAAGATCTTGACGTGTTCGGCGAGCAGCTTGCCCATCCGCACCGTCGAGTGGTGCAGTGCCGACGACGGCGGGTCCATGTACGACTGCGAGTGCATCATGGTGTGGACGTTGTGGTGGTGACGGACGCTGCGGTAGCTGGCCAGTCCGACCGGCACGCTCTTGTGTCCGCCGTCCATCGCCACCAGGTTGATGTTCACGTACACGATCAGATCGCTCTCGGCCGCGCGTTTATTGATCTCGACCTCTTCGCCTTGCTCGGTCTCGCCGATGAACGTGAGGTTCGCGCGATCCTCCGCGTCGTGGTTGTAGAGCGACTCCGGGTAGAACGAGCGGTACACCCGCTCCCCCACCGCGCGCTTCAGCTCCGCCGGCGTCATACGCCGGTGCAGCGAAAGCGCGGCGATGATCTTGACGTCGTCCACGCCGGCGCGCGCCGCGGCCTCGAGCACGTGCTCCATGACGCGCCCGCGGATGTCCGGCGTCTTCATCTGCGGCAGCGGCAGCGAGATGTCGTCGAACGCGATCGTCAGTTTCATCCCGGGCTTCAACAGCGCCGACAGCGGCTCGCAGTTTTCCGGGTGCTCGAGCGCGTGCGCGATGAGCGCGTCCACATCGCGGACGCCGGGGAGTGGCTCGGACGGGTACACGACGCGGCTCCCGAGCGGCAGCTTCTCCAGACGGAACCCTTCGCCGTAGTGGAACAGCAACGGCGGCGTCCGTTCGTCGACCTCCAGCACGAAACCCGGTCTCGCCATCAGTTCTCCCTCGGATCAAATGCAACCTTGGTCGTGCCGAGCTTCCCTGCGGACAACGCGTGATCGATCGCTTCGCGCCAGCGGTCGAGCGGATACGTCGCGCCGACCAGCGCACCGAGCTCGGCCGAGCGCGCGAGCTCCATCGCGTCGGTAAACGCGCCGGCGCCCGAGTACGCCCCGACGACTTCGAGCTCGCGGAACCACGCCGGCGTCAGGTCGGCGCGCGCCGGCATGCCGCTCAGAACGACACGGCCTTGCGCGCGCGTCGCGCGTAGCGCCAGGTCCAGCGAGTCCTTGGACCCGACGCACTCGAACGCGACGTCCACGCCGCCGAGCAAGAACGGCGAGGACCGCTCCGGGTGGAGGCGGAACGCGCGCGTCGTGCGGCGCACCGCGCCGACAGCGTCCGACGGCGAAACGACGTCCGTGGCGCCGAACCGGCGAGCGAGCTCGGCCTGGCGCGCGTGCTTCGCGACGCAGATGATCTGGCCCGCCTCGGTTTCGGCCTTCAACGCGATCAGTGTGAGGAGCCCAACAGTTCCTGCGCCTACAACCAGTACCGTCGCGTCGCCCGGTACCTTCGCGCGCCGCACTGCGTGCAGCGCGCACGCCATCGGCTCGACCATGATCGCCGTCTGGTCGTCCATGTCTTCGGGAACCGGGTGAAGCTGCTCGCGATGGGCGACCATGCGCGCGCCCCAGCCGCCGCCGGTATCGGCGCAGTAGCCGGTCTGCAGCCCGGCGCTGACATGGCCGCCGGTGACGCGCTCGCACAAGCCGTGCATTCCGGCCGCGCAGGGCTCGCACGGGGGTTCGACGCCGCGTGCGGCGCACGAAAGCACGGGATCGATGATGACGCGCTGCCCGGCCTTGAGGCCGTCGACGTGGTCGAGCAGGTCGGCGACGACTTCGTGCCCGGGGACGAACGGCATCGACACGAGCGCCGTGAAGTAGAAGCTGGACTGCCCCGAGATCGTCGTGAGGTCGGATCCACAGATCCCGCTGAGACGAGGCGCAAGACGCGCCCAGCCTCCCGCAGGCGTCTCGGGATCTTCCCGGGTGACGAGCCGGAGAGACGCGACGGGACCCGCGATCATGCCCGGCAATCGCGGACCGATCGCGCGCGCGGCCAGGTACTTGGGAACGCTTCGATAGAGCTCCAAGGCCACGGTCATAACGCAGGCTCCGGGATCAGGATCTTCGGCGCGCCTTTGCCGGCCGACCACTCCTCAACCGGCCAGCGATGCTTGCGCGCGACGCGCGCGAGCGCCACGTCGGGGTTGACCGCGACCGGGTTACCCACCGCTTCCAACAACGGCAGGTCGCTCATCGAGTCGGCGTACGCGTACGACGATTCGAGGTCGACGTTGTTCGCGCGCGCGTAGTCGCGCAGCCAGGATGCGCGCGCTTCGCCGACCAGCGGCGGGCGCTCCATATCGCCGGTGAAGAGCCCGTTCCGTTCCTGCAGGCGCGCGGTGACGACGACGTCGGCCAAGGCGGCGATCGGTTCGATGATGAAGTCGAGCGCGCCGGTGATGAACACGATCGTGTGCCCCGCGTCGCGGTGCTTGCGGATGCGCCGGACCGCGGCGGCCGACAGGCGGCGGAGGAAGAGGTCGGGCAGTGTTGACGCCGCAAGAGCACGGACCTGGGCAGCCGATGCGCCGTCGTATTGGCGGTAAAAGAGTCGCAGGAACTCGCCGCGGTCGCGGCGTTCGGCATTGAGCAGCGACGGCACTTTCGCCGCGACCGCGGCAACCTCGCGCGCGCGGGCGGCGCCGCCGGTCTCGGCCAGCCGCAGCCACAGGTAGGCCTCCACCACGTTCGACTCGACGATCGTCCCTTCGACGTCGAACGCGGCGACCACCGGGCTGCTCCCGTTGCCGTTCACCGTCGGCGTGATCGCGACCGTCGGCGCCGGTCGGTTGGGCGTCTGCGCCAGCCACCGCATCGGCGCCGAGATCGCCGGCAGGTGGATCCCTTTGAAGTACCGCTCCCACGTGAACGAGGCCGCGTCGAAGTTGAAGTCGCGCTTGTCTTCCTCGGGGAGCGACTCGAACAGCTCGCGCGCGCGGTCGTCCGTGTAGATCACTTCGACCTCGACGTAGGAGCCGTATAAGCCGGCGTACTTCTTGACGAAGTCCAACCGGCCACGCAATCGGTCGACCTTGTGCGATGCGTCGCGCGCGGCGTTGTTGCGCGGCAACCGACCGACGACGCGCTCGGCCGTCTCCACGACGCGCTCCGCGAAACGCATGCGCTTCTCGACCGCGCGCTTCCCGGGGAAGCTCCACACGGGAACCTTGAACGATCCGCGCCCGCGCTCGGGCAAGGGATGCTCGAGGAAGTATTCACGCGTCAATTCGTACAGATGCCGGAACCGGAACGGGTTCCGCCCGCCCGACGAAACGTGGTAGACGGCGCGCCGCTGCGGCGGCTGCGAGGCCACCGCGAGGATGATGTTCACCACTTGGTCGACGGGGATGATGTCGAGCGCCCCTTCCGGTATCCCGGGGAACTCGGGCAACGCGCCGCGGCCGTACGCGAGGATCACCGGCTCGGCGACACGGAACCCTTCGATCCAGCCCGGGAAGGGATGCTCGAGCGCGCTTTCGATGATCGATGGGCGCACGATCGTCAGCGGGTTGTCGCCGGCCAATTGATCGAGCGCCTTCTCGGTCAGCGCTTTCGTGAACGCGTACACATCGGGCCAGCCCAGGCTGCGCGCGCGCGCGGCGCCGGCGCGCACCAAACGCGTCGTGACCCATTCGTGGCGAAGCTCTTCCGCTTTGTGCGCGATCGACTGCGGGCCTGCGCGTCCGATCAGGCCGCGCGCCTTGGAGGCGAACCGTTCGAGGTTCTCCGGCTTGCGGGACTCGTCTTCGGCGCGCGCGCGCATCGCAAGCGCAGAGGCCGCTTCCGCGCGCCAGTCGATCTCACGGTCGAGCAGCTCCTCCGGCTGCGTACCGCGTGTCATGCCGGCGACGTACGCCGTCGAGACGTGTATGAACGGTTTGCCGCGCGCAGCTTCGTACAGGCGCATCGTCCCCAAGAGGTTGGTCTGGAACGCCTCATCGAGAGGCGGGTCGAACGAGACCGTCGCCGCCGAGTGGATGACGAGGTCGACGTCGTCGTCGATCGGCGGGGCGGCTTCCATCAGGTCTGCGTGGATCGGCCGGACCTTCTGCTGGAACATCTCCCAGAGGCGCTCGCCGCCGATACGATCGCGCGCCGGGCCGAAGCACGCACCGGTCAACAGCCCGGCCACACGAGCGTGCGCGTCGCCGCGCGCGATGGCGTCGATGCGCGCGACGTCGGTGTCGGTGAGGAGGCGTTCGAGCAGCGCGGTCCCGAGGAAGCCGGTGACGCCTGAGAGAACGACGCGCTTGCCGGCAAGACCCTCTCTGATCACTCCCAGACTCCCCCCGGATGCTGGCCTCTACCAGCCGGTAGGTTATTGAGCAGCCTCCCCAACTGCAAGCGCGCGGGAACCTGGGGAGAACTCCTCATGGCGACGGCACGCGCCGGGATTACGATTCCGTCCTCGGACAGGGGGAAATCATGGCCATATATCGAGAAAGGGTCCTGCCGCGGATCATCAATTTCGCGTGCGGGATGAAGACATCGAACCCGTTGCGCGAGCGCGTGTGCGAGGGGTTACACGGGCGCGTCGTGGAGATCGGCTTCGGCTCCGGCCTCAACGTGCCGTTCTACCCAGACTCCGTCACGTCGGTATCTGCAGTTGAGCCCGCCGATCTCGCATGGAAGATCGCGCAGAAAAGACTCTCGGCCTCGAAGATCGACGTCGAGCGCGCCGGGCTCGATGGGCAATCGCTTCCGTTCGAGGACGATACGTTCGATGCGGCCGTGTCAACATGGACGCTCTGCACGATCCCCGACGCGAACGCGGCCTTGCTCGAGGTCCGGCGCGTGCTGAAGCCGGGCGGAACCCTGCACTTCGTCGAGCACGGGCTGGCGCCCGACGAGAAAGTCCAGAAATGGCAGAACCGCTTGAACGGTCTTCAGATGAAGGTGTTCGGCGGCTGCAATCTGAATCGACCGATCGTCTCGCTGATCACCGACGCCGGCTTCATGATCAAGGATGTCGACGTCTTCTACGAGAAGGGTGCGCCGAAGACGGTTGCGGCGGACTCGCTGGGCGTCGCGGTGAAGTAGCGTCTCTCGTATGCTGCCGTCTCGATGAAACTAGTCACGCTTCGCACAGAAGACGGCGCGCGCGCAGGGCGGCTCGATGGAGATCGCGTCGAGCTTCTCCCGTTCCCGGACGTCGGCGCGCTCCTCGCGCAAACAGACTGGGGCGCAGTCGTTGAGCAAAACCGTGGGGAGGAGATCGCCGCGGCGGACGTCGACTTCGCGCCCGTGGTGCCGAAGCCGAACAAGATCATCTGCCTCGGGCTCAACTACAAGGCCCACATCGAAGAGATGGGCCGCGAGCTCCCGAGCCATCCCACGCTCTTCGCCAAGTACGCGGTCTCGCTGATCGGCGCGCGCGATCCGATCGTCCTGCCGCCGGAATCGCAGGCCGTCGACTGGGAGGTCGAGCTTGCGTTCGTCATCGGCGCGCGCGCGCGCCGCGTGAAGGCCGCCGACGCCGCGAAGGTCGTTGCGGGCTTCACCGTGTTCAACGACATATACATGCGTGACTGGCAGATGCGCACGCTCCAGTTCTTGCAAGGGAAGACGTTCGAGAAGTCCACGCCCGTCGGGCCGGCCGTCGTAACGCTTGACGAGGTCCCGCAAGGCATCGACGCGGACCTCGCGATCTCATGCGAGGTCGACGGCGAGCAGATGCAGAAGGCGCGCACGTCGGACCTGCTGTTCCCGCCCACCGTGCTCGTCGAGTACATCAGCACGATCATGACGCTCGAGCCCGGCGACATCATCGCAACCGGAACGCCGAACGGCGTCGGCGCGGGACGCAACCCGCCGGTGTTCCTCAAGCCCGGTCAGTCCGTGCGGACGACGATCGAAGGCGTGGGCGAGCTCGTCAACCCAACGGTCGCCGAAGCCGTCTAGATCAGCGCACGCGACGGATGCTCGCGCGATCGATCCACCGCGAGAGCAGTAACGCCAGCGCAAGCAGCACGCTCCCGATGGCGAAGCTGGTCTTCACACCGGTGTTCGCGAGCGGCGAGCGCGACATCGTCTTGCCCTTCACCGCGGTCGGCGTCTTCGTCGTCGATCCGGACACGCCCGGCATGTTCGGCTGCGCCGGCGGCACCGGCATCGTCTTGTAGTCGACGGTCCGCGGGGACGCGATGAACTGCTGCAGGAGGTTCAGCTCCACCTCGGGGGAACCGGGCAGCGTGGTCGGGTTGGCGCGATATCGGCCGTCGAGTGCCCGGGCCCGACTTTGTTATCGAGGACCTTGTTGTCCTGGGCCAGCCACTGCGACGCCCCGGGATCGGTGTCCGGGTAGGTCACGACGAGGATGCCGACGATGCCGTTGTCTTTCACGACGTTTTTCTTGACGGTCGTGCCCACCGTCCCGACGAGCACGATGCCGGCACCGTAGAACTGTCCGAACGTCGACGTCCCCGGCACGTTCGTCTTGCCGTTGTCGTGGACGTAGTTGTTCACGATCTCGCCGCCGGTTGCAGGCGGGTCCTCTTCGGCGTTCAGCGAGTTGGGCACGATGCCGAGCGCGTTCAAGCGGAACTCCGAGTTCTTGATGGTCACCCCACTCGCGTTGGTTCCCGACCATCCGAGGCCGTTGCGCTCGGAGAGGATGTCGGTGACGACGGCGTCGCACGGGTTGCACTCCCCGATGTAGAAGCCGGAGTCGGGGTGGCCGGAGCCGTACATGTGGTCCCAGAGCGCCGGCCCGTGCGAGTCGTACGCAAAGATGCCGTAGTCGCCGTTGTTGTACGCGGTCAGGTAGTGGCCGGTGTAGCCGGTGACGCCCGACCACAGCACGCCGTTCTGCGTGTTGCAGCACACGGTCAGGTTCTCGATCGTCACGTCATTGGCCTTGTTGACCAAGATGCCGTTCGAGCGCTTGAACTCTCCGTCGACGAGCACCTTGTTGCGATCGAGGCCGCGGATCGTGATGTGCGGCGTGCGGACCTCGACGGCTTCCTTGTAGCGACCCGGCGCGATCAGGATCGTGTCCCCGGGATGAGCGGCGCTAACTGCGGCTTGGATCGTCTTGTAGTCGCCGGGCACGTTCAACGTGCGCGGCGTAGCGGCCGGCGCGGACAACGGTGAGATCGCAAGGGCGGCAACCGCGAGGGCGAGGGTCAGTCTCTTCATGGGCGTCCGGTCTCCCCAGTTGGAGGGTTAAGGCTAAGTAACGTAGAAGTAGATTAGACAAATCCGGCATGAACTCCTCTCGCGGCATCCGGTTTGGGGCCTTCGCGGCCTCAGTTTTGGCGTTCTCCCTGGCCGCCGGCCCTGCGCGCGCGGCGTCGAGCGCGCTGATCTACACGAACGGCATCTCGAGCGGCTGGACCCCCACCAGCGTGTCCATCGACCCGGGGGGCACCGTCACCTGGGAGAACCGCGACACCGAGTACGAACATCCGGTCGAATGCGTCCAGCAAGACTCCAACGCCACCTGCCCGTGGTCGGGCGCAAAGGACCTCCCCAAGAAACCGCAGATCGGCAGTGCGCCCAGGGTCTCGGTCGGCTTCCCCAACGTCGGGACCTTCGCGTTCCGCTGTGCGATCCACACGAACATGACGGGCACCGTCGTCGTCGGGTCGGGACACCCCCCTACCACAAGCAAGTCGTCCTCGGCGCCGCGGCAGTCGCAGACGGCGCGCGCGACCGTGCGCGCGACCACATCGCAAAGCGTCGCGCCGTCGGCGTCGGCGCGCACGTCCGCTAAGGCGACGCCCAAGACGAGCGTCCGATCGCGCGCGACCGTGCCCTCCCCGTCGCTGAGCGGGCGGGCGCTGGGAAGCTCGACGACCCCCGACAAGAATGGCCCCAGCGCGGGCGCGACGATCCCCGCAGCCCTGCTGATCGCGCTGGTGGCAAGCGCTCACGTGGTGCGCGCGCGTCGTCGAAGCGTCTAGAGCGGCCGCTCGAACACGAACTCGAGCTATCGCTGATAGAGCTCTTCGATCAGATCCGCGTTCTTGTCCATGATCGCCTTCCGGCGGACCTTGAGCGTCGGTGTGATCTCTTCGTTCTCCATCGCGAACTCGCGGTCGAACACGTGCCACTTCTTGATCTGCTCGACGCGCGCGAGGTTCGCGTTGACCTCCTGAACGGCGTTGACGACGAGCTGCTGCACGTCGGGGTGAGCGACGAGCTCCGGGAAGTCCTTGAAGGGGATGCTCTTCTGCTCGGCAAATGCCGTCACTTTCTCTTGGTCGAGCGTGATCAGCGCCGTCAGGAAGGGTCGCCGGTCGCCGATCACGACGACTTGGCTCACCCACGGCGAGTACTTCAGCATGTTCTCGATCACCTGCGGCGCGACGTTCTTTCCCGCCGCCGTGATGATCAGGTCCTTCTTGCGGTCGGTGATCCGCAAGTAGCCGTCCTCGTCGAGCTCCCCGATGTCGCCGGAGTGCATCCAGCCTTCGCCGTCGATGAATTCCTTGGTCGCGATGGGGTCCTTGTAGTAGCCCGGACCGACGTTGCCCCCGCGAACCAGCACCTCGCCGTCTTCGGCGATCTTCACCTCGACGCCGTCGAGCGGCGGTCCGACGGTCCCGATCTTGATCTTGCCCGGCCGGTTGATCGACGTCGGGCCGGAATCTTCGGTTTGCCCGTACACCTCGGCGATCGGCAGCCCGATCGCGTGGAAGAAGCGAAGAACGTCGGGATTGATCGGCGCGGCTCCGGATACCAGCGCGCGCGCCTGGTCCAAGCCGAGCGCGCCGCGCGCGAGCGCGAACAGCTTTCCGTCCGCCTCTTGGTACTTCTCTTCGAGCTCCGGCGGGAGCGAGGTGCCGGCCTGCTCGGCTTCGACGCGCTTCAACCCAAGCTGGATCGCTTGCTCGGCCATCTCACGCTGCTCGTCCGGAAGGTTCTCGATCATGTTCCGGATGCCGGCGTAGAACTTCTCCCACACGCGAGGCACACCGAAGATCGCGGTCGGCTTGCACGCGACAAGGTCCTCGCGCAGCGTATC
>VAWS01000219.1 GCA_005884515.1 Actinomycetota bacterium
CGCGTCAGGCTGTTCGCTGCACTTCCTGCGGACCAACGCTTTCAGGTCGCGCTCAAACACCAGATGTTGCTCGCACCCCGTACACGCCTCTAGGTGCCGATCTATGTCGGCCTTCGAAAGCTCGTCGATCTCACCGTCGAGGTAGAGATACAGACGAGCTAAGAACGATCGACAGTCCGCCTTGGGGTGCTCCATGGTTCCTCTTCTTCGACCATGCCGCGTTGCTTCGCATAATCCCACAACGCGCGCTGGAGGGCCTTCCTTCCCCTATGCAACCGCGACATCACGGTTCCTATTGCCACGCCGGTGATATCCGCTATCTCCTGGTAGCTGAACCCCTCGACGTCCGCCAGAAGGACCGCCGTCCGGAACTGCTCGGGGATGCTTTCCAGGGCCTGCTTGACCTCCTCGTCGGGGATCCTGTCGAGCAGCTCGGCCTCCGGGGAGACATTCGCCTCGACAAGCCGGTCGTAGAGGCTGAAATCCTCGTTGGCGTCGGCCGAGACGGTCTGGGGCTCCCGCTGCTTCTTCCGGTAGCTGGAGATGAAGGTATTCGTCAGGATCTTGTAGAGCCAGGCCTTGAGGTTGGTGCCTTCCTGGAACTGGTTGAACGCCCTGAACGCGCGGAGCATCGTCTCCTGGACGACCTCTTCGGCGTCGGCGGGGTTCCTGGTGAGGCGCAGCGCGGTCCCGTAGAGCTGGCCGAGGAAGGGCATCGCCTCCTGTTCGAAGCGCCTCTCCAGCTCTTTGTCTTTGGGCTTCGGCTTGGCTTTGCTGGGCGCCCGCTTCGCCTTGCCGTCGCTGGGCGCGCGCTTCGCTTTACCGTCGCTCGATGCGGCGGCCGGCTTCGCTGTTGTCTTGCGCGCGATCTCGAGCCTCCCTGTGTCCGGCCGTACCCTACCGCCCCACCCGGACGGCGTCGTACTGACTTACCCCGGCCATATCGTCGTCGAACGCTGGAATGCGGCCCACGCGAACCAGAAGGCGTCGACGTGCTGGACCTCGGGCAGTTCGGCGCCTTTCAATGGCCCCTTCAGGGCAGCACCGTCGAGCGACCACGTCGACCCCGTCTCGCGATCTTTGATCACGCCGTTGTCGACGGAGAAATGCAGCGTCTTGCCGCGCGCGCGCGGCCGGAACACACCGCTCGAACTCACAACGCGCCCATCCGAGATCAGCGAGGTGTTCAGTGGTGAGCGCGCGCTGCCGCCCCAGAAGACGACGAGATCGCCGTCGGTCACCACCGTCGGATTCCCGCGCGCGCCGAGCGTGGCGTAGGGGTAAGCGCGCGCGCCTCCCCCGTCGACAACGCCGACCACGCGCGCCATCGCCGGCACCCGCGTGTCGAGCCGCCCGAGGAAGAACCCGTCGTACGGCGCTGCGCGCGAGTCGTAGCCGGGGTACGGGGTGCTGGCGTACGTGAAAGAGCCGGGGCGCGACAGCACGGTCCCTCTGGGGTATGCGACGGCGAAGTCTGCGAACGACGACAGCTGCGACGGGACCACGGTCAGCGTCGCGCCTTTGAGCTCGCCGGCGGCGGCCGCGCCGATCATCTGCGGCCACAGCGATTTGGTTTCGCGGTCGTACATCACCATGTCGCCGAGGTACACCTTGCCCGACGTCGCGAACGTCAGCGTCAGGTTGCGCACGCGCCGGTCGAAGACGACCGCCGCGTTGGCGATCGGGCTGTACGTGATCGCGACCGGGACGCCGGCGATCGTCTCGTCCACAACTTCATGCTGCTCGAGGATGGCCAATGGGTATGCGCGCGCGCTCTTCCCGTCGCGCACGACGATCACCGGCGCGTCCGACCCGAGCCACTCGGCTGCGGCGCCCAATGAACCCATCAGAGGGCGCGTGATCGGCGGGATATCCCCCGGTGAAAGCACGTCGACAAGGTAGCGACGGTTAAATCCGACCAAATCGGGCGACGTGACCGCCGGTGAGCCGCCGGTTGTACAAGCCATCAACGCTAAGAGGGCTGCGCACAAGGCCTTTTGACGGCCTGACGCTCCCGTCAGCGGATTTGCCACCCTGATTTGACCCTTCACTCACCCTCTGGCAGCCTTACCGCCCAGTAGCCGGCCCCTACTACCCTCGCACAACCGAGTCTGGGCCGCTGCGCCGAAGGCCCATGAGGACCCGGACTAGAACCGTCGCGGCCGCCATCGCAACAGCGATGGTGGTGCTGATGGTCCCTCAAGCCGGGGCTCACGCCATGTCCCTCAGCGAGATCCAGGCGCGCATCAAGACGCTGCAGGGCTCGCTTTCCAAAGTTGGGTACCAGCTCTCCGACGCGGACGACCATCTCGTGTACCTCCGGACCGAGATCGCCCAGCACTACACGGCGCTTCGGACCGCGAACGCGCGCAAGGGGCAGATCCAGCAGTCGCTCAGTGCGCGCGCGGCGCAGCTGTACGTCCTCGGCGGCCAGGGAACGCCGGCGTCGCTCGCGTCCGACGGACTCGCGAACTATGTGCAACGGATGACGTATCTGGAACAGATCGGCTACACGCAGCAATCACTTCTTGAAGAGTTGAAGGCCTTGCAGGCCGACGCGAAGGTCGAATCGGCAACGCTCGCGTCCGAAGAGAAGGACGCGCAGAAGACGGTCAACCTCTACGCGAAGCAGCGCGCGGTGTTGAACTCGCAGCTCGCCGAACTGACGAAGCTCAACGCGTTTCTGATGTCGGTGTTGCCGCGTCCCGCGCT
>VAWS01000220.1 GCA_005884515.1 Actinomycetota bacterium
GTGGCATCGGATCGCCCTGTTCGTTATGCGGCGGCCCGTGTGGGTCGGCCTGACGGTGGTCGCGTTGCTTCTCGCCCTGGGCGCGCCGTTCCTCGGCGTGAAGTTCGGTCTCCCCGACGACCGGGTGCTGCCGCCCGGCTCGTCGACGCGCGTCATACAGGACCAGATCCGGCAGAACTTCTCGTCGGAGGAAGCGTCTGCGCTCTCTATCGTCGCGGAACGGGTGGGATCGCCGAGCCGCGCGCGCACCAAGCGCATCGACGCGTACGCGCGCGCAGTATCTCGCATGAGCAGTGTTGCGCGGGTCGACGCGCTGACCGGGAGCTACATCGCAGGGAACCGGGTGGTCGGGCCGACGGCCTTGTCGGCGAGGTTCCAGGGCCGCAACGCCACCTGGTTCTCCGTCGTCCCGTCGGTCGAGCCTTACTCACCGCAAGGCGAGAAGCTCGTCCACAACATCCGCGACACGCGCGCGCCGTTCACGATCCTCGTGTCGGGTCCGTCGGCCACGCTCGTCGATTCCAAGGAAGGCATCTCGGGCCGGCTCCCGGTCGCGGGGATCATCATCGCGTTGGTGACCCTGATCGTGCTGTTCATGATGACGGGCAGCGTTGTCATCCCGCTCAAGGCGCTCGTGCTGAACATACTCAGCCTCTCGGCGACGTTCGGCGCGATGGTCTGGGTGTTCCAAGAGGGTCATCTGTCGAGCGCGCTCGGCTTCACCGCGACGGGGACACTCGACAGCAGCAATCCCATCCTCATGTTCTGCATCGCGTTCGGCCTGTCGATGGACTACGAAGTCTTCCTCCTGTCGAGGATCAAGGAAGAGCACGACAAGACGGGCGACAACGTCGGCTCCGTCGCGATCGGTCTCGAGCGCACGGGCCGCATCGTGACCGCGGCCGCTGCGCTGCTCGCGATCGTGTTCCTCGCGTTCGTGACGTCGGGTATCACCTTCATCAAGATGTTCGGCCTTGGGATGGCGCTCGCGGTTGTGATGGACGCGACGCTGATCCGCGGCGCGCTCGTGCCGGCGTTCATGCGGCTTGCCGGCGGCGCGAACTGGTGGGCGCCGCGACCGCTGCGGCGGTTCCACGAGCGCTTCGGCTTGAGGGAAGCTCCCGACGACGGCTTCGTGCCCGAGCGGGTCCTGGAGCACACCGGATGAAGGAGGAACGCTGAAGGCGACGAAGATCACTCCTCGCAAGCGCGCGCGCCGTGGTGAAGGCGAGCGTCTGCGCGCGCAGATCGTCGAAGCAGCCGAGCGGCTGCTCATAAAGACCGGCGACGAGGAGGCGGTGTCGATCCGCGCCGTTGCCGATGCGGTCGGCGTTACACCGCCGTCGATCTACCTCCATTTCCGGGACAAGGACGAGCTGATCTTCTCGATCTGCGAGCGGCACTTCACGCGGCTCGATGCCTTCATCGAGAAGGAAGGCGCGAAGGCGTCCGACCCCGTCGAGTCGCTGATCCGTCGGGGGAAGGCGTACATCCGGTTCGGGATCGAGAATCCCGAGCAATACCGGATCCTGTTCATGTCGAAGGGCGCGCGCAGCGAGGAGAACATGCGGCCGGAGGACCTGCGCCAAAGCGCGTCGTTCGATCACCTGGTGCAAGCGGTGCAGCGCGGCCTCGACGCCGGCGCGTTCCGCGGAGACCCGATCTTGATCTCGATGGGCCTCTGGTCGGTCGTGCACGGGATCACGTCGATCCTGATCTCGCATCCGCATTTCCCCTGGCCCGATAACGAGAAGCTGATCGATCACGTGCTCCGGCTTCAGTGCAAAGGGCTCACTGCGGGGGCCTGAGCATCCCCCACACAATGGGGCCGCTCGGAACGGTCTTCTCCGCGAACTGCCCGAACCCGAAGCGCTCGTAGAAGTGGAGGTTGGCGCGCACGCCTGTCTCGAGGAAGACCGGCGTGTGCTCTTCATCGGCGCGCGACAGCATCGGTTCGAGCAGCCTGCGCGCGACGCCCGCGCGTTGCCGCTCGGGGCGCGTGCCGAGCAAGCCGAGATACCAGTGGGATTCTTCCGGCGTCATCGCGTCGAGCACGCGCTTGAACGCCTCGTAGCGCGCGAGCTCGCCTTGATCGAGGGCCGGAACGACGTTCCGTGCCCAGTCGTCTTCGACCGCGTCTCGGCCCAGCCGGTTTCCGCCCGGAGGACTCCACAGAGCCACGCCCGATACGTCGCCGGCCACGAAGACCTCGCCGCCGTCGAGCCGGACGTCGAAGTAATGACCGAAGAACGCCGCGGCGCGCTCCGGGTACGTCTCGTCGTCTTGGAATTGGAACCGGATGATCGGGTCGCGCGCGAACGCGGCGGTAAGGGTTTCGATCACGGCCTGCCGGTCTTGTGCGCGCGCCTTGCGGATCGTGTTGGCCATCAGGTGCTTGAGTCTGCCACGAAACGGTTAGGCTCCGAGGCCGGAAGAGGGGAGCACGCTTTGATCGACGTCGAAACGCGCGACTCGATCGCCGTCGTGCGACTCAACGCGCCGCCGGTCAATGCCCTCGACCGTGAGGTTCTGCTCGAGATCACCGCCACGCTCCGCGCGATCGAAGCCACGGATGCGCGTGCCGTCGTGTTGACGGGATCGGGCTCCGCGTTCTCCGCGGGTGCCGATCTGTTCCGCGTCCTGAACGAAGGCGACGAGTATCTCCGCACGTCGCTTGCAGCACTGACGGAGGCGTTCGGCACCTTGTTCCAGTTCCCGCTGCCCGTCGTCGCCGCGGTGAACGGCCACGCGATCGCCGGCGGCGCCGTGTTGGTGTGCGCGAGCGACCATCGCATCTCGGCGGCGGGGAACCACAAGATCGGTTTCGCGGAGCTGCGCGTCGGCGTTCCGTTCCCGGCGTGGGCCCTCGAGATCGCGCGCTGGGGAACGCGTCCTGCGAACTTCCAAGAAGTGGTCTACTTCGGCCGCTCGTACGATCCCGAAGCGGCGCTTGCGCGCGGGT
>VAWS01000221.1 GCA_005884515.1 Actinomycetota bacterium
GACGCGGCGCTCGGGAAGGGCGATATGCCCAACGCGTTCCAAGCGATCAGCGAGCAATTGATCGAGGAATTCGCTGCGATCGGCGACCAAAAGGCGATCCACCGCAAGATCGACGAGTATCGCGCGGCCGGCGTCTCATTGCCTGCCGTCGGAATGTTCTCCGGTCCCAAAGGTTCCGGCCTTGATCCCAATGCCACGCTCGAAGCGGCGATCGGCTGATGCGCGCGGTTCGGTTCTACGGCACCGGCAAGCTGCTCGAGATAGAGGACCGGCCCGTCCCCGAGCCTGGTGCCGGCGAGGTGCTCGTCGAAGTCGCCGCGTGCGGGATCTGCGCGAGCGACCTCCATATGTTCGATGGTTCGCTCCCGACACGCGGGACGCCGCCGTTCATCCCCGGCCACGAAGCGGCCGGCGTGATCACGAAAGTCGGCCCGGGTGTCGATGCATGGCACGAGGGCGATCGAGTCGCGATCTTCCCCGGCAAGCGGTGTGGCGTGTGCTCGCGGTGTCGGAACGGCGACCCGATCGAGCGCTGCATGATGCCGGCGAACATGGGGATC
Source organism: Actinomycetota bacterium (assembly GCA_005884515.1). Lineage (GTDB taxonomy): Bacteria > Actinomycetota > AC-67 > AC-67 > AC-67 > AC-67. Next base: position 561 of record VAWS01000221.1, read on the forward strand.
GAGTTCGACGGCGGCTGGGCCGAGTACGTCGCCATGCCCCAGGAGGCGCTGGTGCGCGTGCCCGAGTCGGTGCCCTTGGAACAAGCCGCGATCCTGTGCGACGCGGTCGGCACTCCGTTCAACGCGGTCCTCGATACGGGGGCGTTACGTCCCGGTGAACGCGTCGCCGTCTTCGGCGTCGGCGGTCTCGGGACGCACGGTGTGATGCTCGCGCGCCTGGGCGGCGCGTCGTTCGTCGCTGCGGTGGACACGAGTCCTGCCGCGCGCGAGCGCGCGAAGCGCCTGGGCGCCGACATCACAATCGATCCCGCGGTGCAGAAACCGTCCGACGCGATCAAAGAAGCGACCGGCGGCGAAGGCGTCGATCTCGCGATCGATTTCGTCGGCGCGAACTCGGTCTTGAAGCAAGCGGTCGCGTCGCTCGCGATCGACGGGCGCGCGGTGATCACCGGCGTCAGCGGCGACCGGATCCACCTCGGCCCGAGCGCGCTCTTCGCCGTCATGCGCAACAAGCTGCTGAGCGTGATGGGCTATCAGCGCGCGCACTTGGAAACGCTGATCGGCCTGGTGGCCAGCGGCCGGCTCGACGTGAGTGGGTCGATCAGCGCACGCCTTCCGTTCGAGCAAGCCGAAGAAGGCGTTGCGATCCTGCGAGAGAAACGCGGCGACCCCATCCGCGTGGTCTTGACGCCTTAGCGCTCGTTCGCTTGTTGTTCGAGCATCCTTCGCGCGGCCGCCTGCGCTTCGGCGTAGACATCTTTCAGCGGACGGCCTGAGTCGCGCGCGACCTGCGCGCAGTCAGAGTACTCGGGCGAGATTCCGGCGACGCCGGCCGCTCCGCGCCCGACCTTCACGCGGATCGCGCCACCGGCGACTTCGACGGTGACGAACTCCCGCGGCATCGTCCACTTCTCTACAACGCGACGCCGCACTCCGAGCGTCGTCGTCTCCGCGAAGATCACGTCGCGCACCGGCCGCTCGGCACCTGCATCGCAGAGCACCGACAGCGTCGCAGCCGGCCGGCCGCGCTTCATCACGATCGGCGTCACCCACGCGTCCTGCGCGCCGGCGCCGAAGAGGCGCTCGATGACGTACTCGTAGAGCTCGGGGTTCATGTCGTCGATGTTCGTCTCCAGCAGCACGGCCGGGAGGGGACCGAACAGGTCCTCTTCGGTCGCCGGCTCTCCGACGAGCAGCCGCACAACGTTGGGGATCTCGAGCTCGCGCGTCCCTGCGCCGTAACCGACCGCCGCGAGGCGCATCGGCGGGATGTCGCCGTAGGACTCGACGGTCGCCGCGAGGATCGCGGCGCCGGTCGGCGTGGTCAGCTCGTACGGGACGCCTTGCGAGTACAGCGGCGCGCGCCGCAGCAGCTCGATCACGACCGGACCGGGGATCGGGAGCATCCCGTGGTCGGTGCGCATCATGCCCATGCCGGTCGCAACCGGCGACGCGTAGATGCGATCGATGCCGAGGTAGACCAGCCCGAGCGCCGTCCCAACGACATCGATGATCGTGTCCGCCGAGCCGAGCTCGTGGAACGGCACGTGGCCGACGTCTGTTCCGTGCACCGTCGCTTCCGCTTCCGCGAGGCGCCGGTAGATCGACAGCGCCATCTCGCGCGCGCGCTCGGGAAGCTCGGCGTTCTCGATCATCGACCGGACGCTGAAGTAGTTGCGGAAGATGCCGGCGTTCTCGCCGCGCACGCGGACGGCCGTCGCGCGGATCCCGAGCCGCTCGACGCGCGTCGCCTCCAGCTCGAACCCTTGGATCTGAAGCTTTCCGAGCGGCTGCTCGAGTGCTTCGAACGGAACCCCTGCGTCGACCAGCGCACCGAGCACCATGTCTCCGGCGATGCCGCTGAAGCAGTCGAAGTACCCGAGCGTGGTCACGACTTCATCTTCAGGATGCGCGCGGCGAGCGCCGCCGCTCCGAAGCCGTTGTCGATATTGACGACGGCGATGCCCGGCGCGCATGAGTTGAGCATCGCGAGAAGGGCCGCGAGGCCACCGAACGACGCCCCGTAGCCGACGCTCGTCGGGACCGCGATGACCGGGGAGGACACCAAGCCGGCGATGACGCTCGGAAGGGCGCCCTCCATCCCGGCGACGACGATCAGAACGTCGGCCGCGCGCAGGTCGGATTGCGCGGCGAGCGTGCGATGGAGGCCGGCGACGCCGATGTCCGCGATGCGCACGACTTTCGCGCCGAGCGCTTCGGCGACGGCCATCGCCTCGTGCGCGACGGGGAGGTCGGCCGTGCCGGCGGTGACGACGGCGACGAGGCCGAGCGGCGCGCCGGACGCCGCGCGCAGAACGATCGTGCGCCCGATCTCGTCGTAGCGGATGCCGTCGGAGAGGTCGTGCACGGCTGCGAAGTGCTCGGGGTCGGCGCGCGTCGCGGCGGTGCGTGTCGATCCGAGCGAAGTCGAGGTCGCTCACCGGCAGGTGCGAGATGAACTCACCTGCTTCGGCAGGAGTGACGTCGCCTCGCGCAACCGCATCGAGGAGAGAAGCGAGCCGTTCGGCATCCACGGGGCGATATCCTAGCCCCCGCTGTGAGTCGGGACACCCTCAGCATCATCTCGATCGCCGCGGCTGCCGTTGCCGTCGTGGCGCTCGTGCTCGTGCTGGTCTTGGGACGGCGCGTTCGCCGTATGCGGCGTGCCTTGCGCGGCCGTCCGGCGGCGCCTAGATCCGAGCACGGAGGCAGGACCGAGGAGCCCGAGACGCTTGCGCTTGAGCTCGCCGGACTTCGCGAGGAGACGATCGCGCTTCAGGACGCCGTAGCGCTCGCCGTCCAGCGGGTCGGCATCGTTCGCTTCGATGCGTTCGAAGATCTCGGTGGGATGCTGTCGTTCGCGGTCGCGATGCTCGACAAGGAGGGGAGCGGCGTCGTGCTCTCGTCGATCAACGGCCGCAATGAGACCAGGATCTATGCCAAACCGGTCGAGCACGGGGGAAGCCGCATCAATCTCTCCGGAGAGGAAGAAGAAGCGATCAGGCGCGCGCTCGGAGCGGTGCGCCGGTGACGCGCCTTGCGTACTTGGGCCCACCCGGGACCTTCACGGAGGAGGCGTTGCTCTCTCTTCCTCAAGCCGAAGGTGCCGAGCTGGTCCCGCTCGGTACCGTGCCCGATGTGGTGGACGCGGTCGCGCTGGGCGAAGCCGCCGCCGGCCTCGTCCCGATCGAGAACTCGATCGAAGGGTCGGTGAACATCACGCTCGACGCGCTTGCCTTTGGAGACCGCATCCAGATCTGCGCCGAGGTCATCCGGCCGATCCGGCACGCGATCCTCGGCGTGGCGGGAACCTCACTCGGTCTGATCACCGACATCTCGTCACACCCGCATGCAACGGCGCAGTGCCGCGAGTACCTCGCGCGCGCGGTGCCGAGCGCGCGCGTGCACGCGGCGAACTCGACGGCGGAGGCGGCGCGCGATGTGGCTGCGCTGGGCGACCTGGCCTGGGCCGCGATCGGGACGGAGCTGGCCGGGAAGCTCTACGGCCTCGCGCTGCTTGCCGCCGATATCGAAGACCGGCCCGAGAACGCGACGCGTTTCGTGCTCTTGGGGAAGGAGCGCACGGCGCCCACCGGGACGGACAAGACCAGCGTCGTCTGTTTCATCGAGAAGGACAGGCCCGGGTCGCTGCTCGCCATCTTGCACGAGTTCAGCGACCGGCAGATCAACTTGACGAAGCTCGAGAGCAGGCCGACGAAAGAGCGCCTCGGTGAGTACTGCTTCTTCATCGACATGGAGGGCCACGCCGATGAGCCGCCGGTCCAATACGCGATCGAATCGCTCCGCACCAAAATCCTCGAGGTGAAAGTCTTGGGGTCGTACCCGCGCGCGGAGCACCCCGGTGCTTGACCTCAAGCTGATCCGCGAAGATCCCGATGCCGTTCGAG
>VAWS01000060.1 GCA_005884515.1 Actinomycetota bacterium
CGTGCCGGCTCGACTCGCATGCCTTGGACACGGACGACGCGCCCGTCGACCGAGACGCGGCCTTGTTCGATGAGCTCCTCGGCCGCGCGTCGTGAAGCGACGCCTGCGGCCGCGATCACCTTTTGAAGACGCTGTCCCTCGACGGCGGGCTTGGGCGGAGCCGCCCGTGACGGACGAGCGCGCCGGCGGGGTTGCTGCGGTCGCTTAGGGTTCGAGCTCATCGGCCACCGACGGCGCCGGCAACATCGACGCGATCGGCGGCAGATCCTCGAGACCGCCCAATCCCATCCGCTCGAGGAATTTGGGCGACGTCCCGTACAGCACTGCTTGGCCGGGGCCGGGATCGCGGCCGACCTCGTGCACGAGACCGCGGGTCTCCAGCGTGTTGATCACGCCGTCGGAGTCGACGCCGCGGATCTGGGCGAGTTGTTGGCGGCTGACCGGTTGCTTGTACGCAACGATCGCGAGCGTCTCGAGCGCGGCCTGTGTCAGTCGCGGTTGCTGGACGGCGAGCACGAACCGCTCCACGTACGCGGCGACGTCCGGATGCGTGTACATCCTCCATCCGCCACCGATCTCACGAAGAACAACGCCCCGCTCCGACGTTTCGTACTCGGCCTTCATCTCTTCGAGCGCGCCGAGCACCACATCGCGCGCAGTTTCCGTTACCTGCGCGAGCTGGGTTAGCGGTACGGGCTCGTCCGCGACGAACAGGATCGCTTCGAGCTGCCGATGCAGTTCGTTCATGCTTCGGGCTCCGGCTCGGTCGGTGGTACGCCTTCGTATTCATCGATCAAGCCGACCTCGGCGCGCGCATCGCCACTTCCCCGCGTCACGGTTATCTCACCGAAGTTCTCGCTCTGATCCACGTCGGCGTGACCCCGCTTGATCAGCTCGAGAACGGCCAGGAAGCGGACGACTTTGTCGATCCGTGTCGTGCAGCCCCTCGTGATCTCGCGGAACGTGATCGCAGGACGCTCGGCGAGGAGAGCCATGACGGCCGCGATCGCCTCTGCAACGCTGACGCGGATCGGCGTGATATGCGAAAGGTCGAGGGAAACGACAGGCTTTGGTGCCAGTGCGCGCGCGGCGATGCCGGCGAGGTCCGCCGGAGTTACCCGCGCCAGCAGGTCGGGGCACAGGTGGTCGAACTCCTTGCCGGGACCCACTCGGCGTCCGATGAACCCGGCGTTGTCGGCGATCATCGAAGCCAGCTGAGTCGCGGCGTCCTTGAACGCCCGATATTCGAGCAGCCTGGCGATCAGCATGTCCCGTTCGCTGAGCGCGAGGGCCGTCTCCTCGTCGACCGGCGGGCCGGGCAAGAGCCGGGCCGCCTTGATCTCGATCAGGGTCGCCGCCACGATCAGGAACTCCGTCGCAACCTCGAGGTCGAGATCCTGCATCGACCGGATGTAGTCGAGATACTCCTCCGTGATCGACGCCAGGGATACCTCATATATATCGAGCTCTCTCTTCGCGATCAGATGGAGAAGGAGGTCGAAAGGACCTTGGAAGACCTGGAGCTTCACCTGGTACGTCATGGCGGCGTTCAGTCTACCGGCGACTGCCACTCCGCTCGGACAGCTCGGCCCAGATCATGTCCCCCCGATCAGTCGCCTGAATGACTCGGTCGCGTTGACGACGACCGGGGCGAGGAACAGGAACAGAGCCGGGGAGCAACTCGATGACGGTGAGGAAGGAATTCACAACCATGATCCATCCGAATAACAGACCGATGTCACTCTTGAGCTCGGCTCGCCAGATCGCAGCGGAGACGGCAGCAACCACTCCGGTGGCAAGCGGCCCGGCCAGGGCTACCAGGATCATGTCTCGGCGTGGGTTTTTGAATGCACGAGGGTTGAACGACTGCGGTTTTCCCCAGCCGAACATCATCCCGTAGGGCCCTGAAAAGATCGCAACGAAGACGAACACGGCGGGCATGATGATCGAGCCCAAAGTGTCGACATGTGGCTTTATCCGTAAAGTGACACGGCCCATCAGCTTCGGAGTCCGATCTCCAAGAGCCATCGCCGCTCGGGCGTGGGCCCAGTGGTGGACATCGATGCCGATCAGGAAGCCGAGAGCAACACCGGCACCGGCGATCAGGTTCAAGCTGCCGATCAAGGGCGGCGTCCTCCCACGTCTAATCCCAGGTTATGACAGCTTGAGGTCGCGGTAAGGTTCCACCTCACGGTGAGACTTGAACGTTGCCTGCGCTTCGGGCGGCTCAGCGCCGGCGGCCGAGCCGATCGGCGAGGATCGACGCCTGCCCATTCGCATCCAGGTCCGCCAGCGTGTACGACAGCGCCTCCCGCACGAGCCGCCCGCGATCCGCGCCGATCCCGAACTCGCGCAAGGCCAGCCGTGCCCGCTCGAGGGCCAGCAGCTCCTCTTGCGTGCAATAGAACGTGATCTTCTCTTCGTGACGCTGCCGACCGCTGCCCTGTCTGGGGACTTGGAGCCTGCTTTCTTTATCGATAAATCTCTGTGTCGATTGTGGGCGCGTTTTCGCTGGCTCCGGCGCTGCCGTTTGGTGGCGAGAAGGTATTTGTTGATATGTCGATTGATTGCTCTGTGGATTGGTCTGCTGTTCTTCCTTCGGCAAGCTCGTTGTCCGGAACAGCTCGTCCGCTCCCGGCAAGCTCGCTCTCTTGATCGTCGACAATGCCCAGCACCTCCCTGGCGAGGGCCCTGTAGGCCGCCGCCCCCCTTGAATCTCCGGCGTATGAAAGGATCGGCTCCCCGGCGACGGGGGCCTCGGCGAAACGGATCGTCCTCGGGATGGTGGCATTGAAGAGCCGGGTCCCGAAGGCGTCCTTGACCCGGGCGATGACCTCTCTCGCGTGCAGGGTTCGCCCGTCGTACATGGTTGCGACTACACCTTGAATCTCTAGTTCAGGGTTAAGGCGGTCGCGAACCTTTTCGATCGTGTCCACCAACAGCGCCATGCCACGCAGAGCGAAGAACTCACACTCGAGCGGGATGATGACGGCGTCGCTCGCCGTCAAGGCGTTGACGGTCAAGAGCCCCAGAGAAGGCGGGCAATCGATCAAGATGTAGTCGTAGTCCTCCCTCGCCGGCTGTAGCACGCGCTTGAGGGCTTGCTCGCGCGCGACTTCGCTGACCAGCACCACTTCTGCGGCCGAAAGGTCGATATTTCCGGGGAGAAGGTCGACTCCCATGATGTTCGTCTTGATGACCACGTCCTCGAAACGCGTCGATCGATCGAGGATCAGGTTGTAGATCGTTTGATCGAGCTCGATCGAGTTCACGCCGACGCCCACCGACAACGCGCCCTGCGGGTCGAAGTCCACCAGCAAGACGCGCTGGCCGATCTCCGCAAGAGCTGCACCCAGACTGATCGTTGTGGTGGTCTTGCCGACGCCGCCCTTCTGATTGGCAAGCGAGATTATCCTGGTCACGGCGGCCGCTCCCCTGAAATGTCGACAAGACGACGAAGCGATCAGTCGTCTTGTAAGTTGCGCGACTCTACTCCTTCGCGCTCGGCGCGTTCAAGTCCGAGATGCGAACTTAACGAGAACTCAATCGCTGCGCAGCTTCCAGCGCGGCGCCGGCCGTCGCGCGGAGCGCGTCCGGCGCGTGCTGGTCGATGAGCGTGGCGCCCAACGCGGGTCGGTCGGAGCCGTCGCTCAGCAGAACGAGAACCGCGCGCTCTCCCCCGATGTCGCCCTCGGCGGTGTCGCGCAGCTTCAGACTCGCATCCACCGCGTCGATCACCGCGAGCGCGACGGCTCGCGGTGCCGTGGAGGCTTCGCCGGTTCCGGTACGGATCTCATCGCCGAACGGCGCCGAGACTTCCGCGCGCGCACGGTCGGACAGCATCTCGACCGCAACGCGGATCGGCGCGCCGGCGTCACTGCCCGGCGTGGCGATCGCGCGCGGCTGCTCGGACGCATGGATCAGCCGTCCAAGCGAGCCTGCCAGCCTGGCGATGACGGCGCGCTCCCCCGGCTCGAAGGGGGTCTCACGCCGGCCGACGACGTGCAGCCCCCGCGACGAGGGACCCTCGGTGCTCAGGGCGATCGCCAGGTATCCGCCGAGCAGCATCGTCTCGTCCCCCTCGTGGGGATCCTGGAGCGCGTCGCGCAGCGCCGTGAAGAGGCTGAACGCTTCCGTCGGCTCGATGGACGCGAGGTCGGGTGCTCCGAGGAACAGCTGCGGGCCTTGGTCGTCGGTTGCATGCAGGTATGCGCAGAGATCCAGCGGGATCGCAGCCCCCATCGCTTCGAGGCCTGCGTACACGATGTCTTGAACGACCACCCCGGCCTCGGCCGGGCCCTGCGCATCCATCATCCGTGGTTCGCACCCTTCCCGCGCTGATCGTGCGAAGGGAGCAGGACCGAATGCGACCAGGGCCTTGGACCTTTGCCTTTGTGCTTGCCGTGGTGGCCGGCCTTGCCGTGATCCTCGTGGGCGGCCTCGACTGATGCGGGCTTCGCCTTGGCGTGGTGGATGGGCGGGACGGCCTTGGTCATCGATACGGCCTCGGCGGCGAGTCCCCGAGAGAAAGGAATCGCCCGAAGCGTGTGGTCCGGCGCTTCGACGGGCGTCGAAACGCGCAGGATCGGCGCGACACCGGAGACCTGGACCCCGCGAAGGACGTCGATCGAGTCGGTTGGAGATATAGCGGTCGAGCCGCTGGGCCGCGTGTGAGGAGGCGCCGGCTTCCGGGGATGCTGGACGGCGGCGAGGCCACCCACGAGCGAGCCCACGCCGATGGCGGCGACCGTCGCCACCGTCGCCGTCGCGATGAGCGGCGAGATCGTCCTTGTCGCTGCAGCCACGGCCGGCTCGGGCGGCCCGACGACGCGGACGGTCGCCTCAGATCCGGCGTTGTGCAGGATCCGCTCGACGGCGAGCTGGATGGTGTGGGGATCGGCGGATGGTTCGATGAGGACGACAACGTAGTCGTCCTTCGAGAATGAGCACGAAATGACCTGGGGAAGGAGACGGATCTCGTGCTCGAGACGCCCCCCCATGTTGGGCAGACTCTACAACAGGCGGCGCGCGTCCCCAACTTGAAACACTACGCAGATTCCTTTTGTTTGCACGAGACGCACAGCGTGCTGTACGGAAGCGCCTCGAGTCGCTCGTTGTTGATCGGTTGGCCGCACCGTTCGCACAACCCGTACGTCCCGTCCTCGATCTTGCGCAACGCGCGCTCGACCTCCCGGAGCTGGCCGCGGAGACGATCGATGAGCGCGAGCACCTTCCCGCGTTCGGCCGTCGATTGGGCGCTGTCGGCGAACCCGAAGTCGAAGTCGCCCGTCTCGAGCGAATCCTCGTCCGGATTCGCTCCGAGCTCCCCCAACTGGCTCCGCAGGTCGCTGCGCAGCTCGTCGAGCAGCTCCCGGAACCGGTTCCGTTCGGTCGTCTCCATCGCGCCTCCTACGGCTTCCGCGCGAGGGAACGCTTCGCGCGCGGGTGTGCAGAATCGTAGACTTTTCTCAGTTTTTCCTGGCTGGTCAGGGTGTACACCTGTGTCGTCGAGACGCTGGCGTGGCCGAGGAGCTCTTGCACCACGCGGATGTCCGCCCCATGGTCGAGCAGGTGCGTCGCGAACGAGTGACGCAGCGTGTGCGGTGAGATGCGACGCGTGAGGTTCGCCCGCTCCGCGTATCGCTTGAGCAGCTTCCAACACCCCTGGCGGGTAAGACGCTGGCCACGCTGATTCAAGAACAAAGCCGGTTGCGACCGGGCCCGGACGAATCCCGGCCGGGCCTGGGTCAGGTAGGCGCCCGCGGCTTCGACGGCTGCTCGTCCGATCGGAACGACGCGCTCCTTCGAGCCCTTACCGATGCAGCGAACGGTCTTGAGATCGAGGTCCAGGTCGTCGACGTCGAGGGAGGTCAGCTCGGAGATGCGTAGCCCCGCCGCGTAGAGGAGCTCGAGCATCGCCCGGTCGCGTAACGAGGCGGCTCCGTCCGTCGGGACGGCACGCAGCAAGCCTTCGACCTCTTCGGTCGACAATGCTTTCGGCAGCGCGCGCGGGATACGAAGCGTGCCGATCGGCTCCGACGGGTCGGTTTTCACGTCGCCTTCCCGCAGCAGGTAGCGATGCAGCCCGCGGACGGCGGCGAGAACGCGTGCGATCGTCGCATCCGAGTACCGCTTCCCCGGGGCGTACTCATCCGAGCGCAGGGAGCTCAGGAACTCGGAGATGTCGGTCTCCTCGACGTCAGCGGCGTCGCCGATCCCCCGGCCGGTGAGGTACTTCAGGTAGAGGCCGAGGTCGCGCCGATAGGCCGTACCCGTGTTGGGAGCGACGCCGCGCTCGACGGCCAGATGGTCGAGGAAACGCTCCATCTGCCGGGCGATCCCCGAAGATCGAACCGTTGCGTCGGACGTCGGCATGGAAGGTTTCCCTATCTGGGTCGGATGAAGGGTCCGGTTACGCGCCGGACGGAGTCAGGTGTTCGAGAGGAGTGAACGGCAAGCCGTGGGCCTCGGCCACGGCGGCGTTCGTCACGTGCTGCTCGTACACGTTCACTCCCTTTGCGAGCGCCGGATCGTCCTCCAGCGCGCCGCCTAGACCCTTCCGGGCGAGCGCCAGCGCGTACGGCAATGTTGCATTTGTCAGCGCGTAGGTCGACGTGTGAGGTACCGCACCCGGCATGTTTCCCACGCAGTAGTGTACCACCCCGTGGGTTACATAAGTCGGGTTCGTGTGGGTCGTCACCCGGCTGGTCGCGAAGCATCCGCCCTGGTCGATCGATATATCGACGATGACGGATCCCGGCTTCATCCCAGCCACCACTTCCTCGCTCACGAGCTTCGGCGCGCGCGCGCCGGCCACCAGAACCGCGCCGATCGCGACGTCTGCTTGGAGTAGCTGCTCCTCGATCGTGAGGCCGGCGCTGGCGAGGGTCAGGATCCGGCCCTTGTGGATGTGGTCGACGTAGCGAAGCCGCTCGACGTTCTTGTCGAGCAGCACGATCTCGGCCTCCATGCCTTGCGCGATCCAGGCGGCGTTGATGCCGGCCATGCCGGCGCCGATCACCACGACGCGCGCGGGGCGGACGCCGGATACGCCGCCGAGGAGGATCCCGCTGCCGCCGTGGGGACGCTCGAGGTGGGTGGCGGCTGCGTGCGGCGACATGCGCCCGGCGATCTCGCTCATCGGTGCGAGGAGCGGGAGCCTGCCGGCCTCGTCTTCGACGGTTTCGTACGCGATGCCGACCGTTCCGGACTCGAGCAGCGCGTCGGTCACGTCGCGGTGCGCCGCCAGATGAAGGTACGTGAACAGGATCTGGCCCTTGCGGAGCGAGTTGAACTCCTGCGGCTGGGGCTCCTTGACCTTCAGGATCAGGTCCGCGCGCGCCCAGATCTCTTCCGCGGTGCCGGCGAGTGTCGCGCCTGCGCGCGCGAACGCATCGTCGGGGATCGAAGATCCGTCGCCGGCGCCGTGTTCCACGAGGACGGTGTGCCCTTCGTTCACGAGCTCGTGGACGCCGACGGGGGTGATCGCGACCCGGTACTCGGACTCCATGACCTCGCAAGGAACACCGACGATCATCGATCCTCCTTCACCCGGCCGCTCGTGACGGCCGTGAGGAGCGTATCAGTTGGTGATCGTCCGCTCGGCAGGTTCCGGGATCGACACGGTTTGTGACTCGGCCCGGTCGAGGGCTGCTCGAACGAAGTCGCGGAACAGCGGGTGCGGGCGAGTCGGACGGCTCTTGAACTCGGGGTGGAACTGCGACGCGACGAAGAACGGATGGTCGGGATATTCGATGATCTCGCACAGCTTGTTGTCGACGGTCGTGCCGCTGACGCGCATGCCCGCCGCTTCGAGCTGCTTGCGGTACCGGTTGTTGACTTCGAACCGGTGGCGGTGCCGCTCGAGGATGATCTCGTCGCCGTAGGCCGCGCGCGCTTTCGTGCCTTCGGCGAGCTTGCACACCCACAGGCCGAGTCGCATCGTCCCGCCCTTGTTCGAGATGTCGTGCTGGTCGGCCATCAGGTCGATCACCGGGTGCGGCGTCGTTGGGTCGAACTCCGAGGAGTTGGCGCCCTCGAGCCCGCACACGTTGCGCGCGAACTCGATCACCGCGCACTGCAGGCCGAGGCAGAGCCCGATGAACGGGATGTTGTTCTCGCGCGCGTGGCGGATCGCAACGAGCTTGCCTTCGATCCCGCGAACGCCGAACCCACCCGGGACGACGATTCCGTCCAGGCCGCGAAGCTGCGCGCTGCCGCTGTCGTGGGTGAGATCGTCGGATGCAAGCCAGACCAGCTCGAGCTTCCCTCCATGATGAAAGGCCGCGTGCTTGACCGCTTCGACCACGGACAGGTAGCTGTCGGCCAGCGTGACGTACTTTCCGACGATCCCGATCTTGACGGGTCGCGATGCGGTGGCGATACGGTCGATAAGCGCGTGCCAGTCGGTCAGATCCGGCTCGGGGGTATCCAGAGCGAGACGTCGCAGGACGAACTCGTCCAGCTTCTCGTCCCGAAGAACGAGCGGGATCTCGTAGATGCTGGGCGCGTCCTGCGCCGCGACCACACCTTCGAGCTCCACGTCGCAGAACTGCGCGATCTTCTTCTTGAGCCCCGGCGTGAGCGGCCGGTCGGATCGGCACACGATCGCGTCGGGCTGGATACCGATCGAGCGAAGCTCGGCGACCGAGTGCTGCGTCGGCTTGGTCTTCAGCTCGCCGGTGGGTCCGATGTACGGGACCAAGCTGACGTGCAGATAGAAGATGTTGTGATCCGCGTCTTGATCTCTTCGGTGATGTGCGGGATGACCTGGACCGTCGCACCGAGGAACTCGCCGCGGCGTTCGCGCGCGATGACGGTCGAATAGACGCTCCCCGTCGTCACGCTGGAGTCGCGGGAGAGGTTCTCGTCGATGAACCGCTCGTAATGGCCGAGGTCGAGGTCGGTTTCGGCTCCGTCGTCGGTCACGAAGACCTCGCCGTGCTGGAACGGGTTCATCGTGCCGGGATCGACGTTGATGTATGGATCGAGCTTCTGCATCGAGACCCGCAAGCCGCGGGCTTTCAGCAGCCGGCCGAGGGACGCCGCCGTGAGGCCCTTGCCGAGGCTGGATGACACGCCGCCGGTGACGAATATGTGTTTTGCCACTAAAAAAAACTCCCGCAGGTCGCCTTCACCTACGGGGCATCAATCTAGCAGATGGGGTCGGGCGGAGCCAGGACTCAGACGCGACCCGCGGCGTCGAGCCGTCGCAACGGCGCCACCGAATCGATCACGCGCGACAATCCGGGGCGCGCCCCCGCAGCCGTGACCAGCACGAGCAGCCCGAGCGCGACGAGTCGGAACGTGTGCGACGAGTCGAGCACCGTGGCGACGCCGAGCAGTGCCCCGAGCGCGTTCGCGCCTGCGTCGCCGAGCATCGCGCGCTCGCGTAGATCGAACGGCAACGCGACGAGGCATGCACCGATCGCGGCGGAAAGGCCCGGTGCCGTCGGGCCGCCGACGATCAGCAGGCCGGCGGCCGCCAGCACGAACGCTTTGCCTGCGCGCCCCGGCCGCTTGTCGAGCAGGTTCACGGCGTTGGCCGACAGGGCGATGATCACGGCGTCCAGGATCGCCCACCAGAAGCGGTGCTCCAGGATCGACGCGAGGATCAGGGCTGCGGCCGCTCCCCCGACCAGCTTGATCGCGCCGGCGGTTGCGCGCCCCCGGATCGCCGCGGCGGCGTGCACGCGCCACCCGCGCTCGCCGGCGGTGCCCGCGATGTCGTCCCAGAGCCCGATGAAACCGAACAACCCGGCCGCGCTCGCGAACAGAAGGCCCGACCCGGCCGCTTCGGCGAGCATCTGGGAAGAGCCGAAGATCATATGAAGGACGGCGGTGAGTGCCAGCCCGGCGAGGGTTCCGACGATGATGCCGACTCCCGTCGTCGCAGGTAGCTCGAGTCCCCGGTAGTTGCGGCGACGCACGGGCCCGCTCGCAACGAGGAAGATCACCGCCCGCGCGCCGACGACGCCGCCGACGACGCCCGAGAACAGCCACAGCAGGAACGGCCTCACGGACTCTTTCCTATCACGGACGAGCAGCCCGGGGTCGAAGCCGAGAGGCGAGCACCAGAAGGACGTCGGTGCCTTGGCGCGCGCGGTGCGCGAATCCGTCGAGGCTTCGCCCGGTGCGAGCGTGCTCGAAGTCGAGCGGGATCTCCACGACGCGGAAGCCGGCGCGAAGTGCGTCGATCGTGAGCGCCGTTTCGGCCCCGAACCGCGGCGCGATCTTCGCGCGCGCCAGGACGTCGCGGTGAAGCGCGCGCTGTCCGGAGAGCGGGCGCGCAAGCTGTCGTCCCGTGAGCGCTCGGATCCCGAGCCGCGAAAGCGACTCGACGAGCCCGAATCCGCTCGGTCCCGTGGGCGACGGCGCAGCGATCGCCATGTCCGCAGTGCCGGTCAAGATCGGTTCGAGCAGCCTGCGCGCAATCCCGGCGGTAGGCCCGAGGTCGCCGTCGATGAAGACCAGCATGTCGGCATCGGTCTTTGCGAGCCCGGCGAGAAGCGCGCCGCCTTTTCCGCGACGAGCGGCGAGCCTCAGCACCGCAGCGCCCGCCTCCGTCGCACGCGCGCCGGTGTCGTCCGTCGACGCATCATCGATAACGATGACCTCGCCGACGTCGGGGACGGATCGCAGAGCTCGGACCGTGTCGCCGATGCGCGCGGCTTCGTTCCGCGCCGGCACGAGCGCTGCAACGTGGGCCACTACGGCGTCGGCGCGATCGCCGTCGTGCCGCGGCGCGTCCCGTAGTGCGGGGCGGGAAGACCCGTCGCGACGTCGTGCAAACCGGCGATGAGTGCTGCAACGCCGGGGATGGTGTCCACGTGATCGACCGTCGCGACGGTGCGATTCAATGCCGCGTCTCCGTGGATCTGGTCGCTCAACGAGTCGGCGGAGGCCATCGGCTCGCCGACCGCGATCGAGACGTGCTCGACCATCGCACGCAAGAGCGGCAGCGAGAACTGACCGTCGGGCGGAGACGGGTTGGGAGCACCCGACGACAGCCAGATGACGAGCGATCCCGCCGGTGGGAACGAACCACCGGTGGAATCGGAAACTTGGATGAACCCGCCTTGCGCCAGCGCTTGGAGAAGGTCGCCCGCCGCGTTCGGGTCGCCCGGCGTGTCGAGCCGGTTCACGATCCGGTCCACACCTTGGGTGGCGACGTCGGCCGCGGTCGCCGCGGGTCCGAGCCCGAGGATCGAGCCGAGCTGCTGACGCGCAGGGTCGTCGTTGAAGTTCCACCTGCTCGAGAACGTGATCGTGCCGCCGCGTGTTGCTCCGGCGATGGTGAGAGCGTTCTGAACATTCGACACGATCTTTCCGTCGACGCCGCTCGACAACATCAACACCACGGTACGACCCCGAAGCACGTCCTTCTCGATCTGTTTCGCGATTGTGCCTCCCCACGACTGCCAGAGGTTCAGCTGGCTCTTGAGGACACCGTTTGAGTCTTGTTGGTTCTTCAGAGACGCTCGGAGGGTCGCGTCCGAGCGTTCGAGGCCCTTCACGACTTGATCGTTGATAACCGTCGTCCCCGCGATCACGCCGATCGCCAGGGCGAGGAACACGGCGACGAGCGAAACGATGTGGTACCGGAGGTTGATCATCAGAAGATCGAACGCCACACGGAACGGAGCCACGCGGCGAGGTTCTGTCCCCACAAGCGCAGCGCCGGCGACAGCGAGGCTGCGACCGCCATGGCGACGATCGCCGCCGCGACCAGCAGGAGGATGTCGCGCGTTCTGACCTGGCTCCGGTAGAGACGATTGACGCCTTTGGCGTCGACGAGCTTGGGTCCGACCTTCAATCGAACGACGAACGTCGAGGCCATGCCGTTGCGGCCCTTGTCGAGGAACTCGACGAGGTTGTCGTGTGCGCCGACGGCGACGATGAGGTCCGAGCCGCTTTCGTACGCGAGGAGGAGCGCGATGTCCTCGCTCGTCCCCGCGCTCGCAAGGATGCTCGGTGTTATCCCGAGGGCTTGCACACGGTCGAGCCCCGGCGCGCGGCCGTCCGGGTAGGCGTGCACGACGACCTCGGCACCACACGTGAGCGCGTTGGTGGAGACGGAGTCCATGTCGCCGATGATCACGTCGGGCTTCAGCCCTTCGTCGAGCAGCGCGTCGGCCGCTCCGTCGACGGCGATGAGCACCGGGTGCATGTCCGAGATGTACGGCCGGAGCGTCCGCAGATCTTGCCGGTATTCGTGCCCGCGAACGACCACGACGGCGGCGCGTCCCTTGAGCTTCGTCTTCAACTCGGGGAGGCCTTCGCCGCGGAGCACGAGGTCGCGCTCGACCTGCAGGTACTCCATCGTGTTGCGCACGAAGCGCTCCAGCTCCTCCCCCATCGCAGCTTGCGCGTCCGCGAGCGAGCGTTCCAGCGCCTCGCCGTCGAGCAGCGTGCCGGTGCCTACCAGCTGCTCGCGACAGAAAACTTCCGGGCCGATGATCGACAGGGTGTCACCCTCGTTGACGTGTTCGAGGATCTCCTCGCCCACGCCGTCTATCAGCGGAACGTTCGCGCGCGCCAGCACGAGCGGCCCTGCGTTCGGGTATCGGCCGGTGATCGAACGGTGACAGTTGACCACGGCGATCGCGCCGCGCTCGAGCAATCCTTCGGCCGCCACTTGATCGAGGTCGTCGTGAAGGATGATCGCGATCTCACCGGGGCGGATCCGATGCAGCAGGTTCTTGGTGCGGCGATCGATCCGAACGGTTCCCACGATCGATCCGCGAGGCCGGCGGCGGAAAAAACGACGCGCGCGAGGCGTCCCTTCCAGGGTCGATCCGTTCTCGCGCCGGCGCATCAGCTACTCCCCCGGATTCAAGTGGAACTTCTCGCGGACGAGTCTCCAGAAGGGACGCGGCTCGAGTTTCGCCAGACGGATGCGGTCCTTTCCTGCGCGCAAGCGGACGCGCGCGCCGGGCGCGAGCTTGATCGCCGGCAAGCCGTCCGCCGACAGCGAGGCCGGATCGCGCTCCCCTTCCAGGGCGAGCTCGACCTCTTCGTCCGGCGGGACGATCACACTGCGTGCGAACAGGCCGTGCGGGGACACCGGTGTGACGACGATGCAATCGATGTGTGGGGAAACGACCGGACCGCCGGCAGAGAACGAGTATGCGGTGGAGCCGGTCGGCGTCGCGACGATGACGCCGTCGGCGGCCCACGAGATCAGCCGCTCGCCCCCGATCGTTACCCCGAGACGCACGGCTCGCCCCGTCGCAACCTTCGCGACGATCACGTCGTTCAGCGCACGTAACGTCTCGACGCGATCCCCGTGGTCGACCTCCGCTTCGAGGACGAGGCGCTCTTCAACGATGAAGCCGTTATCGAGCAGCCGCTTCAACCCGTCGTCGAGCTCGGATCGCTCGAGCTCGGAGAGGAACCCAAGGTGCCCGAAGTTGATCCCGAGCAGCGGGACACCCGATCGCCCGACCGCTTCGGCCGCGCGCAACAACGTGCCGTCGCCGCCGAAGACGATCACGAGGTCGAGGTCCTCCGGCATCGCCGGCGTTGCGTTGATACCGGGGAGACCGATGCGATCGGCATCGCCGTCGAGCGCCCACACGTCGACACCGCGGCTCAGGAGCGTTTCGATGAGCGCGCGCGCAGTGGTCACCGCTTGGTCGCGCTCCGCGTGCAGGATGACGCCGGCGCGCTTCACGGAGCTCGCTCCGCTGCCGCCCGGATCACGCGGTCGCCCACATCTACTCCTTCTCGTGCGAAGTGAAGGAAGAACTCGCGGTTTCCCTTCGGTCCGACGAGGGGCGAAGGAACCGCGCCCGACAAAGCGTATCCGGCGGCGCGATAGGCGCGCGCGACGGCCTCCATCGCATCGATCCACGCGGCCGGATCGCGGACCACACCGCCCTTCGGCACGCTCGCGCGGGGCAGCTCGAACTGGGGCTTGACCATGAGCACCATGGCCGCCGGACGCAGGCTCACGAACGCGTCCGCGAGGGCCACGAGACCGATGAACGAGAGGTCGGCCACCAAGATGTCGAGCGGCCCCGTCGTCCCGGCGGTGATCGCACGGACGTTCGTGCGTTCGATCAGTTGAACGCGAGGATCGTTTCGAAGCTCCCACGCGAGCTGGCCGTACGCGACGTCGACCGCGACCACTTGGCGCGCGCCTCGACGCAGCAGACAGTCGGTGAACCCGCCGGTCGACGCTCCCGCGTCCAGTGCGCGCGCGCCGTCGACGTCCACGCCGAACGCGTCGAGCGCTGCGTCGAGCTTGTCTCCGCCGCGCGATACGAACCGGCGCGCGCCCGAAGGGTGGGCCGGACCCACGAGGCTACTCCCGGGGGTCGTGGTCGTTCGCGGGCGAGCCGTCGTCCATGAAGGAACGGAGCCTGCGCTCGACGGCTTCGAGCGCCGTCGCGCGCTCCTCGAGGGGAGTTTGCTCGAGGTTCTCGACCTCGTCATCGGGTAGGAGAGAGTCCATCGTGTCAACTATACGCGCTCGGTCCGGGGGGTCCCGAGCAGCGGGGGCCTGCGACCGGAAGCCGATGCTATCCTCGGCGCCGTGGCATCAGCGGCCGAGGTCGAGCGGAGTATCCGTTCGTTGATGAAGAAGCTGGCGGATGCGTCCCCCGCTCCTGACTCGATCCCCGATCGAACGATCCTGTGCGTTCTCCCCGATCTGAAGACCGCGTACCGCGTTGAGCTCAAGAAGGCCAAGCTGCGGGGATTGCGGAAAGCCGAGACGAACGAAGTGACCGATGCGCGCATCACGGCCCGAAGCGACGACCTCATCGCTCTCATCGACGGCCGGCTGGGCGTTGCGTATGCGTTCCTAACCGGCAAGGTGAAGATCGACGCTCCGGCGTCCGACCTGATGATGCTGCGCAAGCTCTTCTGAGCCATGCTCCCGATCAAGGACTACAACCCGACGACGACCCGTTCGATCGTCGTGCCCGTCATCATCGCGATCAACGTGATCGTGTTCTTCTTCTGGCAACCCTTCTCGATCGGCGCACAATCCGAGAGCCAACAGCGTGATCAGATCATCTTCTTCTCATGCCACGCATCGATCCCGTACGAGCTCTCGCATGGTCACACGCTGGTGAGCTCGCCTCCGTCTCCGAATAGTCCTGCTGCACAGGACCAAGACATCCAGATAGACCTCGCTGCAGAGCGGCTCGCTTGCCCGCACAAGAACGTGTGGCTTTCGATCCTCTACACGATGTTCCTGCACGGAGGACTTCTCCACATCGGTGGCAACATGCTGTTCTTGTGGATCTTCGGCAACAACATCGAAGACAAGCTCGGGAAGATCAAGTTCATCGTCTTCTATCTGCTGTGCGGGCTCATCGCTACGTACGCGCAGACGCTCGTCTCTCCATCGTCGGGTGCGCCGCAGATCGGCGCCAGTGGCGCCATCGCCGGGGTGCTCGGCGCGTACATAGTCCTGTTCCCGCGCGCGCGCGTGCGAACGTTGTTCTTCTTCTTCCTCATCTTCTTCCTCGACGTGCCCGCGGTCGTGCTACTCGGACTGTGGTTCGCGCTCCAGCTGCTGCAAGGCGTTGGGCCGGCGGCGACGACGGGCGGTGTTGCGTACATGGCGCACGTGGGAGGGTTCATCGCCGGGATGGTGTTGCTCTCTCTCTTCCGGCCGCGCAGAACGGCGCCGCCGCGCTCCCCCGTTCCGTACTGAACCAGCTCTATCGAGCCGGGAGCCGCAGGTACATGGCAGGAGCCGAGGCCGGGCACTCGCGGACGACTTGAGGATGCTTCCCGATCGCGTCGGGGAGCTGCTCACGATCGATGGTCTTGAATCCGCACGCAGCGAAGAACTTCTCCGCGTGCTCGGTGACGAGGTAGACCTCGCCGACCCCTTCTTCGATCATCCTTTTCAACGTCGCAGCCACGATGATCGTGCCGGCTCCCGCTCGGCGGAACTCCGGCGCAACCGCGACGGAGCGGAGGAGCCCGATACCGTCGAGCCGTTCCCACGACGCGGTTGCGATCGGTTTGCGATCGGTTTCGGCGACCATGGTGCGGCCCACGCGCTCGCGCGCGGCACCGGCCGTCAACCCGCCGTGATGCAACATGGTCGCGATGTGCGGGAGATCCGGGCCGGCGGCCGACCGGACCTGCGGATGAGGACGGTCTTCCAAGACGTCGGTCAGCCGGCCGAGGACGAAGTCCGGCCACGCCGGGGCGGCGGCGAGCTCGGGCACCCCGGTTGCGCCGGACAGCACCAGCGCTGCCGGCCAGCCGGCTGCGTGCGCCGCCATGATGTCGGTCTCGACGCGATCGCCGACGACCAGCGCGGGTGATCCACCGAGGCGGTCGCGCGCGACCTGGAAGATGCCCGGATCGGGCTTGCCGGCAACGAGCGGCTCGACGCCGGTCGACGTCCTCAGCGCGGCGACGATCGCCCCGGCGCCCGGCCACAAGCCTTCTTGCGCCGGATACGTCGCGTCGGTGTTGCTTGCGACAAAGATCGCGCCTGCGCGCACGGCCAGCGTCGCCAGCCGGAGCTTGTCGAACGTAAGGCCGCGATCCCACCCAACGACGACGAGCGACGCGTCTTTCGACTCCTCGCCGCTCGCGATGCGCGCACCCACGCTCGCCACCGCATTCAGCAATCCTTCACCGCCGACGACATACGCCAGGCGCCCGCGCAAGCCGGGGACCGCACGCTCGAGCAGCCGTGCCGTTGCGTCCGCGCTCGACACGACCTCGTCCGGCGAGCCGCCCGCACCCATCTCGGCCAGCTTCTTCGCGTAAGTCTCGGCGGTTTCGCTCGAGTTGTTGGTGACGAAAACGACGCGCTTCCCCGCGTCGCGCAGCGTCCGGATCGTGTCGGGAGCGCCCGCGATCGGGCGGTCCCCTTTCCAGACCACGCCGTCGAGGTCGAACGCAAAGCGAGAGAACGCTTGCGCCAGGATCACCGCGCGCGCCTCTGCGTCCTCGTCATTCGCTCCCCCCTCGTCTGGATGCTATACAGCACCCCGTGGCCGAGATCGCTCCCTTCCGCGGCACGCGCTACGACCCGAGCGCCGTCGACGACCTTTCGCTGGTCGTTGCGCCGCCCTACGACGTGATCACCGAAGCGGACCGCGACGCGCTCGAAGCAGCGAGTCCGTACAACGTTGTCAGGCTGATCCTTGGACGCGACGAACCCGGCGACGACGAGCGTTCGAACAAGTATACGAGGGCGCGCGGATTGCTCGAAGCCTGGCGTGCCGCCGGCGTGCTCCGCGAAGACGCCGGCGAAGCCCTGTACGTCTACGAGCAGCGCTACCGGCTCGGAGATGAGAAACGCTTCCAGCGCGGGGTGTTGGGGGCCGTGCGCTTGGATGAGCCGGAGGCCGGCGGCGTCCTGCCGCACGAGCGGACCTACGAGAAGATCGTTCAAGACCGCCTGCAGCTGCTGCGCGCAACCGAAACGAACCTCGACACGATCTTCTGCATCTACGACGGTCAAGAGCAGGGCGCCCACGACGCGATCGAGCGGACCGCCTCGACCCCGCCGGTGGCGCAGTTCACGACCGAAGACGACGTCGAGCACGTTCTGTGGGCGATGACGGACGTGCTCGACATCGGAGCCGTCGGGCGCGCGCTCGAGAAAGCGCCGGTGGTCATCGCCGACGGTCACCACCGATGGCAGACCGCACTTCAGTATCGGAACGAGCGCCGCGCTGCAGAGGGACTGGGCCCATGGGACCTTCAGCTGATGTTCCTCGTGGACGCGTCTCGGTGGGGGCCATCGCTGCTCCCGATCCATCGCGTGGTCGGCGGCATCGACGCGACGGCCGCGCTCGAAGCGATGGCTCCGGTGATTCTCGCTGAGCCCGCTCCTGGCGCCTGGTGGCTGACGATCGCCGATCCGGCGGCGGAGCGCGCGGCGCTCCCCGCCGACCGTTCCGCCGCGTGGCGCGACCTCGACGTATCGGTGTTGCATTCGCTGGTGTTCGACAAGCTGCTCGGCGGGATCAAGCCCCGCTTCGTTCACTCCGCGACCGAAGCTGCGAACGAAGTGAAGTCGGGGGAAGCGACTCTCGGCTTCCTCCTCGCGCCGATGCCGTTCGACGCCGTCCGCGCCGTTGCGGAAGCCGGCGAAGCGATGCCGCCGAAGTCGACGTTCTTCGTTCCGAAGCCGGCGACCGGGGTGGTGATGCGCGCGCTCGACTGAGCGCGCCTCATGCCGAAGACGCAGATGCTCGACGAAGGCATCGTCGCGATCGATACGGAGATGGCCGGCCTAGACCAGACCGTTGCGGCATTCCTGGTTCCCGGCGAGCGGCCGGCCGTGATCGAGACCGGTCCCGCGACGGTCACGAAGACCTTGACCGAGGGGTTGCGCGCGCTTGGGCTGGGACCGAACGACGTCGCATCGTTCGTCCTCACGCACATCCATCTCGACCACGGGGGCGCGTCCGGCGACATCGCGCGCCTGTTCCCGAAGGCGGAGATCGTCGTTCACCCCGAGGGCGCGCGGCACCTCGCCGACCCGACGAAGCTGATGGCCAGCGCCTACCGCGTCTTCGGCGACCGGCTCGACTCGACGTTTGGTCCGCTGCAACCGGTACCGAAAGGCCGCATACGCGCGGTCGAGCCGGGGACGATCCTGGACCTCGGCGGGGGAAGGACGCTCGAGATCGTCGAAGCGACCGGGCACGCGCGCCATCACATGGCGATCCAAGACTCCGCGAGCGGCGTGCTCTTCGTCGGCGATTCGATGGGTGTGTACCTTCCCGAAGCCGGTGTGTTGCGTCCCGCGACGCCGCCGCCCGACTTCGACATGGAAGTCGCGCTGGCTACGTTGCGCCGTTTCCGTGCGCGCGCGCCGCGCGGTTTGTACCTGACGCACTTCGGCCCGGCACCGGCAGATCGCGACTTGCTGACGCAAGCGGAGGAACAGTTGATCCGCTTCGGCGCGATCATCGAAGAAGCGATGCGCGAATCGACCGACCTTGATTTCCTTGCCGAGCGGCTCCGCGAACGCACGTGGGACGATTACAAGGCGATCCACGACTCGCCGGAGCTGCTCGCGAAGTTCGACGCGCTCAATGCGTTCCGCAGCAGCGCCGCAGGGTATCTCCGATACTTCCAGACTAGAGGGTGAAGCGTTCGCCCGAGGCGTAGACGCGTTCGCCTTCATCGCCGAACAGGCGCGCGCTCCCCTTCCCCGCTACCCGACAATGTCCTTCGTCGAGCAGGATCGCTGTGTCTTCGTCGATCCCGAACACCGCGCACGCGTCCTTGATCTGCTCCACGAGGCCGGGCCCCTCCGCCCAGCGGTCGAAGTGCGGCACGACCGCGTACCCCTGCAGCATGCCGAGGCCAGGCATCCAGAGCGTTGGTGTGCCGTGGCCGTCCTCAGGCCGATGCACGAGCGCCCAGTCTCCCAGCGCCATCGCGCCGGCCGACGAACCGACCAACCACGCGCCTGCTTGGCGCGCGAGCAAGAAGCCACGCCACAACGGCGACCCTTCTAGCGCTTCCAGCAGCCGTGCGGTTTTGCCTCCCGAGATGTAGAGGAGATCGGCTTGCTCGATCACGCGAACGTTCTCGGGATCTTCGGCGTGCTCTCGTGCGAGCACCATCAAGGCGACGCTGCGCGCGCCCAGCCGCACGAAGTGCTCGACACCCCGCAGCGCCCAGTCTTCGGGGTCTTCTCCCGCGGCGGCCGTGGGGAGGACGACGACCGTCGGAGCCGGTCCGATCGATGCGAGGATCTGGCGATCGATGTCGGTCATCGCCGACGTGAACTCGCCGCTGCCGACGAGGCCGATGCGCGAGTGCTGGATCGTCGGTTCCATCACAGATCTCGCATCGCTTCGAGGACTCTCACCCGATCCGTGCCCGTCGCGTCGCGCGCGGCTTCCTTCAGCAGGATGAGCGCCGTATCCGTTCGTTCGGTGTCGGCCAGCGCGCGGGCGCGCGCGATCTGGGCGTCGATCCACACGCGCCGTGGGACGTCTTCGCGCCGAAGCTCTCCGATGAGGTCGAGCGCGCGCGCCGGCTTCCCCTGGCGGCGGTAGCTCTCGGCGATGATCGGATCGTGCCGGTGATCGCCCGACAAACGGCGGTACGTAAGGAGCTCTTGGACAGCTTCGTGAAGCTCGTTTAGCTCGAAGGCGAGGAGCCCGAGCTGCTCGCGCACCCAGGCGGAGCGTGGCGCGACGAGCTTGGCCTTGATCGCAGCCCTGCGCGCTTTGCCTGCGTCGCCTGCGTCGCGCGCTTGAACGAGCTGCTCTGCAGCCTTGCGCGCTTCGTCGCCCTTCCCGGGGCGCGCGCTGTGCGCAATCGCGTCGGCAAGGCGTCTGGGGATCACTGACGGTGCCACGCGCGCGAGCATACCCGTGCCGGGAAAGGCCGAGGCCGGCTCTTGCGAGCCGGCCTCGAAGATGTCCCGGCGGCGACCTACTCTCCCACGCAGTCACCCACGCAGTACCATCGGCGCTGGAGGGCTTAACTTCCGGGTTCGGGATGGGACCGGGTGTGACCCCTCCGCTATGGCCACCGAAACTCTATGTCGGGGATCTCTCCCCGAGGCTTTTCAAGCCTTGAGCAAACCATAGCGAGCGTGAGCGAACCAAGGCCTCGGCCTATTAGTACCGGTCGGCTCCACGTGTTGCCACGCTTCCACCTCCGGCCTATCAACCCGCTAGCCTTGCGGGGGCCTTACCGGATTAACTCCGTGGGAGGCCTCATCTTGGAACGAGCTTCCCGCTTAGATGCTTTCAGCGGTTATCTCTTCCGCACATCGCCAACCAGCCGTGCTCTTGGCAGAACAACTGGCACACGAGCGGTGCGTCCGTCCCGGTCCTCTCGTACTAGGGACAGCCTTCCTCAAGCCTCCTGCGCCCACGGTGGATAGGGACCGAACTGTCTCACGCATGTTCATCCCGCATCACTGCGGGCACAGACTATACCTTCACCCTCTTTCGAGGGGCCGGCGTGTTATGGAGCGCTGATTTGTCGATGATCGACAGTTGCTCCATCTCTTCGGATAAGCGATCCGAAGAAGTCGTTACGGGGACCGACACACCCTTGCTACGCAGATGCTGCTCGACATCTGCGGCGAAGATCCGCTTCGATTTCGAATAGTTTAGGGTTGCGAAGGCGTCGACCTTGCGCGCGATCTCGAGAAACTCATCCTCTTTCATCCGCGGTCTGATCCGTTCGAGCAGCCTTCGTGCACGCCGCACGTGCTCGCGCTTGAAGATGACGAACGGTTCGACCTCGGCGAGGATCTGCTGGAGTACCGGGCGGCTGGTGATCACAAGATCACTCATGCCGGTGCCTCTGTCGCGGATGTAACCAGCGCCGATCATCTGTCGGATGTTCTCCAACCCTGACCGTGCCGATGTGCTTTGCGACAAAGACATGCTCGCTCGGATGTAGAACCCGAACTTGTACTCCCGCTGCCTGACGAGTTGGAAGTGAATGCTTCCATCTCCGTCGAGGAATCCTGCGAGATAGCTTGCTTGTTCCGCCTTCAATGTGTCGGCCTTCCCTCGGTATTGCCTCACCGTAACGTTCGGTTGTGACAGTGAGGTTCCACCGATATGAGCCGATGGGCATCCAAGGATTGCTCCTTGGAGACGCAGTGATCTACGTTCTAAACCCAGCTCGCGTACCGCTTTAACCGGCGAACAGCCGGACCCTTGGGAGCTGCTCCACCCCCAGGATGCGACGAGCCGACATCGAGGTGCCAAACCAGGCCGTCGATGTGGACTCTTGGGCCTGATCAGCCTGTTATCCCCGGGGTACCTTTTAGCCGTTGAGCGACGGCGCTTCCACTTGCCACCGCCGGATCACTAGACCCTGCTTTCGCATCTGCTCGACGTGTCCGTCTCGCAGTGAAGCTCCCTTGTGCTCTTACACTCGACGCACGATTGCCAACCGTGCTGAGGGAACCTTTGGGCACCTCCGTTACTCTTTGGGAGGCAACCGCCCCAGTTAAACTGCCTGCCTGGCGCTGTCCAAGATCCGGATAACGGACCCTTGTTAGACGCCCAGCACTAGAAGGGTGGTATTTCAAGGTTGGCTCCACGAGGGCCGAAACCCCCGCTTCAAAGCCTCCCACCTATCCTACGCAACCAGAACCGAACACCAACGCCAAACTACAGTAAAGGTCCCGGGGTCTTTCCGTCCTACCGTGGGTAGGCCGCATCTTCACAGCCAATGCAATTTCGCCGAGTCTCTGGTCGAGACAGCGCCCAAGTCGTTACACCATTCGTGCAGGTCGGAACTTCGTGTGATCCCACTGTTACCAGTGGCACAGACTATGCCTTCATCTCATCTCTTGATGAGAGCCCGCGTGTTGCCTCAGCCGTAGATTTGCCGAGCGGCATGACTGAGGCCTCTCCCTTTCGGGATCAGTCGTTACGGGGCCATGCCTCTTTGAGGCAGAGGGCTTCCCACGGCATTACCCGGTGCGATGCACGGAAATCTGTTACCCCCACCTCTTACGAGATGGTGATCCGGTCATTTCTGCCGGACTCCCTATGTCGCCACAGGGTTCGGACTATATCTTCAGCTCATCAAGCCGAGCTGCTCGGCGTGCAGTCTCTGAGGGTTCCGCACTACTTCTTCGAGTCGATATCTTCGCTGCTTGCCTCGTTGGTTCATCGCGAACGCTAACTCCACAATCGTCTGGAAGCCTGCGTCTATGCGATGAGCTTTCCGTTGCATCAACGTTACGATCTCGCGGAATTTCAGGAAGTCATCCTGCTTCTTTGAGATCAGTGGATATCGATCGAAGAACGGGATGATCACTGACTCCAACTCTTCGCGTCGGTACACCGAGTACGTCATCACGCTGCTGTTCGGTCCTTTGGCACGGATGTGCCCGTGGCCGAAGAAGTCGCGGATGGCCTCGAGTATCCCGACGTTGTCCCGATGCTGATATGCCTGAAAGCTTGGTGCGATCAGCCATCGGTTTCCGTATCGGACTGTCATCCACATATGACATCTTCGGTACCGCGAGATACACGGGACTTCCCAGCAAATAGCCGAGTTTTGTAACGGCCTCTAAAGGTTGACCGTTATAGTTACGGCCGCCGTTTACTGGCGCTTCAGTTCAAAGCTTCGCCCTTGCGGGCTAACCTCTCCCCTTAACGTTCCAGCACCGGGCAGGTGTCAGTGGGTATACAGCGCCTTACGGCTTCGCACCCACCTGTGTTTTTAGTAAACAGTCGCTTGGGCCTGGTCACTGCGACCGCGGCCGGCTCGGGGCGAGAAGCCCTTCACCAACCTCGGCACCCCTTCTTCCGAAGTTACGGGGTTAGATTGCCGAGTTCCTTGACCAGAGTTCTCTCGATCGCCTTAGTATTCTCTACTTGCCCACCTGAGTTGGTTTGGGGTACGGGCACCTTTTCCACTCCCTAGAGGATTTTCTCGGCAGCATAGGATCAGTGGCTTCCATCCATTGATGTCGGCGTCACGCCTCAGGATGATGCCGCCGCGGATTTTCCTACGGCGACTCCCTACGCGCTTACCCCGGGACGACCATCGCCCGGGCCCACTTACCTTCCTGCGTCTCCCCATCGGTGGCCTAATACTGCGTGGTTCGGTAGTCCCCGAAGGGATTTCCTTAGCAACGCAGGTTCGGCTTTGGCGCGGAAACGGTGGTACAGGAATATCAACCTGTTGTCCATCGACTACGTCTTTCGACCTCGCCTTAGGTCCCGACTAACCCTGGGCGGATGAACCTTCCCCAGGAACCCTTGGGCATTCGGCGGAGGGGTTCCTCCCCCCTCTTTCGCTACTCATGCCGGCATTCGCTCTTGTCACGCATCCACGGCTGGATTACTCCGCCGCTTCACCCGCGTGACGATGCTCCCCTACCGATCCCTTCGCTTGGACCTGTGTTGCACCCAACACAGGCCGGCTTGTGAAGAGATCCCGCAGCTTCGGTGACGTGCTTGAGCCCCGTTACATTTTCCGCGCCCAACTATTCGACCAGTGAGCTGTTACGCACTCTTTCAAGGGTGGCTGCTTCTAAGCCAACCTCCTGGCTGTCTACACGGTTGGACATCGTTTCCCACTTAGCACGTTCTTAGGGACCTTAGCTGGCGATCTGGGCTGTTTCCCTTTCGACTACGGACCTTATCGCTCGCAGTCTCACTGCCGTGCTTAGCGTGTCGGTATTCGGAGTTTGCCTGAGTTCAGTAAGCTTGTAGGCCCCCTAGCCCAAACAGTGCTCTACCCCCGACACGGAACACACGACGCTGCACCTAAATGCATTTCGGGGAGAACCAGCTATCACTGAGTTTGATTGGCCTTTCACCCCTATCCACAGCTCATCCGCCCATTTTTCAACATGAGTCGGTTCGGTCCTCCACGCGGTCTTACCCGCGCTTCAACCTGGCCATGGATAGATCACTCAGCTTCGGGTCTGCACCACGCGACTAGACGCCCTATTCAGACTCGGTTTCCCTACGGCTCCGGGACAACCCCTTAACCTCGCCACGTAGCGCAACTCGCCGGCTCATTCTTCAAAAGGCACGCCGTCACTTACCGCACTGGTTGCCCAGCACGGTTTGCTCCGACGGTTTGTAGGCACACGGTTTCAGGTGCTATTTCACTCCCCTCCCGGGGTGCTTTTCACCTTTCCCTCACGGTACTGGTTCACTATCGGTCGCCAGGTAGTTTTTAGCCTTAGGGGGTGGTCCCCCCAGATTCACGCCGAATTCCACGTGCTCGGCGCTACTTGGGATCCCACTCGGGAGGTCAGTTACCTTTCGCCTACGGGGCTGTTACCTCCTATGGCCGGCCTTTCCATGCCGTTCGGCTAGGCGCTGACTTTGTGACTCCCTGGGAGCACCAGCGCGCTCCCTGAATGGTCCCACAACACCCACGTGACAACGCCGCTGGGCTATCACGTCACGCAGGTTTGGGCTGTTCCCGTTTCGCTCACCGCTACTAAGGGAATCGCGGTTGCTTTCTCTTCCTCGGGGTACTGAGATGTTTCACTTCCCCCGGTTCCCTCAACCTCGCCTATGTGTTCAGCGAGGAGTGACTGGCCATTACGCCAGCCGGGTTTCCCCATTCGGACACCCCCGGATCAAAGCCTGCTTGGCGGCTCCCCGAGGCTTATCGCAGCCTGCAACGTCCTTCATCGGCTCCTGGCGCCAAGGCATCCACCGTATGCCCTTCGTACCTTGGCTCTTAAGATGCTCACGCTCGCTATGGAATTCTCAAGGTGCTGGAGCCTTGCGTGATGCGACTCGGTTCTCGGCCCAAAAAAATGCCGGTGACCTCCCGGTCACCGACAGCCTCCCGCGGCGCGCGCGGTCCTAGCGGCTGTCCTTTCGTGGGCTTCGAACTGAGATTCGCACCAAGTGGTGACTCCTCGCGCCGTGGACGAACGCCACGGACACGGTTGCGTATGCTACGACTCGCTCACAGGGGTGTCAACCGAGACGGAGCGCCGCACGCTCCCGCTGACCTGCAGAAAGACCCCTCAACGGGCGAAGCGTAACAGGGCGAAACGGTTCTTCCCGGCGCGCAGGACGGCCACCGTTTCCGACGCCAGATCGCCCAGGCCCACCGGCCGCTCGGCATCGTCGATCCGGCGGTTCCCGATGGACGCGCCGCCGCCTTCGATCAGGCGCCTGGCCTCGCTCTTGCTCTTCGCCAACCCGGCCTCGGTCAACGCCTCTCCCGCGGTGATCGCGCCGAGCCGTGCGCGCGGCAGATCCTTCGAGGGGACGTCGGCGAAGATCTCGAGCAGCTCGGTCTCGGTCAGGCCGTCGAGGTCGCCCCCGAACAGCGCCGCGCTCGCCCGTTCGGCCGCGCGCAGGCCGTCTTCCCCGTGGACGAGCAGCGTGAGCTCGCGGGCGAGCCGCCGCTGCGCCTCCCGTTTCTGGGGCGCGCGCGCAACGTCGGCCTCCAGCGCCTCGATCTCCTCGCGGGGAAGCTCGGTGAAGAACCGGAGGAACGGACCGGCGTCGGCGTCGGGCACGTTCACGAACCACTGATAGAAGGCGTACGGGCTGGTGCGCGCCGGGTCGAGCCAGACGGCTCCCTCCGCGGTCTTGCCCATCTTGACCCCGTCGCTTCGGGTCACCAACGGCCAGGTCAGGCCGAAGAGCTGGACGCCGTGCATCCTGCGGCCGAGGTCCACCCCCACCGAGATGTTGCCGAACTGATCCGAGCCCCCCACCTGGAGCTCGCACCCGGCGGTCTCGTGCAGGTGAACGAAGTCGTACGCCTGCATGAGCATGTAGCTGAACTCGGTGTAGCTGATCCCGGCCCTGCTCTCGAGGCGCGCGCGCACCGATTCCTTCGCGAGCATGGCATTGACCGAGAAGTGCTTGCCGACGTCCCGCAAGAACTCGATATAGCCGAGCGCGCCGAGCCAGTCGGCGTTGTTGACGAGCGACGCGCCGGCGTCGAAGTCGAGGAACCGCGCGATCTGCGCCCGGATCGACGCTACGTTTTCGGCCAGCTCGCTTTCGGAAAGGAGGTTGCGCTCCTCGCTCTTGCCCGACGGGTCGCCGATCATGCCGGTGCCCCCGCCGGCGACGGCGATCGGGTGGTGCCCCGCCTTCTGGAACCGCCGCAACGTCGTCAGCCCGACGAGATTTCCGATGTGCAGGGACGGGGCGCTCGGATCGAAGCCGCAGTAGAGCGTGATCGGGCCGTCCCGCAGCCGGGCCGGCAGCGCGTCCTCCCCGGTCCATTGGTAGGCAAGGCCGCGCCAGAGCAGCTCGTCGAACAGGTCCATCCCGAGCGGCAGCGTATCAGCGGGTGGGTGGCGTTTCGGCGACCGAGGCGACCCTCTCTCCGGTTACGTGTCGTTCCCGGTACCATGGACGAACGCCCCTGCAAACGGACCTGTTGATGAGGAAAGAACGACTTCCCCGGAACCCGCGACGCCTTGTTTTCGTCGTCCTCCTGTTGGCCCTTCCCGCGCTGGCCGCCTGCAGCTCGCTTCCGAACATCGACAAGCTGCTCGCCAACGCGCAGAGCCAAGCACAGACGACGTTCGTCTACGACAACCAGGGCCACCTGATCACGACGCTCCACGCAGAGCAGGACCGCCAAGTCGTGCCGTTGAACGACGTCCCGCTCCAAGTCCGGCAGGCCGTCATCGCGATCGAAGACGCGCGCTTCTACGACCACCCGGGGGTCGACTACCGAAGCGTCTTGCGCGCGTTCGGTGCGAATGCGCGCGCCGGCCACATCGTCGAGGGCGGCTCGACGATCACGCAGCAGCTGGTCAAGAACACCTTGGTCGGGACCCAGCGCACGTTCAAGCGCAAGGTGCAAGAGGCGATCCTCGCGATACAGCTGGAGCAGAAGCTCACGAAGAATCAGATCCTGCTGACCCAAGGCGCGCTGCTCGCGGGGATGATCGCGTCCCCGTCGGCGTACGACCCGGAGGCGAATCCGAAGGCGGCGCTCGGCCGCAGGAACTTCGTGCTGAAGCGGATGGTCGACGAGCACCTGATCAACCTCGCGCAGGACGCCGCGGTGCGGAAGCAGCCACTGGGATTGCACCCGCAAGCCGAGTTTGCTCCCTATCGCGACCCCTACTTCATCGACTACGTGAAGCAGGTCATCTTCGACGGCGACCAAGAGTTCAAGGCGTTGGGCGCGACGCGGACGGATCGCATCAACGCCGTTTTCAAGGGTGGGTTGCGGATCTACACGACGATCGATCAGCACCTGCAGGACGTCGCCGAGCAGATCAGCAAGAAGACGCTGCCGTATAAGAGCGATCCGTACACCGCGTTCGTGGGCCTTGATCCCAACACCGGGAACATCCTTTCGATGGTCGGCGGCCGCAACTACTTCAATCCGAAGGATCCGTACGCGAAGCTCAACCTCGCGACGCAAGCGGAACGTCAGCCGGGGTCCGCGTTCAAGCCGTTCACGCTCGCGGCGGCGCTCGAGCGCGGGATCTCGCTGAGCAGCATCTGGCGCGGTGGCTCGCGTGTCTTCCTCCGTCTGCCGGACGGCGAGACCTGGAACCCCGGTAACTACGAGGGGATCAACTTCGGGAGCAGCCTGTCGCTGCTCCAGGCCACGGCCGACAGCATCAACGTCGTATACGCGCAGGTTGCGTTGAAGATAGGACCGGATGCCATCGTGGAGATGGCACACCGGCTCGGCATCAAGTCGCCGCTGCCGTCGGTTTACTCGATCACGCTCGGCACCGGTGGTGTGAATCCGCTCGAGATGGCCGGCGCCTACTCGACGTTCGCGAACGGCGGCTACCGCGTCGACCCGGCTCCTATCAGCAAGATCACGGACGCGACCGGCAAGGTTCTCTACCAGCACAAGGTCGTCAAGAAGCGCGTCCTCAGCCCGGCGGTGGCTGCTCTCGTCGACAAGGCCTTGCAAGCCGTCATGACCGAAGGCACCGGTGTTCACATCCAGCTCGGCAGGCCGGCCGGCGGGAAGACAGGCACGTCGGAGGAGTATCACGACGCGTGGTTCGCCGGCTTCACACCTCAGCTGGTCGGCGTTCGATGGGTGGGGTTCCCGAAGGCGGAGCTCCCGATGCGGCCGCCGCGGACGCGCATCACCGTGTTCGGCTCGTCCTGGCCGGGGCACATGTGGCAGTCGTGGATGCTCGAAGCGTTGAAGGGCGTGCCGGCCGTTCCGTTCCCCACGGCCGACGAGGCGTACGTCAAGGTTCGCGTGGACACGCTACGGAACTGCTTGCCGAATGAGTTCACGCCGCCATACCTATCGCGCGCGACACGATGGCGAAAGCCGGGTTCAACGTGACCACGCTGTCCCAGTATTGCCCCAGCTATCCGCAGGGCACGGTGTGCGACCAAACGCCGAGCCCCGGCTCCCCCGCCACGGTCGGTCAGCCGGCATACCTCTACGTCAGCAACGACCAGGCGGTGAACGAGGTGCCGATGGTGCTCGGCAGAACCGTCGATCGCGCCAAGCAGAAACTGGCGGAATACGGATACAAGACCAGGGTGATCGTGAAGCAGAACACCGGCGGCTATCCCGGATGTCAGGACTCGTCCGAGACGGGGTCGGGCCGCGTCTGGCTACAGGATCCGTGTGCTGCAGCCGACTACGGCAAGGGCTCGTACGTCACGATCTACGTGAATCCTTAGTCGCGCGCGCGCCGGACACCCACGGACTTTCGGCGATGACGAATCGCCAGGTGCGTCCATCCTGAAGCGAGCCGAGCCCGATCCGAGGCGTCGCGAGCACGGCCCTGAGCGGCAGCCGCTCGCCCGGACAGATCATCAGCGGGAGCATCGTGAGATCAGATCGGTTCTGTTCGCCCGCAATGCCGAACGCTTGCGTCAGCCGGCCGGGCCCGCGGGCAAGATCGCGATCCTTCACCGCACCTCTGCGCGCGCGCATCAGCTCGATCCCTTCGAGCGGCTGCACCGCCCGGATCAGAACGGCAGACGCGTGCCCGGGGCGGTCGGTGACGGCGTTCAGGCAGTAGTGCATCCCGTAGGTGAAATAGACGTAGGCGAAACCCGGATCCTCGAACATCGGCGCGTTGCGCTCGGTTCGGCCGCGGTACGCGTGGCTCGCCGGATCGTCGGACGCGTAGGCCTCCGCTTCGACGATCATCCCCGCCGTGCGGCCGTCCGCGGTCTCGTGAACGAGCAGGCATCCGAGGAGGTCGCGCGCGACCTCAACGACCTGGCGCGCGAAGAACGCGCGCGCGACCGGCTTCATAGAGAGGGGTGTCGCGGGGCCGTCGGCGGCTTTCACGCGTGCTTCCTCTTGCGCGCGACGAACTCTTGAAGCTGTTTCAGCGCTCGCGTGTTGAGGACGTCCGCCTTGGTCGCCCACCCGCGCTGCGCCGTAGCGATCCCGAACCGGATGTTGTCCATGTGCTTGGGCGCGTGCGCGTCGGTGTCGACCGACAGCGTCACGCCGGCTTCGACCGCCCAGCGCACGTGATCGTCACGCAGATCCAAGCGGTCGGGGAAGGAGTTCACCTCCAACGCCGTCCCCGTTCGGATCGCAGCCGCGCAGACGGCGCCGAAGTCCATGTCGATCGGCGGGCGCCGGCCGATCATCCGGCCGCTCGGATGACCGATCACGTTCACGAGCGGGTTCTCGATCGCTGCGATGAGCCGCGCGGTCTGCTCCTCGGCGGAAAGGCGGAAGTAGCTGTGGACGGACGCGACGAGGACGTCGAAGCCGGCGAGGAACTCGGGGTCATAGTCGACGGTGCCGTCCTTCGCAATGTTCAGCTCGCACCCATGCAGGATCGTCATCTTCGGGTAGCGCTTCTGCAACGTCTTCAACTTCTTGCGTTGCTCGAGCACTGCGTCGCGCGTCATGTCGACCGGCGTGGGCAACGTTCCGGCCAGTGCTGCTTCGACCTCGCCGCGGTCTTCGCGCATCGTCGGAGGTATCCAGGGCAGTCCCAGCGCCTCGTAGACCTCTTCCTCGGTCCGCGCGGCGATGATCGAGCCATCCTTCGCGTGGAACAGCCCGTACTCCGAAAGCTTCAATCCCTTCTTCACGGCTATCTCGCGCACCTTGATGTTGTGCGCCTTGGAACCGGTGAAGTAGACGAGCGCCGCGCCCCACGCCTCATAAGGCACGACGCGGAGATCAACTTGCAGCCCTTGCCGCGTGACGATCGTGGTCTTGGTCGCGCCCTTCGCTTTCACCTCCCGCACGCGAGCCATCGACGCGAATGCGTCCATGATCGGCTCCGCCTCCGACGCCGCGACCAGGATGTCGATGTCGCCGATCGTCTCGCGCATCCGGCGCAATGAGCCCGCGTAAGCGATCTCGTCGAAGGTGCACGTCTCGCTCAGCGTCGCGATGATCCGGTCGGCGGCTTGGAGCGCCT
Source organism: Actinomycetota bacterium (assembly GCA_005884515.1). Classification (GTDB taxonomy): domain Bacteria; phylum Actinomycetota; class AC-67; order AC-67; family AC-67; genus AC-67. The sequence continues at coordinate 30,785 of VAWS01000060.1, forward strand.
GGTCGACCATGATTCGTTCTTCTTGCGCCGTGTAGTTCCGGATCCCGCGCAGGAGGCTTTCTTCGGTCTTCGCGCCCAGCCCTTTGATGTCTCGCAGCTTGTTCGCTTCCGCAGCGGCAGCCAGCTCGGCGAGGTTCGTTACCCCAAGCTGCTCGTAAACGAGGATCGCCTTCTTCGGACCGAGACCAGGGATGCGGAGCAGCTCCCGCATCCCGGCGGGAACCATCTCCCGCAGGTCTTCCAGCTCGTGCATCGTGCCGGTGTCGAGGTATTCGCGGATCCGGCCGAGCATGTTCTTCCCGACGTTCGGGATCGCGAGGATGCCCTTGTCGTCGAGCTCGCGGAGATCCTTCGAGTAGCCGCCGATCGAGCGCGCCGCTTTCTCGTACGCCCGCACGCGATACGGGTCCCTGCCGGTTATCTGCTGGAGCTCGGCCCATTCGCCGAGCAGCTCTTCAACTTCCTCGTTCGTCTTCGGCATTTCGGGTGAATCCTAGCGAGCAGCCCGGAGCTAGCCGAGCGCGTCCCGGATCTGCTTCAACGAGGCGTCGAGGTGAGAGAGCTGGGCGTCTACGGAGGACGCCGAAGGGCCCGGGGCGTTTCGCGTGTCCGTTTCGTGCGCGTCTCTGAACGGTACACCGGTGGTCACGAGGTGCTCGGCGATATCCGTCGCGAGCAGCATGTCGTCGCCGGCCGCGCGCGCCATGGCATCGGTATCGAACCGCATCGTGCGCACGGCGCCTGCCAACGCGGGGATCATCGTCAGCATCGTGGCGACACCGTCGAAGAGCGGCTCCTTGTCCTCCTGCAGGTCACGGTTGTACGCGAGCGGCAATCCCTTCAGCGTGGCGAGGAGCCCGGTCAGGTTGCCGATCAGACGTCCGGCCTTGCCGCGCGCAAGCTCGGCGACGTCGGGGTTCTTCTTCTGCGGCATCAGGCTGGAACCGGTGGCGTACGCGTCCGACAGCTCGGCGAAGCCGAACTCCGCCGTCGTCCACAGCACGATCTCTTCGCCAAGGCGCGAGGCATGCACCCCTGCGATGGCGAGCGCGGCGCAGAACTCGGCGACGAAGTCGCGGTCGGAGACGGCGTCTATGGAGTTGGAAGCCACGAAACCGAAACCGAGGTCGTGCGCCGAACGATGGGCGTCCAGCTCGAGGGTCGATCCGGCCAAAGCTCCGGCACCGAGCGGCGACACGTCGGTCCGGCCGAGCGCGTCTAACATCCGGCGCACGTCTCGCTCGAACGCGAACGCGTGCGCCAGCAGGTGGTGCGCGAGGCTGACGGGTTGGGCGCGCTGCAGGTGCGTGTACCCGGGCATCAACGCGTCGGGGTGCTCGCGTGCCCGCTCCATCAGCGCGTCGATCAGATCGCACGCCGACAAGGCCACCGATCGCCCGTGCCGGACCAGCCACAGCCGCAGCGCGGAGACGACTCGGTCGTTGCGGGACAGGCCTGCTCGAACCTTGGGGCCGGCATCGGGGACGCGCTCGAGCAGCGCACGCTCGACCGCCGTGTGGATGTCTTCATCTCCCGGGTCGAACGGGAAAGCGCCGGAGGCGATGTCCCTCGCGATGCCTTCCAAGGCGGTGAGGACGGTATCGGCCTCGGCATCGGTGATGAGGCCGGCGCGGGACAGGGCGCGGGAATGTGCTGCAAGCACCGCGCAGTCCTCGTTCGCGAGCAGCCGGTCGAACGACAGGCTTTCGGTGAACGCGAGCAGCTCGGGCGCCGGCTCGTCACCGAAACGGCCGCCCCAGAGCTTCGTCACCGGCCTTCGCCCTGCCGCTCGGACCACACCTTCAACGGCAAGCCCCACAGCTTCACGAAGCCGGCAGCCGCGTCGTGGTCGAAGCGGTCCCCCGCTTCGTACGTCGCCAAGCCGTGCTCGTAGAGGGCCTGCGGCGCCCGACGCCCTTCGACGGTTGCGGCCCCGCGGTACAAGCGCATCCGCACGTCGCCGGTGACCGGCCGCTGTGAATCGGCGATGAACGCATCGAGCGCGCGCCGCAGCGGCGAGTACCACAAGCCGTTGTAGACGAGGTCGGCGTAGACAGGCTCCATGCCTCGCTTGAACGATGCGAGCGACCGCTCGAGCGTCAGGTCTTCGAGGTCGCGGTGCGCCGTGATGAGCGTGACCGCACCCGGCACCTCGTACACCTCGCGGCTCTTGATGCCGATCAGCCGGTCTTCGATCATGTCGATCCGGCCGATCCCGTGCGCGCCGGCGCGTCGCGCGACTTGCGCGATGAGATCGAAGGCCGACCCGCCGACCCCGTCGATCGTCACAGGGCTACCGGACTCGAACGAGATCGTGAGGACGTCGGGCTCGTCCGGCGCGTTCTCCGGAGCCACCGTCCACTCGTACGCGTCCTGGGGCGGGGAAACCCACGGGTCTTCGATCACGCCGCATTCGATCGTGCGGCCCCAGAGGTTCTCGTCGATCGAGTACGGGCTGGACTTCGTGACGGGGACGGGCAGGCTCCGTTCCTCCGCGTACTCGATGGCGGCGTCGCGGGTCAGGCCGGCATCGCGGACGGGCGCAAGCGTGACGAGGTCCGGCGCCAACGCGGCCGTCGCGACCTCGAAGCGCACCTGGTCGTTGCCCTTCCCCGTGCAGCCGTGGGCCACGTACTTCGCCTCCTTCTCGCGCGCGATACGCACGAGGTGCTTCACGATCAGGGGGCGCGACAGCGCGGAGACCAGCGGATACTTCCCCATGTACAGCGCGTTCGCGCGCAAGGCCGGCAGCGCGAAGTCGCGCGCGAACTCCTCGCGCGCATCGACGACGATCACCTCGGAGGCGCCACACGCCTCGCCGCGCGCGTGCAGAAGGTCCTCGTCCACTCCTTGGCCGACGTCGACGGCCATCGCGATGACTTCGGCGCCGTACTTGTCCTTGAGCCAGCCGATCGCGACGGAGGTATCCAGACCTCCCGAGTAAGCCAGCACGCAACGATCGGTCACCTCATGCTCCCTTCGACGTGTTCGTTTCAGCGGCCAATGCTTCGAGCCGGCGCGCGACCGTACGGCCGGCCACGCCTTCCCGGCACACGACGAGGACCGTGTCGTCGCCGGCGACGGTCGCGATGACGTCCTTCACCGTACCCGTGTCGATCGCGCGCGCGACCGGCTGCGCGCAACCCGGCGGGGTCCGCAGGACGACGAGCGGCCCGGACGCATCGACGTCGGAGACGAACTCAAGCAGCATCCGGCGTAGGTGGTCGCCGTTCTGCGGCGGCTCGTCGGGAAGGCGGTACGCGACGCGCCCGTCCGGCTCGCGCGCCTTGAACGCGCCCAGCTCTTCGAGGTCCCTCGACAATGTGGCTTGGGTGACCGGCTGGCCTTGCGCGCGCAACAGCGCGGCGAGCTCGGCTTGGCTCGTGATCGCTTGCCGCCGCAACAGGCGGACGATCAAGCGGTGCCTGTTCGCCTTCATGTCAGCAACCACTCCAGGAGCGCCTTCTGCGCGTGCAAGCGGTTCTCGGCCTGATCCCACACCACCGACTGCGGTCCTTCGATGACCTCGTCCGTGATCTCCTCACCCCGGTGCGCCGGGAGGCAGTGCATCACGATCGCGTTGGATGCCGCGCGCGCGACGAGCGCGCCATTCACCTGGTACGGCGCGAAGATCAACCGCCGTTCTTCGACCTCGCGCTCTTGGCCCATCGAGGCCCACACGTCCGTGTACAAGACGTCGGCGCCCTCGGCCGCAGCGGCCGCATCGGTCGTCACCCCGATGCGCGCGCCCGTTCCGGCGGCGAGCTCCTCCGCGCGCTTCACGATCTGGCTGATCGGCTCGTAGCCGGCCGGCGTCGCGACGGTGACGTTCATCCCCACCATCGCGCCGCCCGTCAGCAGCGAGTGCGCGACGTTGTTCCCATCGCCGACGTAGGTCAGCGATAGCCCCGCCAGCTTCCCGAACCGCTCCTGCACCGTCACGAGGTCGGCGAGCGCCTGACACGGGTGCATGAGGTCGGACAACGCATTCACGATCGGGATGTCGCCCCACCGTGCGAGCCGCTCGAGCCGGTCCTGCTCGAACGTTCGCACGACCAGAGCGTGCAGGTACCGCGACAGGACGCGCGCAGTGTCCTCGATCGTCTCGCCGCGGCCGAGCTGAAGCTCGGAGGCGTTCAAAACGACGGCATGCGCGCCGAGCTCTGCGATGGCCACCTCGAAGGACACGCGCGTCCGCGTCGACGGCTTCTCGAAGATCATCCCGATCGAGCGGCCTGCCAGGACGTCGCTGGGGCGCCGATCGGCCTTCATCTTCGCGGCCCGGTCGAGCAATCCGTGAAGCTCTTCGGTGGTCAGCGATTCGATCGCAAGGAAGTCGCGCTTCATACCCCGGCCTCCCCCAGCAGCTCGGCCACCCGCTCGAGCAGCGCGGTCGGATCCAGAGGCTTCGCGAACACGTTGTCGGGGCCGAGGACGTCGTCGAACGATTCATGCACGTCGTGTCGCCCGGACACGACGATGAGCGGCACACGGTTCAGCCGAACGTCGCCGCGGATCTCGTCGATCACTCGGTCGCCGGTCACGTTCGGCATCATGAGGTCGAGGATCACGAGCGAAGGGTGCTGCAGCTCCATCTTGACGAGCCCTTCGAGCCCGTCTTCGGCGTGGATGACCTCGTATCCCTCCGCCTCCAGCAGCACCCTCAAGAGGTTCTGCACCGACGGGTCGTCCTCGACGACCAAGATGAGCGGCTTCCGATCGCTCATGACTTCGTCCTCAATGAGATGACGTATTCGGCGACTGCTCGTATCTGAGCGTCGCTGAACGGACCGTGTTTCCCCTTCGAGTAAGCCGGCATGAAGAACGGCTTGCCGTTCGCTACCTTCGCCTCGATCTGTGCCAAGGTCAGCGTCGTCGCTTCTCCGGACCGAAGCGGCGGCGCATCCGCGGTACCTCCTTCGCCGCGGGCGCCGTGGCACCCGATACATGTCGATTGATAAAGCGTCATCCCGTCGGTCGTCGTAAGGGCTTTGTGCTTCAAAAATGGGCATTGGTTCGCGCCCACCGCGCACCCGATCCCGACCAGCGCCACAGTACCGACGCCGAAGAGCACGACGAAGACGAGCACCCAGACCTTGATGGAGCCCGCATCGTTCATGACGCGTCACCGTACTCGGAAAGGATGCCTGTCAGGATCTCGACGGCCTGCTCGATCTGATCGTCTGAGACGATCAGCGGGGGCGCCAGGCGCACCGCGTTCGGCGCCACGTTGTTGACCACCAATCCCTTCGCAAGGGCTTTGACCACGATCTCCGCAGCCCAGTCTCCGCCAAGCTCGATCGCGATCAGCAATCCGAGGCCGCGGATCTCGCGGACGGCCCCGTTCCCTTCGGTTGCCGCGGACAGCCTGCCGATTAGCTTCTCGCCCGCTTCGGCCGCGCGCGCGACCAGTCCTTCGCTTTCGATAACGTCGAGCACCGCATTCGCGGCCGCACAGGGCACGGGCCCGCCGCCGAACGTGGTCGCGTGGTCGCCCGGCTTGAACGCGTCCGCCACGTCCTCGCGCGCGATGCACGCACCGATGGGCAGTCCCCCGCCGAGCGCCTTCGCGAGCGTGACGATGTCCGGCGCGATGTCGTAGTGCTGGAACGCGAACCATTTCCCCGTCCGGCCGAGCCCCGTCTGCACCTCATCGAAGATGAGCGCGGCGCTGCGCTCTTCGCAGAACTTGCGAGCAGCCTGCAGATACTCGGGCGTCGCGAGCCGCACCCCACCTTCCCCTTGAACGACTTCGAGCATCACGGCGGTCGTGTCGTCGCCGACCGCTTGGTCGAGAGCCTCTTCGTCGTTGAGGGAGACGTACGTGAACCATGCCGGGAGCGGCGCGAACGGCTCGTGTTTGTGGGGCTGTCCCGTCGCAGCGAGCGTTGTGAACGTGCGGCCGTGGAAGGAACCCAGCGCAACGACGACGCCGGAACGATCGGCCGCGCCGCGCGCGCGCGCCCATCGCCTGGCGAGCTTCAGTGCGCACTCGTTAGCCTCTGCACCGGAGTTGGAGAAGAAGACCTTTCCCCACCCCAGAAGGTCGTGCAGCCGCTCGGCCAGGATCGCCTGCGGCTCGGTGTAGAAGAGGTTGGAGACGTGCGTGAGCGTACCGGCCTGCTCGCGGATCGCTTCGACGACCTTGGGGTGCGAATGTCCGACGCTCATCACTGCGATGCCGGCCAGGAAGTCGAGGTATTGCTTGCCCTCGGTGTCCCACAGCAGCGCGCCTTCGCCTCGGACGAAGGCCACGGGCAGCCGCCCGTACACGTTCATGTGGTACCGGGAGTCGAGCGCCCTGATCTGCTCGAGGTTCATGCCGTCACCATCGTTCCCACGCCTTGGTCGGTGAATATCTCTAAGAGCAGCGCGTGTTCCGCTCGCCCGTCCAAGATCGTCACCCGCGGGACGCCGCCTTTGATCGCGCGCAGCGCAGCGTCGACCTTCGGGAGCATGCCGGCCGTCAGGACGCCGTCGGACCGGAGACGCTCCACGCCGTCGGCGCTCACCTGCGTCAGAAGGGACCCCGATCCGTCCATGATCCCGTTCACGTTCGTGAGGAAGACGAGCTTCTCCGCGCCGAGCGCTTCCGCGATCGCAGCCGCGACCTCATCGGCGTTCACGTTGTAGGCCTGACCGTTCTCGTCGACGCCTAGCGTCGCGATCACGGGGATGAAGTCGCGCAGGAGGTCGGTGACGATCCGAGGGTTCACCTGCTCCACGTCGCCGACGAAACCGAGGTCGGTGGAGCCGATCTTCTTCCGCACGCGTACGAGCGCGCCGTCCTCTCCGGACAAGCCCGCGGCCAACGAACCATGCCGGTTGATCAATGCGACGATGTCCTTGTTGATCACGCCGGCAAGCACCATGCGCACGACTTCAAGGTCCGCCGCCGTCGTTACCCGGTATCCGTCGACGAAGGTTGCTTTGCCGCCGAGCTTCTCGATATGCGCGGTCACTTGCGGCCCACCACCGTGCACAACCACTGGGTTCATGCCGACGTACCGCATCAGGACGATGTCGTTCGCGAACGACTCCGCCAGCGCTGGATCTTCCATCGCCGCCCCGCCGTACTTCACGACAACCGTGCGCCCGTAGTAACGCTTGATGTACGGAAGCGCCTCCATGAGGATGCGAGACTTCGCCGCGCTTCATCCCGATCCGAACTTCGACGTCACGGTCGAGGAGGGCCGCGCGCGCCTTCGCAGCGTCGCCGGGACCCGGCGCGCCGTTCTGGCACAGGAGCTGACCGCCGAGCCAGACGTCTACCACGTTGGGATCGAACGGGATCCCCGACGTTCCGAGCGCGGCGAGCACACGGCCCCAGTTCGGGTCGGCCCCGTTCAGCGCGCACCGCAGAAGGACGGAATCGGCGACGGTCCCAGCCGCGCGCCGCGCCTCGCGCACGTTCGTTGCACCCTCAACGACGATCGACACGACCTTCGTCGCGCCTTCGCCGTCCTCGACGATCTGCCTCGCCAGCGATGCACACACCTCGCCCAATGCATCCTTGAATGCGCCCGCTTGGGGGTGTTCGGCGCCGATCGGGTCGCCTCCGGCTGCGCCGTTCGCAAGCACGAGCAGCGTGTCGTTCGTCGAACGGCACCCATCGACGCTGATCGCGTTGAACGAATCCGCGGTCGTTTCGCGCAGGGTCTCCACGAGGAACCCGTGTTCGACCGGCGCGTCGGTCACGACAAACGCCAGCAGCGTCGCCATCTCGGGCGCGATCATCCCTGCGCCTTTCGCGAACCCGGCGATGATCGCGGACCCAAGTACGGCCTCGGCGATCTTCGGGCGCGTGTCCGTCGTCATGATCGAAGCAGCGAAGTCTCCGGCGCCGTCGGACGAGAGCGCTTTGGTCGCCGCTTCGATCCCCTCGCGTACCTTCGTCATATCGAGCGGCACCCCGATGATGCCCGTGGAGTTCACGAGCACGTTCTCCTTCTTGATCGCCAGGCCGCGCGCGGCGTGCTCGGCCATCGAACGTGCATCGGCGTACCCCTGCTTCCCGGTGCACGCGTTCGCATTCCCTGCGTTGACCACGATCGCTCGCGCTTTGCTGCGCCGGATATGGCGCCGCGTCAGCTGCACCGGAGCGGCTTGGACGCGGTTCGTGGTGAAGACCCCTGCCGCGGTCGCCGGCCGATCGGAAACGATCATCCCGAGATCCGGGTTCCCGCTCGGCTTCAAGCCGCACGCGACGCCGGACGCGCTGAAGCCTTCCGGAAGCTTCACGGGTAGAGCCCTCCCCCGGTGAGCCCTTCGTCTTCAGGCAAGCCGAGCACCAGGTTCGCGTTCTGGAGCGCTTGCCCGGCGGCTCCCTTGCCGAGGTTGTCGATCGCGGAAACCGCGATGATCCGGCCGGTGCGCTCGTCGCGGGAGTATCCGAGCAGGCACTGGTTCGAGCCGAGCGTGTACTTCGTCTCCGGCATCGAGTCGGCGAGGACCCGAACGAACGGCTCGCCCGCGTACAGCGCGCGCGCGGCCTCTGCGGGATCGCCGTCGCTCGTTGCGTCGGCGATGCACGTTGCGAGCAGCCCGCGAGGCATCGGTACGAGGTGAGGGACGAACGTGATCTTGATCGATGCGCCGGCAAGCGAACCGAGCTCTTGCTCGATCTCCGGCGTGTGCTTGTGGGTCGGCAGGCCGTACGCCTTGAAGTTCGCGTCGACGTGGGAGAAATGAACGCCGTTCGTCAGCTTGCGGCCGGCTCCCGAAACGCCCGACGCTGCGCTTACCACGATCGTGGTCGGATCGATCAGCCCGGCCTTCACCAGCGGGGCGAGCGCGAGGATCGCGGCCGTCGGGTAGCAACCGGGGTTCGCGATCGCGCGCGCCGTCTTGATCTCGTCGCGGTGCAGCTCGGGCAAGCCGTACGTCCAGTCCGGGAGGGTCTCCGGCGCGGTGTGCTCTTGGCCGAACCACTCCGGATAGAGCGCGGCGTCCTTCAGCCGGAAGTCGGCCGACAGGTCGATCACGGCGACGCCTGCCTTGGCGAGGCGCGCGCCGATCTCCATCGAGGCTCCGTGCGGCAGCGCCAGGAATGCGACGTCGACGTCTTCGAGGGAAACCGGATCGAGCTCCGAGTATGTGAGTTCAGTCCGCAGGTTCGGGTAGACGTCTGCGACCCTCCGGCCCGCGAACTCCCGGGACGTCGCGACGGTCGTCGAGAAGCCGGGGTGGCCTTCGAGCAGCCGAAGGAGCTCGGCGCCCGTATAGCCGGATGCGCCGGCGACCGCAGCCCGATACGCCATGTCCCTCCTCCCCGACGGCTTAGGTATACAGGGCGTTGTATATTTATGCAAACGGCTCAGGCGCGGATCGTCCACCCCGCGGCCCCAGCGGCCCGCGCGATCGCGTCCATGACGGCGTCGGCGTCGGCGTCGGTCAGCGTCCGCTCGGGATCGCGCAGGGAAAGGGAGAAAGCCAAGCTCATCGTCCCCTCGGGGACCTGCTCGCCTCGGTAGATGTCGAAGAGGTTCAGAAGAACCGGACGCTCCCCCGCCGCTCGGCTGATCACATCCTCGACCGACCCGATCCGGGTCTCGGCCGGCACAACGATGGCGATGTCGCGCGCGATGCCCGGGAAGCGCGGCGGCGCTTCGGCGACGCTGTCGGTGATCTCGGTGAAAAGCGAAACCAGGTCCAGCTCGCACACGACGACACGCCGAGGGAGATCGAACGCCTCTGCGATCGACGGGTCCAGCTCCATGAGGGCACCTGCGTGCGCGCGGCCGATCTCGATGGTCGCCGAGCGACCCGGATGCCCCACGCCGCCGCCGTCATTCTCGTTGACGGAGAGGGCCGTCGCGCCCAGCCCGTCCGTGAGCGTCTGTAGCACACCCTTGCCGTCTAAGAAGTCGAGCTCCCGCGATGGCGCGTACCAGTCCGGCTGCGTCGCGCCGGCCAACACGAATGCGATCCGTTCCCGCTCAGCGACGGTGCTCCCCTCGCCCGGTGCAAAGACATTCCCCATCTCGAACAAAACGACGGGGAGCGCGCTTCGCAACGAGTTTCGTTGCGCGGCGAGCAAGAGGCCGGGGATCAGCGATGGGCGAAGGATCGACTCATCCTCGGAGAGAGGGTTCGACAGACGCAACCTTCCCCGGAGGGGATGATCGTTCGCAAGGCCGGCACGATCGGCGAACCACGGCGGCAGGAGGCTGAGCGTCTGTGCTTCGGACAAGCCGGCGCCCAGCAGTAGCTGCCGCGCTATCCGGCGCCTGCGTTGATGCTCGTTCAGCCCGCCGATCCTGCCGCCGTCCGGCAGGGTCTCGGGGATGTTCTCGTACCCATAGAGACGGCCGATCTCTTCGACGACGTTCTCTTCGATCACCATGTCCGGCCGCCAGGACGGAGGCGTGACGCGTAACGTCGCCCGGGATGCTTCAACGCGGCACCCCATCGAGCCGAGCAACCCCGTCATCTCTCCAGCCGTAACGGACGTGCCGAGCAACCCGTTCGCGCGCGCAACGCGCACGCGGATCGGCTTCCGGACGGTCGGCTTCGGATAGACGTCGAGCACGCCGCGCGCGACGGTGCCGCCGGCCAGTGAGGCGAGCAGGCCGGCCGCACGCGCCGCGGAAGGCGGCACGTTGTCGACGTCGGCGCCGTGCTCGAAGCGGACGCTTGCTTCGCTCCGCATCCCCAGACGACGCGCGGTGTGCGCGATGCGACCGGGTGCGAAGAACGCGCTCTCGAGCAAGATGCGGGTCGTCGTGTGGGATACCTCGGTGTCGGCGCCGCCCATGATCCCGGCGATGGCGACCGGCCGCTCGGCATCGCATATGAGCACGTCCTCTTTCTTCAACGCACGCTCCTGGCCATCGAGCGTCGTCATCGTTTCGCCTTTGCGGGCGCGCCGGACGACGACGGCCGCGCCGGCCAGCTTGTCGAGGTCGAACGCGTGCAAGGGATGGCCCCGCTCCAGCAAGACGTAGTTGGTCACGTCGACCACGTTGGAGATCGGGCGCATCCCCGCCGCCATCAGTCGCCTCCGCATCCACCACGGCGACGGGCCGATGGTCGCGTTCTCGATCAGCCGCGCGAGGTACCGCGGACAGCCGCGCGCGTCTTCGATCGTGACGGAGGCCAGCGTCGCGACATCCGGCCCGGTTTCCACCGCGTCGGCGGGCGGAACGGTCAGCGGCAGCTTGTACAAGATGGAAACGTCGCGCGCGACGCCGAGGATCGAGAGGGCGTCGGGGCGGTTCCCCGTCACGTCGAGGTCGAAGATCACGTCCTCGAGGTCGAGGGCCGAAACGAGGTCTTTCCCGACCGGGGCATCGGGATCCAAGATCATGATCCCGGCGTGATCGTCCGCGATCTGCAGCTCGCGTGCCGAGCAAAGCATGCCGTCGCTGGTCTCCCCGCGGACCACACGCCGCTCGATATCCATACCGTTTGGAAGATGCGCGCCCGGAAGCGCAAGTGGAACACGGTCGCCGACGGAGTAGTTGCGCGCGCCGCAGACGATGTCGCGCTCGGCCGTACCGTCGTTCGCGCGCACGAGCATGAGGTTGTCGGCGTTCGGATGCTCGCGGACGGCGCGCACCTCGCCGACGACCACACCGCTGATGCCGCTGCCGATGCGGATCACCTCGTCGACCTTCAATCCGAACATCGACAGCTTGGTCGCCATCGCATCCGGGTCGTCGTCGACCGGCGTGAACTCGCGGAGCCACGAGAGAGGAACGCGCATCAGGCGTGGAACCCCGCGAGGAAGCGCTGGTCGTTCTCGTAGAACCACCGGATGTCGCGCACGCCGAGGGCACGCATCGCGACCCGCTCGGTCCCCAGCCCGAAGGCGAACCCGGACCAGACCTCCGGATCCCAGCCGACGGCCTTCAGGACGTTCGGGTGAACCAAGCCGGCGCCCATGATCTCGAGCCAGCCGCTGTGGCCACACGCGGAACAGCCGGCGCCCTCGCAGTTCATGCAAAGCACGTCGACCTCGGCGGACGGCTCGGTGAACTGGAAGTACGACGGCCGGAACCGTACGCGCTGGCGCGGCCCGAACAGCTCGCGCGCGAACGCGGCCAGTGTTCCTTTGAGGTCCGCAAACGAAAGACCTTTGTCGACGGCGAGCCCTTCGATCTGCTGGAAGACGGGCGAGTGTGTCGCGTCGAACGGGTCCCGCCGGTACACGCGCCCCGGCACGACGACGTAGATCGGTGGATCCTGCGCTTGCATCGCGCGTACCTGCACAGGCGAGGTGTGCGTGCGCATCACCAGATCCGTACCGTCGACGTACATCGTGTCCTGCATCGAGCGCGCCGGATGGTCCGGGGGGATGTTGAGCGCTTGGAAGTTGTACCAATCGGTCTCGACCTCGGGGCCTTCGGCGACACGGAAGCCCATCCCAATGAAGATGTCGACGATCCGGTCGGCCATCAACGTGAGCGGATGCGGATGGCCGATCTCTCTCTTGCGGCCCGGCGCGCTGACGTCGATCCGGTCACGTGCCAGCATCGCGGCCTGTTCGTCGGCGGCAAGCTCGCTTTCGCGCGCAGCGAGCGCCGACTCGATCGTCTCGCGCGCCTCGTTCAGAAGCCTGCCGATCTCGCGACGATCGTCCTCGGACAGCGAGCCCATCTCCGCGCGCACGCGCGACATCGGCGCTTTCCGTCCGAGCGCGCGCACACGCACCTCACGCAGATCGGCGAGCGTGGCGGCCGCGTGCGCCTCGTCGAGGGCGGTTCGCGTTGCCTCGGCGATCAGCGTTGCGGTTTCGGTCACATCTCCTCCAGCGGCAAGGTGAACGCGAACACCGTACCGCTCGGATCCGTGTGCTCGATGGATATCTGACCGCCGTGCGCTTCGATGATGCCTTTGCAGATGTAGAGGCCGAGGCCCGTGCCCGCGTGCCGCTGGCCGGTGCCGCGCCGGTAGAACTTGGTGAAGACGTAGGGAACGTGATGCCGGTCGATCCCAGGCCCAGAGTCGCTCACACGCACCGTGACGCGCGCGGAGCCGGCCTCTCCGCTCACGACGACGACGCCGGGGTCGCCGTGCTTGACTGCGTTCTCGACGAGATTGACGAGGACCTGCTCCACCTTGCCCAGATCGGCCGATACCTCCGGGAACCCCTGCGGGAAGTCCGTCTTCAAGCTGTGCGTGCCGCCGTTCGTCTTCGCGATGCGGTCGACGACCTGGGTAGCCAGGGCCGAAAGGTCGACCAGTTGCCGTTTCAGCTCCAGTCGGCCGGCTTCGAGACGAGAGAAGTCGAGCAAGTCTTTGAGCAGCCTGTTCATCCGATCGGCGTCCCAGTCGATCGTTTCGAGCATGTCTTGCTTCTGCTTGTCGTTGAACTTCTGCCAGTTCCGGCGCAAGGTCGAGGTGAAACCCTTCACCGACGTCAGCGGCGAGCGCAAGTCGTGCGCGAGCGTAGCGATCAAGTCGTAAGCCGACATCTCGCGACGATGACGGCGGCCGATGTCCCTGATCGTTGCGACGACTTCGTCGAGCGTGCCCTCCTTCCATCCGTAGGCGGTGCGAACGGCGACCCACCGCTCGGTGCCGTCGCGGCAGGTCAGCATGTACTCGCGTTCGGGCGAGCCGGTCGCGAGGCGTGGCGCGACGGTGAACGGGTCGGCTCGCTCGTGGACGAGGAACCCTGCGGTGTGACGCAGGCGCAGCACCTCTCCGTACGGACGTCCGAGCGCTTCGTCGCGCGACCATCCGGTCAGACGCTCGGCGGCGCGGTTGATCTGAGAAACCGTACGGTCCGGGCCGATAAGGACGACGCCGTCCGGCAGCCTGTCGAGTATCGTTTCGCCGGTCATCGAGCCCCGCTCGCCCCTCCCGCCCGGCCTGCCGTCATTCGCCCGGTGCGCGCCCTCGCTCCAGACCCGCGCGCGCGACTTCGACCAGCGCCCCGAACGCAGCCGGATCTTTCACGGCCATATCCGAGAGCACCCGCCGGTCGACGTCGACCTCTGCCAGCTTCAACCCGTTGATCAGTCGGTTGTACGACAACCCGTGCTCGCGCGCCGCCGCGTTGATGCGCGCGATCCAGAGCCGACGGAAGTCGCCCTTGCGCTTCCGGCGGTCGTTGTACGAGTACCGAAGGGAGTGCAGAACCTGTTCGCGCGCGGACCGGTAGAGCCGGCCGCGCGAGCCCCGATAGCCGGACGCGCGCTCGAGGACGGTCCGGCGTTTCTTCCGTCCGGTGACGCTTCGTTTCACGCGAGCCATGGCTCAGCCTCCCAGCAGGCGGCGCGCGCGCGCCCGATCGGGCCCGGAGACGACGATGGAACGGCCCAAGCGACGCTTCCTCTTCGACGGCTTCTTCTCGAGGATGTGGCGGAAGTACGCCCGCTTGCGGACGATCTTGCCGCTCCCCGTGCGGCGAAGTCGCTTCGCAGCCGCGCGGTGGGTCTTCATCTTCGGCATCGCGTTACTCCCCTTCGGCTTTCTCGCGCTTCACTACCGACCGCTTCGTCGGCGCGAATACGATGGTCATATTCCGGCCGTCGAGCTTCGGCGGCGTCTCTACGTGCGCGATCGGCTCCAAGTCGCCGGCCAGCCGGTCGAGGATCTTGGCCCCGAGCTCTGTGTGGGCCATCTCCCTTCCGCGGAACATGATCGTCACCTTCACCTTGTGACCGCCGTTGAGGAACCGCTCGATGTGTCCCTTCTTCGTCCGGTAGTCGTGGATGTCGATCTTCGGACGCATCTTCATCTCTTTGAGGACGGAAGACGCTTGCTTACGTTTCGCGTCCTTCGCCTTGACCGCCATCTCGTAGCGGTACTTGCCGTAGTCGAGCAGCCGGCACACGGGCGGCCGCGCCTGCGGCGCTACTTCAACGAGATCCAGGTCGAGCTCGCGTGCGATCCGCAATGCGTCCTGCAGCGCCAGAACACCCACCTGGCTTCCGTCCGGGCCCACGAGGCGTACCTCGGGGGCGCGGATCCGGTCGTTCACTCTCGGTTCACTTGCGATCCAGCATCACCTCATCGATTCGATGGACAAAAAGAAGGGACGCCCGAAGGGCGCCCGGAACGAACCTCTTCACAACCCGTCCGGTTCTGTTTCGCACCCGGTGGGTGAGGAGTCCCAGCTCCTTCTTTGCGCGCGAACGCATATTTCGCGCACCCAGGAAGTATAGAGGTGACGAAACCGGGTGTCGAGGACGAGGCCGTCGTCTGCGTGAGTCGCGGCCGATCAGGCGGGCCGGACGTTGGCTGCCTGTTGGCCTTTCGGGCCATCGACGATGTCGAACTCGACGCGCTGGCCTTCGCTCAACGTGCGGTAGCCGTCCATCTGGATGGCGCTGTGGTGCACGAAAACGTCGTCGCCGTCCTCGCGTGATATGAAGCCGAAGCCCTTCTCGTTGCTGAACCACTTGACGGTGCCTTGTGCCACCCTTCCCCTCCTGGCCCGCCGCGCGAACGCGGATCAACCCCCTGCGCCGTCGCCCAGCGCGGCGCGAGCGTACCACACCCACAAACTGCCAGGAAAGAGGACGTATGGCTCTCGGTCAGGGCACGATCTTCGCGATGGGAAGCTCGATTATGTCGGTCGCTCCTCGTTCCTTCAGGAGCGGGATCAACACGTTGATGTGCGACTTCTCGACGACCGTTTCGACCGCGTAGTCGTCTCCGGACGTCAGCTTGGAGATCGTCGGTGCTTTCATCGCCGGCAGGATGTCGAGCACGCCGGCCAGCGACGCTTCCTCGACGTTCAGCTTCACGAGCACCCGGCCGCGCGCGGCCAGAACGCCGAGGAGCAGGATCTGGACGTCGGTCATCGCCTGGCGTTTCGCCGCATCGGCCGCCGATGCGCGGTTGGCGATCAGCAGCGTCGGCGAGTCGACGAACGTCTCGACGATCTTGAGGCCACTCCGTCGAAGCGAGGACCCCGTCTCCGTGGCCTCAACGACCGCGTCCGCGATGTCGGGAACCTTCGCCTCGGTCGCGCCGTAGGAGAGGAAGACGTGGACCGGGATCCCGAGCTTCTCGAACGCGCGCGTCGTGATGTTGGGGTACTCGGTCGAGATGCGCGAGTTCGCGGGGAGCTGGTCGGCGCGCTCGATCGGAGAATCCTTCGGAACGGCGAGCACGATCCGCACGCGGCCGCCCACGCGTCCCGCGTCCCCGAGCTCGCAGAGGATCTCGACGTCGCTCTGCGTCTCTTCGATCCAATCTCTGCTCGTGATCCCGACGTCGAATAGCCCCTCTTCGATGTAACCCGGGATCTCCTGCGGGCGAAGGATGGAGACGCGATCGATCCTGGGATCGACGATGGATCCGTGGTAGTCCCGGTCGGAACCGCGCTTTAGGGCAAGGTCGGCCTGCTCGAGCAGCGCCAGCGTGTTCGCTTCGAGCGAGCCTTTGGGGATGACCAGCCGCAGCACGGGCGGATGCTATCAGAGGGGTCCGGCGTCCTCGGCCGGCTTTTCGAGCCGGCGCATCAGCGCTGCCATCTCGATGGCGGTGGCCGCCGCGTCCCAGCCTTTGTTGCCCTCAACCCCACCGGCGCGCGCGCCCAGAGCCACGACGGCGTCGACCCCCCGCGTCTCTGCGATCGCGCGCGCGGCAAGCGGCAACTCGAACGATCCCGGCACCCACTCGACGGGGACATCGGAAGCGCCGCTGGCGGTGAAGCATTCGAGGGCCCCTTCCACCAGGAGCTCGGTCACCTCGTGGTTGAAGCGCGAAGCCACGATGGCGAACCGCAAACCGCGCGCGTCGAGCGGCTGGTCAGGGGGCTTCATCCGGCCCGACAACGGGGTCTCCTCCGGCAACCAGGTCGTTGATCTCGAGGTCGTGACCCAGCTTCTCTTTCTTGGTCCGAAGGTACGCGATGTTGTGCTTGGTCGCGAGGGTCTGGAGCGGGACGCGCTCCACGATCGCCAAGCCGTACCCCTCGAGCCCCGCCCGCTTCGTCGGGTTGTTCGTCAACAACCGCATCGATTTCACGCCGAGGTCGACGAGGATCTGCGCACCGACGCCGTAGTCGCGCGGGTCGGGCGGGAAGCCGAGCGTCATGTTCGCCTCGACGGTGTCCTGGCCGCTCTCTTGCAGCTGGTACGCGCGCAGCTTGTGCAGCAAGCCGATGCCGCGGCCCTCGTGCCCGCGGATATACACGAGCACCCCTCTCCCCTCATCGGCGATCTGCGCGAGCGCGTTCTCGAGCTGCGTTCCGCAGTCGCACCGGAGCGAGTGGAAGACGTCGCCGGTCAGGCACTCCGAGTGCATACGCGTGAGGACCGCCGTGCCATCGGAGATGTCGCCGATCGTCAGCGCGATGTGATGTCGTCCGTCGAACGACTGGTAGCCGATCGCGACGAACTCGCCGTACCGCGTCGGCAGCTTTGCCACTGCTTCGACCTCCCGGCGCACGAGCGTTTCGTGGCGCCGGCGGTACGCGATGAGGTCGGCGATCGAGATCAGCTTCAGCCCGTGCTGCGAAGACACCTCCCGCAGCTGCGGCAAGCGAGCCATCGTGCCGTCAGCATTCATGATCTCGCAGATGACCCCCGCCGGATACATACCGGCGAGGCGCGCGAGGTCGACCGCTGCTTCTGTGTGGCCAGCGCGCTTCAGCACCCCGCCGGGCTGTGCGCGCAAGGGGAACGTGTGACCCGGTTTCCGGAAATCCTCCGGGACCGCGTTGGCGTCGAGCACCTTGCGGACGGTCGCCGCTCGGTCGTGGGCCGAGATCCCTGTGCTGCCGTTCGCGAGATCGATCGGAACGCTGAACGCAGTCTCGTGTGTCGATGCCAGCTCGGGAACCATCGGAGGGACCCCCAGCTGGTCTAGGCGCTCGGCGACGATCGGCATGCAGATCAAGCCGCGTCCGTGTGTCGCCATGAAGTTAACGATCTCCGGCGTGACGCGCTCCGCGGCGATGATGAAGTCGCCTTCGTTCTCGCGGTCCGCATCGTCGACGACGACGACGATCTTCCCCTCGCGGATGTCGGCGACTGCCTCTTCGATCGTGGCGAACATGTCGGCTCTAACGGCGCCGCTTCGCCGGCTTGGAGGCCGGTCGCTTCGCGGTTCGCTTCGCGGCCGGAACCGGCCGTTTCGCCGGCGTCTTCTTCGCTGTGCTCTTCTGCGCCGGCCGCGAGCGCGACGGCGGGACCGGAGGTGTGTGCGCGACCGATCGCGTTGGGGGCGGCTTCGGAGCGGCCGGGTGCGGCGCCTCCGCATGCTCCTTCGGCTGCTCTTCGAAGATCGTGAACGTCGGGCGCGGTGTGCGCGCAGCCATGTGGCGCTCGACGTACTTCGAGATCACGTCGACCTCGACGTTGACCGAGGCACCTTGTCCCTTGCGACCCAACGTGGTCACCGAGACGGTGTGCGGGATCAGCGCAACGCGGAAGCGATCGCGATCAACCGCGACAACGGTGAGGCTTACGCCGTCCAATGAGACAGACCCTTGCGGCGCGAGGTAGCGGGTCAGCTCGAAGGGCACGGTCACCTCGAGCACCTCTTGCGCGCCGACGCGCCGGCGGCTGCGGACGAGCCCGACCGCGTCCACGTGACCTTGCACGATGTGGCCGCCGAGCCGGTCGGTCGCGCGGACGGGACGCTCGAGGTTGACGTCCTCACCGACCTCCAGGATGCCGAGGTTCGTCCGAGCGACGGTCTCGGGGACGAGGTCGCAGGCGAACGCCTCTTCGTTCCGCTCGGTGACGGTGACGCACGCACCGTTGACGGCGACCGAGTCGCCGATCTGCAGCTCTCCGACGATCTCCGGAGCACGAACCTCCAGTCGCGCGCCGCCGCCGCGGCGCATGAGCCGGACGACGCTTCCTTGGTACTCCACGATCCCTGTGAACATCAGACCCTCGGCCTCGCTTCGATCTTGACGTCGGCGCCGGTCCGGCGCACGGATGTGATGGTGAGCTCGCGCGCGTCCGCGATGTTCGGTGCGACGAGGCCGGCGATGGCACTGAGCCCGACCTGCCCGAGCAGCTTCGGCGCGATGTAGAAAACGTAGCGGTCGACGAGGCGGCGCTCGACCAGATCGCCGATCAACGTCGGGCCGCCCTCGACGAGCACGTCGGTGATCTCACGCGACCCCAGCTCTTGGAGGAGAGCCGCAAGATCGACGCGTCCCTCCAGCGCCGGAACGCGCACGACCTCTGCGCCGCGCGCGTGGATCGCCTGCACCGATTCGTCGGAAGCCTTCGCGGTGGTCACGACGAGCGTCGGGGCCGCGTCGTCGAGCACCGCAGCCGTCAACGGTGTGCGAGCCGCCGAGTCCACCACGATCCGCAGCGGCTGTGGACCGGTGTAGCCGCGGAGGCGGCAGGTGAGCGCAGGGTCGTCGGCCAGCACGGTGCCGATGCCTACGACGACTGCGTTCGACCACGCGCGCATCCGGTGCGCATCTCGCCGGGACGCGAGGCCCGTTACCCACTTCGACGACCCATCGGCAGCGGCGACGCGTCCATCGAGCGTCGAGGCGATCTTGACGGTGACGAACGGCGTACGTGTCTTGATCCACTTGGCGAAGCCTTGGATCAACGACCGCGCTTCTTCTTCGAGCAAACCGGTCCTGACCTCGATGCCCGCGCCGGCGAGCGTGCGTACCCCCGCGCCGGCTTCGATCGGGTTGGGATCCGTGGTTGCGATCACCGCGCGCGCGATACCGGACTCGAGGAGCTGGGGCGCGCACGGCGGCGTGCGTCCGTGGTGGGTGCACGGCTCGAGCGTGAGATAGATCGTCGCGCCACGTGCGCGCGCGCCGGCCGCCGCGAGCGCTTCGACCTCGGCGTGCGCGCGTCCCGCGCCCTGGTGCCACCCCTCGCCGACGATCTCGCCGTCCGAGACGACCAGCGCTCCGACCGGAGGATTCGGCGCGGTTCGGCCACGCCCGCGCTCGGCGAGGCGCAGCGCCCGGCGCATCAAAACGGTGTCTCGGTCGGTCACGTCGTCACTATACCAGTGGGTAACCGGCCCTTATTTCGGGGCTTTTCGCCTTTCAGGCGCCGTCTTCTGCGCTGCCGCGGCGGTCGATCGCGTACACGCTGCCGGGACGTTTCTTCGAGAAGCTCTTCATCTCGGTGGCGACCTCCACGAGCTCCCGATAGTCCTTCACGGGATGATGCTCGTTCGTCGCCGCTCCGATCGACACGCTGAGGAGGGGATATTCGAGCTCCCTTCCGAGGCGGTCGGTCACGACCACCGTGCCGCGCGTCGCGTCCTCGGGGTCGTACAGGTCCTTCACGTCCTTGTCGAATCGCGCGACGATCGCCTGGGAGAGGGTTTCGCAATCTTCGGCCGACGTCAGGACGACGAAGTCGTCTCCGCCGATGTGTCCGATGAACTGATCGTCCGTGGTTGCCTCGCGTAGAACCGTCGCGAGGTAGTTGATCGCGCTGTCGCCCCGGATAAAGCCATACCGGTCGTTGAACGCTTTGAAGTTGTCGAGGTCGAGCCAAAGCACGGCGAAGGTCTCCCCGTCGGCGACGCGGCGTTGCATCTCGGCTTCGATCTGGACGTTACCCGGCAGACCGGTGAGCGGCGAAACGGAACGCATCTCACGCGTTCGGCGAAGCGTCGTCTTCACGCGCGCGACCAGTTCCATCGGGTCGAACGGCTTCGAGATGTAGTCGTCGGCTCCGGCCGTCAGCCCGAGCACCTTGTCCGCAGACATCGACTTCGCCGTCAGCATGATGATGCACACGCCGCTCGTCCTGCCGTCGGTGCGGAGGCGTTGGCACACCTGGTAGCCGTCGAGCTTCGGCATCATCACGTCGAGGATGACGAGGGAAGGAACGCGATGGTGCGCGACGGCGAGCGCCTCTTCCCCGTCGACCGCGGTGAGCACCTCGTACCCTTCGAGCCGCAGGTTGAGCTCGACGAAGCGCAGGATGTCTGGATCGTCGTCGGCGACGAGGATGACGTCCGCCATCAGGCGTTCGCCTCTCGTTCGCTCAGAAGCTCTTTGAGCGCGCGCGCCGCTTCCGCCGGATCCGGCCGAGAGAAGATCGCCGACGCCGCGCCGAGCACGGTCGCGCCGGCGTCGAGCGCGTCGCGCCCGGTGTCGAGATCGATCCCACCGTCGACCGCGATGGCGACGTCGAGGCCGCGGCGATCGATCTCCGCGCGCGCGGCTTCGATCTTCGGCAGCATCTCGGGGATGAACCGCTGCCCCGCCCAGCCCGGGTTGACCGTCATCACGTTCAGAACATCGACACGTTCGAGGAACGGCAAGATCGCGTCGAGGGGCGTCGGTGGGTTCAGCGAGATCCCTACCCCGAGCCCAAGGGAGCGTGCTCGCTCGATCACCGGCTCGGGGTCGGGGGTCGCCTCGATGTGGGCGACCACCGACGTTGCGCCGGCTTCGGCGAATTGCGCCGTTTGTCCCAGCGGGTCGGTCACCATGAGGTGGCACTCGAGGGGAAGCGATGTGACCGCACGCAGGGCCTTCACGACGACGGGGCCGATCGTGATCGGAGGGACGAAATGGCCGTCCATCGCGTCGATGTGGAGAAGGTCGGCGTACTTCTCGACGCGCGCGACCTCCTCTCCCAGTCGGGCGAAGTCGGCGGAGAGGATCGACGGTGCAAGCTTGTACCGGGCGGCCATGGGGCCACGATTGTAGCCGAGGGTCGTTTACGCACCTGCGAGTGGACGACCGGCTTCGAATCGCCGGCCGCGCACGAACTCCTCGATCGGCATGGGGCGCTTCCCTTCGAGCTGAACCTCGTCGAGCGAGAGGCCTCCCCGGCCGGTGGCGACGACGAGCCCGGGGGCGGCCGACAGCACGGTGCCCGACGGTCCCGACCCTTCGACGGCGCGTGCTCGCCACACGATCAGCCGCTTCCCGCCGGCGGTCGTGAACGCTCCCGGCCTAGGGTTCAACGCACGCACGAGGTTCGCAAGCTCTCCCGCGGAACGTTTCCAGTCGATCTCAGCTTCTTCCGGCTTGAGCTTCGGCGCAGGGCTGGCGTCGATCTCGCCTTGCGGGATCGGTTCGAGCGCCCCTCGCTCCAGCTCGTCGATCGCGCCGACCAACAACCGCGCGCCGATCGGCGCGAGCCGGTCGAGCAGCTCCCCTGCGGTTTCCTGCGGCCCGACTTCGACGCGTTCGACCGCAACCACCGGACCCGTGTCGACGGTCGGCTCGAGCATGAAGACGGATACGCCGGTCTCCGTCGCACCGTCCATGAGCGCGCGCTGAACGGGCGCCGCGCCTCGGTACGCAGGGAGCAGTGAGAAGTGCGCGTTCATCGCCGGCGCCACCGAGAGAACCGACGTGGGCAAGATGTGTCCGTACGCAACGACGGCGAGCGCGTTCGGCTCGAACACCGAGAGAGCGTCCGCGAACCCCTCTTCTTTGGGTGAGGCCGGCTGCAGGATGGGAAGACCGTGTTCCTCCGCGAGGTCCTTCACCGGCGACGCGCTAACGCCGCGGCCTCTGCCGCGCGGTTTGTCGGGTTGCGTGACGACTGCGGCGACGTCGTGCGGCGACTCGAGCAACGCGCGCAGAGCGGGAACCGCAACATCGGGAGTCCCCATGAAGACGACGCACATAACGTCAGAGCCTCTTGGAGGCGTTCGTGCGCGGCGGTGGCGACATCCCGAAGTCTTGATCGCGCAGTGCCTTCATGGCTTCTTTCCGAAGCTCGGGTGCGAGGCGATCGATGAACAGGATGCCGTCGAGGTGATCGATCTCGTGCTGGAAGATGCGCGCGAGGAACCCTTCCGCTTCCTTCTCGATCGGAGCACCGGCAAGGTCTTGCGCGCGCACCTTCACCGCGGTCGCGCGCGTCACGGGATAATACGTGCCGGGCAGCGACAGGCAGCCCTCTTCCGCTTCTTCGGTTTCCTCCGATGCCCACACGATCTGCGGATTCACCAGCGTGCCGCGCTCACCTTCATCGCCGGAGTCGTACACGAACAGCCGGAGGAGCCGACCGACCTGCGTCGCGGCGAGTCCGACACCAACGTCATGCATCGTCTCGTGCATGTCCAACGCCAGCTGAGCCAGATCGTCGTCGAACGCCGTGACCGGCGTGGCTTTCGATCGCAGGATGGGATCGCCCAGCGTGCGGATCGTCAGGATCGCCACTTCGGTACGAACACCTCCCACGGGCCTGCGGCTGCGACGTCTCTCGCCACCTCGATCGCTCGGTCGGCGGGAACGTCGATCCTCGCCAGCGCGGCGAACGGAGGATAGCCGAGTTCCCTGCGGCGCGCGGCCTCCGCGCGATAGAGAACGTCTGGATCCCACTTCGTGAGCGCCAGTATCGCGGGGTGTGAGGCGTTCGCGGTCTCGACGAAGATGCGCGCGTCTGCCGTCCACCTCGCGGCTCGCCACCAGGTCGCGAACGTGTCTTCGTGCGCCCGGTACTCCGGTTGCGAAAGCGCAGCATCGACGTCGAGTAGCCCGAGCAGGCCCACGCGCTCGACGGCGAGATCTTTCGCGATGAACGGTGTCGCGCAGATGAGATCTGCGCTTCGCGCCGCGCGCGCGACGTCTGCAGGGGTGCTCGACGAATCGAGCTGCATTGGCTTCGACGGCGCGAGGATGCGCACCGCGCGCGCGGCGATGGACCCGGCATGCGAGCCGCCCCGGTGGGTGACGAGGACGACGCGTCGCCGGGCGGCAAGCGATTCCTTCGCTGCTTGCAGCGTCGGGGCCGACGGCACGAGCGTCCCTTGCTCGATCACCGTTACCGATGAGCGATGCTTCCGTTCTTCGGGTCTCGGAGGGCCGACGAGCACGTAAGGTCCGCGCTCCGTGGCGGCGCGCGCTTCCACCGACGGTGGCACGCCGACGAGCACGAGCGTTGCGCCGGTGCGACGCGCGCGCTCCGCCGCGACCGCGCGCGCGTGATATCGCGGCGCGCGACCTTCCTTGTACGACTGGTGACCCTCGTCATCGATGACGATGAGACGGAGATCGCGCATAGGCGCGAACACCGCTGCGCGGCCCCCGACCGCGATTCGTTTCGCGCCCGCTTGTATGGCCAGCCAG
The DNA here is from genome assembly GCA_005884515.1 of Actinomycetota bacterium. Lineage (GTDB taxonomy): Bacteria > Actinomycetota > AC-67 > AC-67 > AC-67 > AC-67. The sequence continues at coordinate 54,735 of VAWS01000060.1, forward strand.
TCTCGGTACCGCTCGCGCGCGCTGCGATGACTCCCCAACTCCCCCAGAGACTCGGCGAACGCGTCGCGGAGAGCCGTCAATACGGCGCTGCGAACGCGAACCTCCGGCAGCAACACGAGGACGCCGCCGCGTTTCGCAGCCTCGCCGGCCATCGAGACGATCGCACGCGCCCGGTCCTCTTCCGCGAGTGGCCGCCACACGAACCCCCCGCCGCCCCGTTGCAGTGCGCGCGCAAGCGCGGAGCCTCGCGAGTAGGTGCCGAAGTCGAATGAACCGGTGTGATGGGGGCGGCCACTCTCGACGACCGAGTCTTCCTCGCCCGCGACGCGCTGAGGCAGGACCGTCGCAAGCGCCTCACCCAGCGTCGACAAGTACCGCCCGGCGACCCAGCGGGCGAGGTCCACCGTCTCGTCGTCGAGGCCCGGACCCACGATCGCGGCGAGCGGCAAGGGTCGCTCGATATCCGCTCGTTCGAGCAGCCCCGTCACGACGCCGACCCGCCGTTTCCGACGGAAGGGCGCGCGCACTGCGGAACCGACGTGCACGGCCATCCCGTCGGGGATCGCGTAGGTGAAGACGCGGTCGAGGTGCGTTAGCGCGGTTTCGACCAGAACGACCGAGCAGAACCGGCTCACCGCGTCGGCGGTGCGCGCGTTCTAGATGACCGCCTTCAGGTCGTCGACGCGGCTCGTCCGCTCCCACGTGAAGTCGGCGTCGTCTCGGCCGAAGTGACCGTACGCAGCAGTCTTCCTGTAGATAGGACGGCGGAGGTCGAGGTCGCGGATGATCGCAGCCGGCCGGAGATCGAACACCTCGCCGATCGCTTTCTCGATCTTGCGGGGGTCGATGTCCTTCTCGGTGCCGTACGTCTCGATCTGGATCGAGACCGGGCGCGCGACGCCGATCGCGTACGCGACTTGGATCTCACAGCGATCTGCGAACCCAGCTGCAACGACGTTCTTCGCAACCCAGCGTGTTGCGTATGCCGCGGAACGGTCGACCTTCGTTGGGTCCTTCCCGCTGAATGCACCACCGCCGTGACGCG
>VAWS01000030.1 GCA_005884515.1 Actinomycetota bacterium
AAGAGATGACGAAGCTCGTCGAGTACGAGGACGAGCCGCACCCGATCATCTCTGAGGCGCTCGCGGAGACCGACGAGATCGTGGTTCAAGAGGCGGTGACGGCGGGAAGCGAGGCCGAAGGAAAATCGCTGCGCGATCTTCAGATGCGCACGGAGATCGGCATGGAGGTCCTCGCGATCCAACGCGGGGGCCGCTGGATCTACCGTCCGCGCGCATCGCAAACGCTGCTGGCCGGCGACAAGGTCATCGCCGTCGGGCCGGAGGACGGCGCGCATGACCTGGCGGTGCTGTTCGGCAGCGCACCGGCGGAGGAAGAGTAGGTGGCCTCCGGCGAGGATCGGCGTCCCCGCAAAGCATTCGTGTGGACGCTGCTGACGATCGTCGCAGGGGTAGGCGGCGCGACGGGCGCGATCGCGATCGGGGGCAGCGGGACCTACGACATGCCGCCGTTCCGCGCAGAGCTGCGCGCGTGGCCGGCGACGTCGGGGAAGACCGAGATCGCGGTGCGCGCGCCGGTGATCGGACGCGCGCGCGCCGAAGCCGGCACGCACAACGCACCCATCGATTTCCGCGTCACGATCGTCGGCGTCTCGGGCTCGGCCACCGCCTCCGAACTGGCCGCGCTCCGCAACCCTCGTGACCTGATGACGGTGCTCGCACGGAACGACTCGGCGGCGGTCCGCGCGTTCGCCATCAAGCTCGGGGTGCTGGCGCTCGGAGGCGGCATCGTCGGCGGAGTCGTCGTCTCATTCGGCCGGTGGCGGCGCATCGTGGGTGCAGCGGTCATCGGTCTCATCGCCGTGGCTCTGGTCGGCGTGGCCGTGAAAGCGACCTACAACGCCGATGCGTTCGCGAAGACCCACTTCGTGGTCGACCGCGGCTCGCTCGACATCTTGCCGTCGAGTCTGCCTACCCTGTAGCACGCATGCACGCCTACGTGACCGGAGCGACCGGCTTCATCGGGAGCCGGGTCGCGCGCGCGCTCATGGACAGGGGGTGGGACGTCACCGTCCTGGCGCGCAAGCCGGAACGCGCGGTCGAGCTCGCGCAAGCCGGCGCGCGCATCGCGATCGGGGACATCACCGAGCCCGCGTCGCTCTCGGCGAGCATGCCCGGACACGACGCCGTCTTCCACCTCGCCGCGTGGTACGCGATCGGCGTGCGCGACGCCGCCCGCATGGAGCAGATCAACGTCGGCGGGACCGAGAATGTGCTCAACGCTGCCGCCGCAGCCGCGATCCCGCGGATCGTTCACTGCTCGACCATCGCAGCGCTCGGAAGCGTGCCGGGCGGCGCCATCAGCGACGAGACCGACGTCCACCAAGGCTCGTACGGGTCCAACTATGAACAAACGAAGCTGCGCGCGCACCAGATCGCTTCCGAGCGCGCCTCGGCCGGCGCCCCGATCGTGATCGTGATGCCGGGTGCTACGTACGGTCCCGGCGACGAAAGCATGGTGGGCGTCCTGCTGAAGCTGTACGCGAAGGGGCTACTCGTCGCCTGCCCGTTCCAAGAAACGGGCCTTTCCTGGGTGCACGTGGAAGACGTCGCCGACGGGATGGTGCGCGCGTTCGAGAAGGGCGAGCCGGGCGAGGGTTACATCCTCGGCGGCGATAACGAATCGATCGGTGGCATGTTCGCGCGCATCAAGCCGCTTACCGGAAAGCGCGCGCCGATGAAGATGCCGAACTGGCTCGTGAAGGCAGGCCTCCCGGTCGGTCCGCTCATCGCGCGCATGCTGAAGCAAGAGCCAGACCTCTTGAAGGAAGGCCTCACGAGCTTGAACGGCTCGTGGATGTACTCGTCGAAGAAGGCGGAGGCGTCGATCGGCTACCGCTACCGCTCGATCGAAGAGGGGATCCCGCCGGTTATCGCAGCACTGCGCGCGAAGCGCTAACCGCCCAGAAGGTCGCGCGAGATCAGGATGCGCTGGACCTCGCTCGTTCCTTCCCCGATCTCGAGCACCTTCGCGTCGCGATAGAAGCGCGACACCGCGAACTCGTCCATGAAGCCGTAGCCGCCGTGGATCTGGATCGCCTCGCGCGCGGCCGTCACGGCGGCTTCGCTCGCGTACAGCTTGGCGACCGACGCTTCTCGTTTGAACGGCAAGCCTTGGTCGTGCAGCCACGCCGCGCGGTAGACGGCGAGGCGTCCGAGGTCGGCGCTCATGCTCATGTCGGCCAGCTTGAACGCGATCGCCTGGAAGTCGGCGATCGGCTTCCCGAACTGCTTGCGCTCCTTCGCGTAGGAGACGCACATGTCGACGCAGCCTTGGGTGAGCCCGACGGCGAGCGCGCCGATCGCGACCCGGCCGGCATCCAGGATGATGAGGAAGTTCTTGAATCCTTCGCCGCGCGCGCCGAGCAGGTTCTCCTCCGGCACGCGCGCGTCCGCGAACACGAGCTCCCGCGTGTCCGAGGCATGCCACCCTAGCTTCTTGTACTTGCGCCCGGCGGTGAACCCCGGCGCGTCCACAGGCACGATGATGTTGCTGATCTCGTCCGGCGCAGTGCGTGCGGTGATCGTGACGTGCTGGCTGATCGGGGTTCCGACGTTCGTGATGAACGCCTTCGTCCCGTTGATCACCCACTCGCCTTGGCCCAGCTCGGCCGTGGTCTTTGTGTTGCCCGAGTCGCTCCCCGCCTCTGGCTCGGTCAAGCCGAAGCCGGCGATCTTCTCCCCGCGCGCTAGAGGAACGAGCCAGCGCTGCTTCTGCTGCTCGGTGCCGAACAGATACAGCGGCATCGCGCCGAGGCCGACCCCGGCTTCCAACGTGATCGCCATCGATGAATCGACGCGCGCGAGCTCCTCGATCGCGACGCACAGCGTCGTGAAGTCCGCGCCGGCCCCTCCGTAAACCTCGGGGAACGGCAGGCCGAACAGCCCGAGCTCCCCCATCTGGAGCACGATGTCGACCGGGAACTCGCCGGATTCGTCCATCTCTTCCGCGCGCGGACCGATCACTTTCTCGGCGAAATCGCGCACCGTCTGACGGAACGCTTCTTGCTCCGAGCTCAGCCTGAAATCCATGGTCGCGAGCATATCGCAGAGGTTTCACGCCCCCGGAGCGACGAGGATTTAACAACGCGGAAACACAGGGGATAAGGCCGCGTAATCAACGACGCGTAGCGTGAGCGCATGTTGGATACCTCGGGGACCACCCGAGGCGCGTACGAGTTGGGCGCGCTCGTCGTGGATCTTGACTCGTACTCCGCGCGCCTAGACGGACGCGACCTCGACGTGAGCGGCTCCCAGCTGGAGCTGCTCGCCGTGCTGATCGCGAACAAGCAACGCGTGATGGATCGAAGCGAGCTTGCGAGCGCGCTCGGCCTCCGTCACGCCCGCACCGTCGACGTATTGCTGAGCAATCTTCGCCATATGATCGGCCGAGACTTCGTGCGCAACGTGCGAAGCCGGGGTTGGATCATCGATCCGGCGGCCTTCGCGTAAGCACAACTCTCCTCGCACGACACGACACATCCTTGTTTTGTTTTCGTTCTGTTTTCGTTTCGTTTTGGGCACACAGGGCTGTGTTCTAGTTCTTAACGCCTTCTTAACGCCGGCGACTCTGTTATGAAATTTTTCGCGTTTATCTTCGCGCCCATGAAAAAGCTCGCGCGGTTCAAGCAGAAGGAGACGAGGCGCGTCTTCGCCTTGATCTTCGGCGGCAAGATGATCGGGATCACCGCGATCTTGGGCGCGATGATCGGCGTCAACATGTTCTTGGGCGGTCCGGCAAGCGCCCAAACGACAACGGTGGAGCACACGGCGAATCAGCTCGTGAATCCCGTGAACACGATCTGGGTGCTGGTGACGGCGTTCCTCGTGTTCTTCATGCAGGCGGGGTTCATGGCTCTCGAGGCCGGCTTCGCACGTTCGCGCGAGTCGGTCAACATCATGCTCGAGTGCATCGTCGACACGTGTTTGTGCGGCCTCCTGTACTGGGCGTTCGGTTTCGCGTTCCAGTTCGGCACCGGGAACGGCTTCATCGGGCACACGTTCTTCTTCCTCCACGGCACCCCGGCGACCTACGGGACCACGGGTGTCGCCTTCCTCGCCTTCTTCCTTTTCCAGTTCGCATTCGCCGACACATGCTCGACGATCACGTCCGGAGCGATGGTCGGTCGCACGAGCTTCAAGGGCGACATCTACTACAGCATCGCGGTCTCCGGCTTCATCTACCCGATCTTCGCTCACTGGGTCTGGGGCCCCGGTGGCTGGCTCGGCGGCATGACGATCCATTCCCTCAACAGCTTCACGAACGGCGCCGTCTTCCGAGATTTCGCCGGCTCGACGGTTGTCCACACCGTGGGAGGCTTCATCGCGCTCGCAGGCGCTATCGTGCTCGGCCCACGACTCGGCCGGAAGTTCAAGCGCGACGGCGGCGGTCCTCTGCCGCCACACGATCTGAACCTCGGCGCGATCGGTACGGTGATCCTCTGGTTCGGTTGGTACGGCTTCAACCCGGGATCGACATTGTCCGCGCTCGATTACACGGGGATCGGACGTGTTGCAACCAACACGACGCTTGCCGCATGCGCAGGCGGGCTCGTCGCGATGTTCTGGGTGTATCCACGCGCCAAGAAGTACGACCTCGGCATGGCCTGCAACGGATTGCTCGGCGGCCTGGTCGCGATAACGTGTCCGTGCTACTGGGTGTCTCCGTTCGGGGCGGTGATGATCGGAGCGATCGCAGGCATCGTCGTACCGCTGGGCGTCGACCTCTTGGAACGTTGGCGCATCGACGACCCCATCGGCGCCGTCGCCGTGCACGGCTTCGCGGGGATCTGGGGAACGCTCAGCCTCGGCCTGTTCGCTACCGGCTTCGGCGTCCCAACGGCCGATGGAGTCGATCGAACTACCTTGGTCAAGGGTCTCTTCTACGGCGGCGGCTGGGATCAGCTGAAAGCGCAATTCATCGGCAGCTTCGTCTGTGTCGTCGTGGTCACAACGGTCGCGTTGATCGTGATGGTCGCCGTGAAGCGCACGGTCGGTCTCCGGATCTCGAAGGAAGGCGAGCTCGAAGGCCTCGACCTTCACGAGCACGGAACGCCCGCCTACCACATGGAGTTCGGTCAAGGGATGACGTACTCGACGCTTACGGGAGTTGATTCGTTCCTCCGTGGCGGCGGCTCGGGAGTGCGAGCTGAGGTCGGCGCGGAGAAGGACTCCGGCTGATCTCGGCTCGGGACCCGTCCGCTCAACAAGAGGAGGAGCTGTGGTTCATCTGGTAACGGCGGTGATCAAACCGTTCAAGCTCGAAGAAGTGAAGGATGCCTTGCGCGGTGCAGGCATCCTGGGGATGACGGTGAGCGAAGTCCAGGGCTACGGGCGCCAAGGAGGCAAAAGCGAGACCTTCCGTGGAGGCGAGTACACGATCAGCTTCGTTCCGAAGGTCAAGCTCGAGGTGCTCGTGGAGACCAGCGACGTCGACAAGGTCATCGACATCATCTCGGTGACGGCGAAGACCGGGAAGATCGGCGACGGGAAGATCTGGGCCAGCGACGTCGATCGCGTCGTGCGCGTTCGCACCGGCGAGCTCGGGTCGGACGCTCTGTAGGTCGAGCAGCCCTCGGATGGCGCTGCCCGTTGCGGTTACCGCTGTGGATGCGAACGAGCTGCGCGAGGTGCGTACCGATCTGCTCGGCGCGCGCAGGCTGCGAGGACGGCGGTTCTGCGAGGCCTACACCTCGGCGGTCGATGAGTGGCTCGCGGAAACGTTCGAGCGCGCGCTGACGCACGCGGGAAAGGACGTCCCGACCGGGGTCGTCCTTCTCGCCGTCGGGGGGTACGGCAGGCGTGAGCTCGCGCCGGCGAGCGACCTCGACCTCATCCTCGTGCACAACAAGGTCCGCGGTATCGGGTCGATCGCCGACGCGCTCTGGTACCCGATCTGGGACGCCGGCCTCCAGGTCGACCACAGCGTCCGCACGCCGGGCGAGAGCGCAAGCGTGATGGACGGCGACCTGAAGTCGGCGCTCAGCTTCTTGAGCGCGCGCCCGGTGGCCGGCGACGTGACGCTGGCGGCTGCGGTCATCGACGACGCGCGCCGGAAGTGGGCGGCGCGCGCGCGCGTCTCGCTCGAGCGGCTGCGCGCGTCCTTGGAGGAACGGTGGGAGCAGCACGGCGAGCTCGCGTTCTTGCTCGAGCCCGACCTGAAGCTCGCGCGCGGCGGCCTGCGGGACGTCGAAGCGTTGCGCGCCGCCGCGGTCGCGATGCCGCCGCTGACCGAGTTCTCGGACGACGCGCGCCTGCAGGGTGCGGCCGACCAGATCCTCGAGGCCCGGGTTGGCCTCCACGCGACGACCGGTCGCCGCAGCGACCAGCTGCTGCTCGACGACCAAGACGCCGTCGCTCGACGGCTCGGGTACGCAGACGCCGACGACCTGCTCCCGACGATCTCGGCCGCAGCCCGCCGGATCACCTGGACGACCGACGAGGTCTGGCGGCGAATCGACGCCTGGACGAGGGGTCCCCGCCGCGGGACGCGCGACCGGAAGGTCGAGCGCGGCATCGCGTTGCACGGACAGGAGCTCGTGCTCGACGGCAGCGTGAACCTTGCGTCCGACACGTCGCTCGCGCTCCGGATCGCCGCGGCGTCGGCGCGCTCGGGCATCCCCATCGCAACGTCGACGCTCGAAACGCTCGAGCACGACGCGGTCGCGCCCCCCGAGCCGTGGCCGGCGGCGACGCGCCACGCGCTCGTCGACCTGCTTGGCTGCGGCCACGCGGCGGTGCCGCTGCTCGAAACGCTCGATCACCTCGGTGTGCTGAGCCGGTACATCGGCGAATGGCACGCGGTGCGAAGCAAGCCGCAGCGCAACGCGTTCCATCGGTACACGGTGGATCGCCACCTGTTCGAAGCGGCTGCCGAAGCGGCCGATCTCACCCGGAACGTGCATCGTCCCGACCTGCTGCTCGTCGGTGCGCTCTTGCACGACGTCGGCAAAGGCTTCCCCGGCGACCACACGGAAGCCGGAACGCGCTTGATGGTGGACATCGCACGTCGCATGGGGTTCGAGGCCGAGGACATCGTGTCGCTCGTGTCGCTCGTCCGCGATCACCTGCTGCTAGCGGAGACCGCGACCGGCCGCGACCTCGGCGACCCCGCGACGGTCGCGAAGGTCGCCGCGCGCGTGCGCACGACCGAGGCGCTCGACCTACTCGCAACGCTGACGCGCGCAGACTCCATCGCGACGGGGCCGCTCGCATGGAACTCCTGGAAGGAAACGCTGATCGACGAGCTGGTGATCAGGACGCGCGCGCATCTAGCCGGCGAACGGCTGCCGGCCTCGATCTTGGAACCCGATGCCGAGCAGCGTGCCCTGATGTCCGAAGGCCGGCTGCGCTTGATCCCGGACGGCTCGCGGTTGACGGTCGTTGCGCCCGACCGGGCAGGGCTGCTCGCCATCGTGTCGGGCGTCCTGACGGTGAACCGGCTGCCCGTGCGAGCTGCGACGGGGTTGAGCCAGAAAGGGATGGCCGTCGAGGTGTTCGACCTGGACCGGAGCGGACCGGCCGAACCGAACTGGTCGAAGCTCGAGGCCGAGCTCGCGCGCGCGCTTGAGGATCCCTCCGACCTCGAAGCGCGGATCGCCGAGCGCGCGCGGGGCTGGCGGTTGCCGAAGCGAGCCGGGGCCGCGCGCATCGCGCCCCCGCGCGTCTTGATCGACAACGACGCAACGCCGCGCGCGACCGTGATCGAGGTCAGGATGCCCGACGGCGTGGGCGTGCTCGCCCGCATCGCGCGCGCGATCGCCGCGTGCAAGTGCGACATCTCCATCGTGCGCGCGATGACACTCGGGCACGAAGTGGTGGACACGTTCTACGTGACGGACGGCTCGACGGCGGCCAAGGTCACCGATCCGACTCGCGTCGAGGATCTCCAGCGCACGATCCTGGAACACATCGCTTCCTGACCGCGTGAGGATTCCGTAAAGAAAACGGGCCCATATGGGGCCCCAGCAGGCACGTTACACGCGCGTAACACGCCGTTGACGAATGATTAACAGAGCGGATACAGCGTTGAAATAGGCCGGTCTTACTCTCCTCGCAATCGAGAAGGGGGTAGAGATGGCCGAAGAAACAACCGCGGGCGAGATGAAACGAAGTCTCACCCTGACGGGCATCACCGTGAACGCGATGGCGCTGATCGCGCCGGGCGCGTTCTTGTGGACGACGTTCCAGCTCCAGGCGGCACAAATCGCGGGGTCGAAGTCGACCGCACCCGACATGTGGACCGGTCTGGCGTTCGCGTTGATCCTGGCCTTCCTCACTGCCTACTCGTACAGCGAGCTTGCTCGCATCTACCCCGATGCGGGTGCCGGCTCGAGCTACTACTTCGCCGAGGCTGCTCTTCTCGATAAGGAGAAGCCGCAGCATCGGAAGTACGCGCGTGCGGCCAAGCTGACGATCGGATGGATCAGCCATCTGTACTACTGGATCTATCCGGGCATCATGGTCGCTTTCACCGCAACACTCGCCGGCTACATCTACACCACCGTCACGAACGGAAAGGTTCTTGGTTGGGGGGCGCTTTCCGGCTTTGCCGTTGTGTTCGCGCTCATTACCGGGTACATCGCGTATCGCGGTGTGAGTGGCTCGACGAACGCCGCGATCGCAGTGAACGTCATCCAGATCACGACCCTCGTTGCCTTCAGCGTCGTCGCGATCATCTTCCGAACGAGCCACCAGCATCTGGCCGGCGGATATGAGATCCATCACGGAGTGTCGATCTTCATTCCACAGAGCTTCTTACACGTCATCTATCAATCGACGATAGCCATCCTGCTCTTAGTCGGATTCGAGTCCGTGACCGCGCTCGGTGCGGAAGCGTTGCGGCCGGAGAAAGACATCAAGCGAGGCGTGCTCCTAAGCCTCTTGATCCAGGGCGGCATCTGCTACCTGTTCGAGTACTTCGCCGCGAACTACGTCGTCGGTGGCGCGACGATCACCGGCAAAGCGGCGGATGGGACGGCTCTGAGCGGCTACGGCGCAGCAGGCGTCAGCGGAGCGCCGATCGGAGACATCGTCCACACGATCGGCAACAAGATGCTCGGCGGAACGGGCACGACCCTCGCCTTGATCATGGCGGTGACCGTCATGCTCGCCCTCATCGGTACGACGCTGGCTTGCCTCAACACGGGCGTCCGCGTCACCTACGCGATGGCGCGCGACAAGGAGATGCCGGGCATCCTCGGACTGCTGCACGGCAGGTTCGCGACGCCGCACGGCGGCATCTGGGTCCTGACCGGTGTCTCCGCCGTGCTCGGAGTG
>VAWS01000031.1 GCA_005884515.1 Actinomycetota bacterium
GCGCGCAGCAGCTCATCGGGCGCGTGCGTCGACCGGCCGATCAAGAAATCGTTGCCGAGCACCCTGCGCGCCTTGTTGGGGTCCATGTCTTCTTGGCCAAGATGAACTCCGTCCGCATCTGTCGAAGCAGCCAGATTGGGATGGTCGTTGACGACGAAGAGTTTGGCGTGCTTGTCGGTCAACCGACGGAAAACCTTTGCGGCATCTCGTTGGACGTCGACGGGGGCGGTCTTCTCTCGCAGCTGGACGATGTCCACACCGGCAGAAAGAACAGCATCAAGGAATCTCTCGAGGTCCTCTCCCCCATCTCGGATCCCCGTGCAGAGGTACAGACGCGCTTGGGCGAGACGCGCGCGCCGCTCGTCTCCCGTCATCCCCCGGCAACCGCGCGCACGATCTCCAGCCGGTCCCCGGACTTCAACCGAACGCTTGGGTAGCGCGCGCGCTCGAGCGGCTCACCGTTGTACTCGACGACGACCCACTCCGGCTTCCATCCGATCTCGTTGAGCAGGCCGGCGATCGAGACGCCTTCGGCTACCTCTCGCGGCTTCCCGTTCGCGACGACCTGCACGCCGCTCATACGCCCGCGCGCATCAGGGCGTCCCAGTCCTTCCATACGGGCTCGTACCCGAGCGCGCGCAGCGCGTCTGCGACCTCCTCGGGCGCGCGCGTGTCGTCCACCTCGAACTGACCCTCTGCCTCACCGGGCTCGGTGTATCCGCCCGGGTCGGTGTGCGAGCCCGCGCTGGTGTGCGTAACGCCGAGCGGCACGAGCGCGTCGCGGAAGCCGGGCGCTTCGCGGGTGCTCATCACGATCCCGGTGTCGGGCAGCACCAATCGCAACGCGCATATGAGCTGGGCGAGCTCGCGGTCGGTAACCGGGTGCTCGGGCGAATAGCCGCTCGCGCTGGGCCGGATACGCGGGACGCTGACCGCGAGCTCCTGCCGCCACGCCACCTTCAGCAGATGCAGCGCGTGCGCCGCCAGCGCGATCGCGTCCTCGCGCCACGGCTCGTGCAGCCCGAGCAACGCGCCGATGCCGAGCCGGCGGATGCCGGCGCGGGCGGCCCGCTCGGGCCCGCCCAACCGGAACTCGTAGTCGCGCTTCTTCCCGGCGACGTGGAAGCGCGCGTAGGAATCGGGATCGTACGTCTCTTGGTAGATCACGACGCCGTCCACACCGGCGGCAGCCAGCCTTCGGTACTCGTCCTCGTTCCAAACCTGGACCTCGAGCGAGATCTGCGGGAACAGCGCGCGCAACGCGCCAACGTGCTCGCCGAGGAAGTCGACGCCGGTCAGCTTCTGGTGCTCGCCGGTCAGCAGCAGCACGTGCCGGTACCCGCGCGCGCGCAAGAACTCCCCCTCGCGCAGGGACTGCGCGACAGACAGCGTCTTGCGGGCGATCGGCAAGCCCTTCGCGAAGCCGCAGTACGTGCACGTCGTCAGGCACTCGTTGGACAGGTACAACGGCGCGTACATGTGCACGGTGCGTCCGAAGCGCCGAATCGTGAGCGCGTGCGCCGCGCGCGCCAGCTCTTCAAGACGGGCAGCCGCGCGTGGCCCGATCAGGGCGGCGAAGTCTTCGAGATCTCGAGAACCGGCAGGTTTGGCCAGAGCGCGAGAGACATCCAGATCGGTGGCGCGCATCGCGAACGCGCCCAGCTCCCGTACCGGTGTGCGTGCAAGGATCTCCGCGAAGGTCACTGCGGATCCAGGAAGCCCGTGAGGGGCGACGACGCCTCGGCCTCATCTCCATCGCTGCGGCCGCGTGCGACGGCGCACCGAGCCCCGCGTCGACGACCACCGGCACAGAGGCCTGCTCGACGATGATCTTGATCGCGTCGCGCGTGCGCAGGCCTTGGTTGGAGCCGATCCATGATCCGAGCGGCATCACGGTCGCGCACCCGGCTTCTTCCAAGTGTTTGCAGAGCACTGGATCGGCGCTGCAATACGGCAGGACGATGAAGCCGTCGGCCACAAGCTGCTCGGCCGCTTTCAACGTTTCGACGGGATCCGGCAACAGGTAGCGCGGGTCCGGCGTCACCTCCAGCTTCACCCAATCCGGGAGCCCCATCGCACGCGCGAGCCGCGCCAACCGCACCGCCTCCGCTGCGTCGATCGCGCCCGACGTGTTCGGCAGTAACAGGTACCGGTTGCGGTCGATGAACTCGAGGATGTCGGGCCCGCCGCTGGCATCCAGATCCACGCGGCGCAACGCGACGGTGACCATCTCTGTTCCGCTCGCGTCCAACGCGACGCGCATCGCGTCGCCGCTTGAGAACTTCCCGGTGCCGACGATGAGGCGGGACGCGAACGCGCGTCCCGCGATCTCGAGCTTGCCGTTCATCGCTCCCTCCGCGGGCATTACCCCGATCAGGTTCGCGGGTCGCCGCCGCGATCTGGCAGCCTCTCAGCCCGGTTGCCCGAGCTCCCCGTGCGCACCAATCCTACCCCGCCGCCGTCAAGACGTTCCCGCGAGCAGATTGACCTGATGAAGCATGTCCTCCGCCCGGTCCATCTCCTGCACGACGAAGGCGATGTCCTGCGCCCCGCGAGCGTCGTATTTCGGGAACAGGAACTGATTGAGCTCTTCATTTGCGCCTATTTGCAGGCCGTTCGCACTCATGTACTCCCCTATGGCATGCTCCCAGGTGAAGAGCACATGCTGCTCGTCCACATTCCAATGAACCCAATACGTCAACCAATCGCTTACTTGTCGCGCGTACTGGATGATCCCGGTCCCGCGGTCCTGCGTCAGCCGAAATCCGAGTGCGATCAGGTCGGATTCGAACTCCTCGGCGGTGGTCATCTAGGACCGGAGTCTATCCCCGCTGCTGGAAGGGCTTCCTGCTTGCATTTCCCCTCGACATACCGGCCGTACACTTTCCCGAGATGAGCGTTTCCCCGGACCGGATGGTCGCCGGGCTCATCGGCGACCGTTACGAGATAACCGGCCTTATCGCCTCAGGCGGTATGGGCGCCGTCTATCGTGCGCGCGACCAGATCCTCGATCGCACCGTCGCCGTGAAAGTCCTGAAGAACGGCGGCGACGATCCCGAGTTCGTCGCGAAGTTCAAAGCAGAAGCCACGAACGCCGCGCGCCTGTCGCATCCCAACATCGTCCAGGTGTTCGACTTCGGCTACGAGAACGGACAGCCGTACATGGCGATGGAGTTCGTCGACGGTCAGAACCTGCGCGAGATCCTTTCCGCGCGCCACGTGCTCCGTCCCGACGTGGCCGCACGCATCGCGCTGCAGGTCGCGTCCGCGCTCGAGCATGCCCGCCGCAACGGCCTGATGCACCGCGACATCAAGCCTGAGAACATCCTCATCACGACGGACGGCGTCGTGAAGGTCGCCGACTTCGGCCTCTCGCGCGCGCTGGCCGAGTCGCGCGCGACGCAAGCCAACGTGTTGATGGGCACGGCTGCGTACCTCGCGCCCGAGCAGGTCCAAGGCGAGACCGTCGACCACCGCGCCGACATCTACTCGCTGGGGATCGTGCTGTTCGAGATGCTGACCGGGAAGCTGCCGTTCGGCGGCGACTCCCCCGTCGTCGTCGCGTACAAGCGCGTGGCGGAAGACGTGCCTTCCGCGATGAGCATCAACCCTGGCGTTCCGCGCGAGCTCGACGTGATCGTCGCGCGCGCGACGGGTCGAGCAGCCTCGTCCCGGTTCGCCACGGCCGGCCAGATGGTGGAAGCGCTGCGCGAGCAGGCACCGCGGTCGGACACCGGGGACATCGGCGGCCTTGTGCACCACACGCAAGCGATCCCGATCGTGGGCGAGCAGACGATCGCGGTGGAGCGGCGCGGCGGTGGGGCCGAAGGACCAACGAGACGTTCAAGACAGAAGAGAGACCTGCGCCGCCCGCGCTGGCTGGCTCTCCTTCTTCTCCTGTCCGTCGTCGCGGCAACGATCTATGTGATCGCGGGTCGCACGCCCTCGGTGGCCGTGCCGGGCGTCACCAACCTGCCCCAGGCGGAGGCGGTCGCCGCCTTGACTGCGCGCGGGTTCAAGATCTCGACACAAAGCGAGTTCAACGCGACGGTCACGGCCGGAAATGTGATCAGCCAGGTACCGCGAGAGGGGGCCAAGGCGGCCAAAGGATCCACGATCACGCTCTACATCTCGAACGGGCCCGTCACCGCAAGCGTCCCTCGCGTCAAGCTCATGTTGTTCAGTTACGCCCAGCAGCAGCTGACGGCGGCCGGTTTCAAGGTCATGAAAGTCGATGCCTTCAGCGACACGGTGAGGAAGGGTCGGGTCATCGATCAAGACCCGAGCGCAGACGCCATCGTGCCGAAGGGGACGACGATCACTCTGACCGTCTCGACTGGTCCAAATCTCGTCGCGGTTCCCGACGTCACCAAGAAGTCTCAGGCTGACGCGACGAATGCGATGGAGACAGCCGGGTTCGTCGTCTCCGTCAAGCAAACGATGAGCGAGACGGTGCCGAAGGGCAACGTGATCTCGCAGAGTCCGAACGCGGGAACGAAGCTGGCTAAGGGATCGACGGTCACGCTGACCGTTAGCACTGGGCCGCCTCCGGTCAAGGTTCCCAACCTCTTGTGCATGACGCGCAAGCAGGCCCAAGACGCCCTCAACCACGCAGGGTTGAAGGGGAACTTCCAAGGGCTCTCGGGCGACACGAAGCGGGTCGTGGACCAAGATCCGGTCGCCGGCGCCGACGCGCCTAAGGGTTCTACGGTCAACGTCGTGATGGGGTACGGCGCCACCTGCTGATCGGCGTGTAGCCTCCGCCGGAGTGCGCGCGCGCAACAGCCTCGAACGCTATCGCTGGGAGCTTGCTCTTATCGGCGTTGCCGTCATCTGGGGCGCCACGTTCACCGTCGTCAAGGACGCGGTCGCGCGCATGCCGCCCTTCCTCTTCATCGGGCTCCGTTTCCTGCTTGCCGCAGGGGTGCTCGCGATCATCGGGGCCTTCCGGGGTCTCACCAAGCGCGAGATGCAGCTCGGCGCGATCACCGGCTTCGCTCTCTTCGCCGGCTACGCGTTCCAGACGGTGGGGCTGCAATACACGACCGCCTCGAACGCCGGATTCATCACCGGCATGTTCGTCGTCTTCACGCCGGTGATCGGCGCGATCGTCTTCCGCCGTCTCCCATCGACGGCGGCGGGCCTCGGCGTCATCCTTGCGACGGGCGGGCTCGTGCTGCTTGCCATGCCGTCGGGCTTCCACCTGCGGAGGGGTGACGCGCTCGAGGTCATGACCGCGATCACGTTCGCCGTTCATATCCTTCTGATCGCACGGTTGGGGAAGGACATCCCGGCGTTGCGCTTCACCGCGGTGCAGATCGCGACCGCGGCCCTCTTGGCGCTCGCGTGGAGCGCCGTCGGTGAGCACAACCTCGGGCATCCCGACGCCGGCACATGGTTCGGCATCGTTCTCACCGGCATCTTGGCCACGGCGCTCGCGTTCTTAGTGCAGACGCGCGCGCAGAAGGAGATCCCGCCGACGCGCACGGCGGTGATCCTGACGGCGGAGCCGGTGTTCGCCGGGATCTTCGGGTACCTGGTCGCGGACGACCGCTTGGGGGCGCGCGGCTACGCCGGCGCAGGGCTGATCGTTGCGGGGATCTTGGTTGCGGAGCTGTTCGCCCCGAGCGAAGAGGTGGTCTAGCGCTTAGCGCGCGCGACGCACGCGGCGGCGGGCCGCGAGGTCGAGAAGGATGCCGAGGAAGCGCATCTCAGTTGCTCCAGGAGGTCAGCGGGCCGGCTTCCCATGCGAAGCCGATGTCGTACAGCGCAGCCATGACGAGCGGCGTGAGGTTGGCCAGCTCGGCGCCGCTTCCCGGCATCGGGTGGGTGCCTGAGTCTGCGACGGTGGTCCAGAGGAGGCCGATCGCGTCGATGCCCGGGTAGGTTCCCTCGCTCGGAGCGTAAGCCTCTCCGGCGTATCCGACCTTGCCCCACAGGGCCTTGGTCCCGAGAACCTGATCCGTGTGTTCCATCGAACCGATCTCCCTCGTCTCTCCCTTACAACGACTGACTCGGCGTCCAAGACTCATCTAGTAATGGATCACCGTGACCATCTTTAGGGATGACTAACCGAGGCTAGCCCGTGGGCTGAAGGTCCCACGACGTCCATTCGGGCAGTCTTTGAGCAGGCTTTACGCGACGACCGCATTGACACGCCGGAATGGCCCCCCTACCATTCCGCCCACGATGAAGCGGTATTTCTGGTTCTTCGGCACCTCCGGCCACCCGGGGGCCTTCGCTCTGTAAGGAGCAGGCCGCAGAACCGAAGCCCCGGGTGAGGACCCGGGGCCTTTTGCTTGTAAGGGTCGGAACAGATAAGGAGAATCGGCTTGGTCGGCGATACCGAGCGTTTCATGGCACTTCCGATCCCCGGCATGCCGGGCGTCGAGAGCGTCATGCGGATCGGCAAGCCGTACAAGCTCGTCGCGCGCGAGTCTCGTCCCGAGGCGACCGAGATCCAGGTCGGCGACGTCATCGTCGGGCGCGACTCGTTCGTCGTCATCGCCGGGCCCTGCGCGATCGAAACCGAGGAGCAGGCGATGGCGTCCGCGCGCGCCGCAAAGGCGGCCGGCGCGCACATCCTTCGTGGCGACGCGTACAAGCACCGCACGTCGCCGTACGCGTTCCAAGGGCTGGCGAAGCGCGGCCTCGAGATCCTCGCGCAGATGCGCGCGGAGACGGGAATGCCGACGGTCACGGAGGTCCTGCAGACGACCGACGTCGAGCTGGTCGCCAGCTACTCCGACGTGCTGCGCATCGGCGCGCGCAACATGCAGAACTTCGAGCTGCTGAAAGAGGTCGGCAAGCTGCACAAGCCCGTAATGCTGAAGCGGGGCTTGGCGTCCACGATCGAAGAGTGGCTGATGGCCGCCGAGTACATCGCAAACCAGGGCAACGAAGAGATCATCCTGTGCGAGCGCGGGATCCGCACCTACGAGCCGATGACGCGCAATACCCTCGACATCTCATCGGTGCCGCTGATCCACTCTCTCTCGCATCTGCCGATCATCGTCGACCCGTCGCACTCGGGTGGGAAGCGCGAGCTCGTCGGGCCTTTGGCGCGCGCGGCCGTGGCGGTGGGCGCCGACGGCATCATGGTGGACGTCCACCCGAAGCCGGAGGCGGCGTTGTGCGACGGGCCGCAGGCGATCACGACCGAAGAGGTTGCGGAGCTGGTGGCCGACATCATCGCGGTGGCGAAAGCGGTGGGCCGGCCGATGGCGAACCCGAAACAGAACCTGAGCGCGATCGGCGAGTAGCTCACGCTAAGTTTCCGGGTCGAACGAACGGTCCGTTCTTGGTGTCGTTTTGAGTCCTATGCGTTACGGACGGCAACAAGAAATGGTTGCCGGAGTTAGCCGAGGGCGCGGAAGGCGTCGATCGCGCGCTCGATAGCTGCGGCGTCGACGTCGCGATGGGTCACCAGGCGGAGCCGGCGCGCGCCCATCGGACCGACGAGCACGCCTTTCTCCTTGAGCGCGCCGGCGGTCACCTCGGCATCCTGGTCGCCCGTGTACACGTACAGGATGTTCGTCTCGACGCCGGCCGGATCGATCGAGCCCGGCCAGGCCTCGGCGATCCCGGCCGCAAGGCGCTTCGCGTTCGCGTGGTCGTCGGCAAGCCGCTCGATACCGGTTTCCAGCGCGACCTTCGCGGCCGCGCACAGCACACCCACCTGACGCATCCCGCCGCCGAGCATCTTCCGCACGCGGCGCGCGCGCTCGATCTCCTCTTTCTGTCCGAGCAGCATCGACCCGACGGGCGCGCCGAGCCCCTTCGAGAAGCAGAACGACAGCGTGTCGACCTCCGCTGCGTACTCGCGAACGTGGACGCCCGAAGCGACCGACGCGTTGAAGATGCGCGCGCCGTCCAGGTGCACGCGAACGCCGCGGTCGCGCGCGACCTTCGCCATATCGCGGAACGCTTCGATCGGAACCACCGCTCCCCCGCTGCCTTGGTGCGTGTTCTCGAGGCACACGAGCGACGTGTGTGTGAAGAAGCGGCTCGGGAGGCGGATCGCATCGGCCAGCTCGTCGAGGTCGAATACCCCACGGCGACCCGGCAGCGCGCGCACGATGACCTGGCTGATCGTCGCCGGCGCACCGACTTCGGCTTCGATCACGTGCGCCGACGCTTCGACGATGACCTCCTCGCCCGGGTTCGTCAGCGCTTTGATCGCGACTTCGTTCCCCATCGATCCGCTCGGCACGAACAGTCCGGCTTCCTTGCCGAACAATGCAGCGCACTGTTCCTGCAGCGCGTTCGCGGTCGGGTCTTCGCCCCAGACGTCGTCGCCGACGACGGCCTCCGCCATGGCGCGACGCATCTCCGGCGTCGGTTTGGTGAACGTGTCGCTGCGAAGCTCGACCGGCTCCATCAGCCGAAGAACACCTCGGCAACACTGTAGATGTCCGGGTCGATCGTCTTCAGCTCGCCCACGCCTTCGGCGAGCGAGACGCGCTCGATCTTGTTCCCACGCAGCGCGACCATCTTGCCGAAGTCCCGGTCGTGCACGGCGTCGATCGCGGCGATGCCGAACCTCGTCGCGAGCACCCTGTCGAAGGCCGACGGCGTTCCGCCGCGCTGGACGTGCCCGAGGATGGTGACGCGCGTCTCGAAGCCGGTGCGCTTCTCGATCTCCGGCGCGAGCGCGTTCGCGATGCCGCCGAGGCGCACGTGCCCGAACGCGTCCTGGTCGCCCGCGGCCGTCTCCCACGTGCCTTCCTTCGGCGTCGCGCCTTCGGCTACGACGACGATGGAGAACGTCCGGCCGCGCTGATGGCGATGCGTGATGTGCTCGCATACCTCGTCGAGGTCGAAGGGATGCTCGGGGATCAAGATCACGTCGGCCCCCGAGGCGATGCCGGCGTACGTCGCGATCCAACCGGCGTGCCGGCCCATCAGCTCGACCACCATCACGCGCTGGTGCGCTTCCGCCGTTGTGTGCAGGCGATCGAGCGCTTCGGTCGCGATCTCGACCGCTGTGCTGAACCCGAACGTGAAGTCCGTTCCCGAGAGGTCGTTGTCGATCGTTTTCGGCACGCCGACGACGTTCACGCCTTGCTCGAAGAGCTTGGCTGCGACGCCGAGCGTGTCCTCGCCACCGATGGCGATCAGCGCGTCGGTCTTGAAGGACGCGAGCGTGTGCTCGATCTTGGTCACGCCGTCGGGGATCTTGAAGGGGTTGGTACGGGACGAGCCGAGGATCGTTCCGCCGCGCGGGAGGATGCCCTTCACCGAGTCGGCCGTCAGGGTTTCGACCTCGGCGTCGATCGCTCCTTTCCAGCCGTTGCGGAACCCGATCACGACGTCGCCGTAGATGTCGGTCGCCTTGCGCACGACGGCGCGGATCACCGCGTTCAGTCCGGGCGCGTCTCCGCCGCCGGTGAGCATCCCGATGCGCATGCGCCCGATTCTAACCGGGGGGTCGGCCCGTCTCGCTAGGTTTGTCGGCCATGAGCGCGCGCACCTCGTCCTCGGCGTAACCGAGCTCCCGCAGCACGTCCGCCGTGTGCTCGCCGCGCAGCGGCGGGTGGCGTCTCGTCTCGGCCGGCGTGACGTCCAGCTCAAACGGCGGCCGTACGAGACGAATGGCCCCCGCGCTGGGATGCGGGATCTCCTCGACGAGGCCCAGCGCGCGCACCTGCTCGTCGGCGAAGACGTCGGCGATCGTGTTGATCGGCCCGCACGGCACGCCTGCGGCGTCGAGGCTCGCGAGCCACGTTGCGCGCGGCTGCTCGGCGAAAACGCGCGCGAGATCGTCGGTCAATGCGACCCGGTTCGCCACGCGCTCTGCGTTGGTCGCGAAGCGCGGATCGTCGGCGAGCTCGCCGCGCGCGATCGCCGCGCAGAAGCGGTGCCAGATCGTCTCGTTGGCGACCGCGACCACGAACGGCTCGTCGGAGGCGTGGAACACCTGATACGGCACGATGTTCGGGTGCGCGTTCCCCATGCGTGTCGGCTGGAGGCCGCCGTTCAAGTAGTTGCCGGCTTGGTTCGCGAGCCACGCGACCTGCGAGCCGAGCAGCGATACGTGCACGCGTTGCCCTTCGCCCGTGCGGTCGCGGTGGCGGATCGCAGCGAGGATCCCGATCGCGCTATACAGCCCGGCCGTGATGTCGCTGATCGCGACGCCGACCTTTTCGGGATCGCCGTCCGGCTCGCCGGTGATGCTCATCAGCCCGCCGATGCCTTGTAGCGTGAAGTCGTAGCCGGGACGGTCGCGCGCGGGGCCGCTGAGCCCGAACCCGGTGATCGATGCGTAGACGACGGACGGGTTCAGTGCGCGGCACGCCGCTTCGCCGAGTCCGAGCCGGTCCATCGTGCCGGGCCGGAAGTTCTCGATGACGACGTCGGCGCGCTTCACCAAGCGTTCTGCCGCCTCGCGGTGGTCCGCGCGCGCGAGGTCGAACTCGACCGACCGCTTGTTGCGGTTCGTCGACAGGTAGTACGCGCTCTCACCGCCGGCGAACGGCGGGCCCCAGCCGCGCGTTTCGTCGCCGGTGCCCGGCCGCTCGACCTTGATCACGTCGGCGCCGAGGTCGCCGAGCGTCATCGTGCACCACGGCCCACTCAAGACGCGCGAAAAGTCGGCGACGACGACCCCGTCGAGCGGGCCTATGGGCGCGCCTCCTTCTTGCCTTTGAGCGGCCACCGCGGCGACGTCGTCAGCGGCGGCGTGAAGCGCGCGCGCATCTCGATCAGGGCGGGCCCCTTCTGTTTGAAGCCCCATGCGAGCGCGTCCCCGACATCCTTCGGTGTGCACGTACGCGCCTGTATGCCGAACGCTTTCGCCAGCGTGACGAAGTCCGGGGTCGCGAGGTCGGCGGCGAACGTCCGGCCGAAGCGCTCTTCTTCGTCGAATCGGAGCATCCCGTACCCCTCGTCGTTCACGACCAGAATCGTGAGCGGCAGCTTCTCTTGCACCGCGGTCGCGAGCTCGCCGGCGGCGAACAGCAACCCGGCGTCTCCGCACACGGCGAGCGTCCGCCGTCCGGACGCCGCCGCGCCGACCGCCGCCGGCAACCCGAAGCCGAGCGTCCCCCACCCCAGTGGGTACTGGAACGAGCGCACCTGTGGCGCGCGGTAGTACGCGCCGAGCCAATACCCCGCGACCGCCATGTCGGCGACGACCACCGCGTTGGCCGGGACTGCGCCGGCAACAGCCTGGACGAACCGGTACGGCGCCACGAACTCCTTGTTGTCGCGCAACGACTTATCCGCGGCCTTCCGAAGCTCAGCGACGCGCCGCGCGCCGTTCGCCTTGCGCGCGCTCAACGCCGGCAAGATCGCTTCGAGCGCCACGCGCGCATCGGCTTCAACGACGACGTCGCTCGCGTAGTTGCGCCGCGAGTCCTCGGCCACCGTGTTGATCGACACGCGCGGCCTCGGCAGCGGGATGCGCCACCCTTCCGTGTTCATGCCGTCGAGGTCGCTGCCGACGATCAAGATCGCATCCGACGACGACAGGAGCTTCGTCACCTCTGGCTGGTGCGGCGGGAAGCCGACCAGCAGCGGATGATCCGGTTCGAGCAGCCCTTTCGCCGCGTACGTCGTGACGACCGGGGCGTCGAGGGTCTCGGCGACCTTGGTGAGGAGGTCGGCGGCGCCGGCGGAGACGGCGCCGCCGCCGGCCCAGATCACCGCCCGCTTCGCGTTCTGCAGAACGCGAAGCGCGCGCTCCACCGCGATCGGCTCCGGGGGTAGGGCGCGCTCCTTCAGCGGTGCTTGCGCGCGCCAGCGCACCGGCGCACTCAGGAAGTCGTGCGGGATCTCCAAGAACGCAGGCCCGCGACGACCGGCGAATGCCTCGCGCGCGCCCCGCAGCACCAGCGTCGGGATCGCTTCCCCGGTGCTGACCGTCGCCGACCAGCGCGTGACGGCATCCATCAGCTCCCGCTGGTGCGGGCTCTCGTGCAACGAGAAGCGGCCGCTTTTCCCTTCGAGCAGCCTGCTCTCCGACTGCGTCGAGATCTGCAGCACTGGTGATCGTGACGCGTGCGCCTCCCCCATCGCCCCAGCGGTGTTCGCCGCGCCCGGCCCCGTCGTCGTGATCGCGACGCCGAGCCGCCCGGTCGCGCGCGCGTAGCCGTCCGCGGCATACACGGCGGTCTGCTCGTGGCGCACGACGATCGTGTGGATGGTGGACCGCTCGAGCGCGTCGAAGATCGCGAGGTTGTGCACGCCCGGGATGCCGAACACGACCTCGACGCCGAGGGCTTCGAGCTGGTCGGTGAGGGCGCGCGCGCCCGTAGAAGGTTCGGCGCTTTTCCGCGCGGTCTGCTTAGCCGGAGGCTGCGCGCGTGGCTTGCGCGCGCGCCCGGCGCCGGAGCCGGTGCCGATCCTCTTCGAGGACTTGCGCGCGCCTGCCACGGGCGCAGGATACAAGACCATCACCGAAGAAAGGCACGCCCGTTTTGTTACCGAACGAACCGCGGTTACCCTTCCACACTCGATGAGTCGGACCACGTTTCCACTACGCACACCGGCCCCATGAAGCCTGGAATCTCTCGATGCACAGAACGTTAGCGATCGACGCAGGCACCACCGGCGTTACAGCGCTCGTCATCTCCGACCGCGCGCAGGTCGAAGGCCGCGGGTATCGCGAGTTCCAGCAGCATTTCCCCCGGCCCGGCTGGGTCGAGCACGACGCGCACGAGATCTGGGAGGCCACTTTGATCGCCGCGCGCGCGGCGCTCGACGCGGCCGGGATGCGTGCGCGCGACTGTGCCGCGATCGGCATCACGAACCAGCGAGAGACGACGGTCATCTGGGACCGCACGACGCTGGAACCGATCGCGAACGCGATCGTCTGGCAAGACCGCCGCACGGCGCCGCGCTGCGACGAGCTCCGTGAGCACGAGCCGTCGATCCGGGCGCAGACGGGGTTGGTGCTCGACGCGTACTTCAGCGCGACGAAGATCGAATGGCTGCTGAGCAACATACCTGGGGCGCGCCTTCGCGCGGAGTCAGGGCAGCTCGCGTTCGGCACGATCGACACCTGGCTCATCGCGAATCTGACCGGCGGTGCGGTGCACACGACGGACTTCACCAACGCGAGCCGCACGATGCTGTACGACATCTATCAGCACGACTGGTCTCCGCAGCTGCTCGACCTGTTCGGCGTGCCGCCCGCCCTGCTGCCCGATGTGAAACCGTCGAGCGGCCGTTTCGGAACCGGCGTGCTCTTCGGCGACCAGATCCCGGTTTCGGGGGTTGCCGGCGACCAGCAAGCGGCTCTCTTCGGCCAGGCCTGCTTCGAGCCGGGCATGACGAAGAACACGTACGGAACCGGTTCGTTCGTGCTGATGAACATCGGCGACGTCGCCCCGGCGCCGCCCGCAGGGCTGCTCGTCACGCTTGCGTGCGGGCCGGGCGGTCACCGCGTGTACGCGATGGAAGGCTCGATCTTCGTGACCGGCGCCGCGATCCAGTGGCTGCGCGACGGGCTCGGAATCATCTCGCAAGCGTCGGAGACACAAGCCCTTGCGCAGAGCGTGCCGGACACCGGCGGCGTGTACTTCGTGCCGGCGCTCACCGGCCTCGGTTCGCCGTATTGGGATCCGTACGCGCGCGGCACGATCGTCGGGATCACGCGCGGCACGACGCGCGCGCACCTCGCGCGCGCTGCGGTCGAGGCGATCGCGTATCAGACGCGCGACGTCGTGGAAGCGATGGCGCGCGAGGCCGACGTACACCCCGCGGAGCTTCGCGTCGACGGCGGCGCGAGCGTCATGGACCTGCTCTGCCAGTTCCAAGCCGACCAGCTCGGCGTGCTCGTGCGCCGGCCGAAGGTCCAAGAGACGACGGCGCTCGGCGCGGCGTTCCTCGCCGGGCTCGCCGAAGGCGTGTGGTCCTCGACCGAAGAGCTGTCGGAGACATGGCTGCTCGACAAGGAATTCCATCCGAGCAGCCCGGACCCGGCGCTGTACGAAGGCTGGACGCAGGCCGTGGAGCGCGCGCGCGGCTGGGCGCGCGACTAGCTGGCGCGCTTCTGGGGTTTGGTGTCCTTCGGCGCGTTCCCCTTCATCTTGGACGCGTACTCGTCGACGTACTCCTGTCCGGTGAGGAGCATCAGCTCGTACATGAGCTCGTCCGTGATGGAGCGAAGCACGAAGCGGTCGTCGTCCTTGCCGAAGTAGCGGCTGAAGTCGAGCGGCCTGCCGTAGCGCACGCCGATGCGGCGCATCTTCGGCATGTAGCGGCCGGTCGGCAGCGCGTCGTTCGTGCCGAAGATGGCCACCGGCACGATCGGGCACTGCGCGCGCAACGCCATGCGCGCGGGCCCCGTCTTGCCGCGGTAGAGGCGCCCGTCCGGCGACCGCGTTCCCTCCGGATAGATCCCAACCGCGTACCCCTCGTGGAGGGCCGTGACTCCTGCTTTCAAGGACGCCTCGCCTGCCGAACCGCCCTCACGGCGAACGGGGATCACGCCGGCGCCTTTGTAGAACCAGCTGATGTACCACTTGTCGAAGTAGTCACTCTTGCCGAGGAACACGACGGTGCGCGGGATCATGAGCGGCATGAGCAGGCTGTCGATGAACGACAGGTGGTTCGGACAGAGGATGACGGGTCCGTCTTTGGGCACGTTCTCGAGCCCTTCAACCCACGGACGGAAGAAGAGTCTGAACGGCGGACCGATCAGGACGTTCTTAAGGAACCAATAGAACACCGCTACTCCCGGCTCCCGACGGACGTGCGGTTCTCCGGGACGGCGCCATCCGGAGAAGTTGTGGCAAGCGTACCCCGGCCGTTGGAGGTGGACAACCGTGTCGGAAGTGCTTGCACGGTGTTAGCGTATCGACGCCGGATCACAATGCTGTTGCGTGAGTGTGAAATCCCCGTTAAGGAGGAGCGATGCCGCAGGTCAGCGTGATGAAAGGTGCGGAGCCGTGGGCGAGTGAAGGGGACACAACGGGCGTGCTCTTCGTGCACGGTTTCACGGGCACGCCGCAGAGCCTCCGCTACTGGGCTGAAGGCATCGCAGCTGATGGCAGAACAGTCATCCTTCCGCGGCTTCCGGGACACGGAACGACGCCTGACGACATGCAGCGCACGACTGCTGCCGAGTGGGTGGCTGAAGCCGAGATGGGCCTCCGCGGTTTGCAAGAACGGTGCGATCGCATCTTCATCTGCGGCCTGTCGATGGGCGGCACGATCACGTTCGACCTGGCCGAGCGTTTCGGCGATGTGCTCTCGGGTGTCGTCACCGTGAACGCATCCATGTTCTCGAAGGATCCCCGCGTGAAGCTAGCGCCGCTCCTCGGCAAGCTCCCTCTCAAGCTCAAAGGGATCGCGAGCGACATCGCGGAGCCTGGTCAGGAGGAGCTTGCGTACCGCGTCGTTCCGACGAAGGCCGCCGCCTCGATGCTTTCCTATCAGGCGCGCATCATGAGCAAGCTCGCCGAGGTACGCGTTCCGGTGCTGTTGTTTGCCTCTCGCAACGAACACGTCGTTAACACGGAGAACTCGCCATACATCCTCGAGCACGTCTCGTCGACCGACAAAGAGCTGGTGTGGCTGGAGAAGTCGTACCACGTGGCGACACTGGACTACGACAAGGACCTCATCGTCGAGCGGTACGCGAAGCACGAGCCCACCAACAACGACCACTTCGCCTACTCGCCCTTGTTGGAGTCGGACCGGGGCGTGATCTTGGTGGACGCCACGAAGGTCGACGAGGCGCGCAGGGTGATAACGGAGGAGCTGCCGAAGCACCTCGAGAGCATCCGCGAGTCGATGGACGAGCTGGAACGGGGCGGCAACGGAAAGTGAGTGAGATCTCGTCGGGGGCCATGTCCGCCTGGACCTGGCTCGCGATCACCGGGTTCGGGCTCTTCGCGATCGGCATGCTGAATCCGATCGCATCGCGCGCGACGTTCTTCCACAAGGAAGGCCCGCTGAAGCCGATCCTCGGCAACACGTTGCTCGGCATGGGCGCGATCTTGATCGTTCTCGGCTTGGTGATGCGCGCGCGCTGAGACTTCCCGCTATCTGAGATACGAGCTCGGGGAGCGAAGGATCACAAACGTGATCAGTGTCCCGATCAGCGTCGAGATGATCCCGAGGACGATCCCTGCCGATGCGAGCGCGTCCCCTCGATCCCATCCCTCCGTCTGCGCTTTGCGATGAGCGAAAGCTCCGCAGAAGATCGCAGCGGCGCCCAGCAGCCACGGTCCGTAGTAGATCGAGAAGACGATCGGTGCACCGAGGAGCGATAGCAGTCCGAACACGAACGAGGTGATCGACAGTCCGCTCACGGGCGCGCGCGCCGGGATGATCGTGCCGGCCGCCGTCGTCCGCGTGATAACGCCTCCGAGCTGAGTCCCGCAGTTCGCGCAGAACCGCTGCCCGATCTCGTGCTGCGTCCCACACTCCGTACAGAAGGCCACGCCACCCTCCGTTCTTTCACCTTCATTGTGCGCCTCGCGTACGGCCCCGTCCAACGTTTCCACGCCGGAAGGCGCCGATATGCTGCCCTCATGGACGTAGAGATCGTCGAGCTTCAAGGCCACATCATCGACTCGCTGATCCTGCCACGCGTCCTCGACGAGATCGTCGAAGCCGGCGTCGACTACACGATCGCCGCTTTCGAGATCGGCAAGGGCCACGACGATCCGTCCTTCGCGCGCATCGAGCTGCGCGCGGAGCGCGGCGCGCTCGACAGGCTGCTCGTCCGGCTGGCCGACCTTGGGGCCACGCAGCCCGACACCGGCGACGCGCGCCTGACGCCCGCGGACGCCGACGGCGTCTTCCCCGAGGACTTCTACTCGACGACGAACCTCCCGACGCAGGTGCGGGTCGATGGCGCGTGGATCGACGTCGAGAACCCCGAGATGGACTGCGCGATCGTCGTATCGGACGGGCGCGCGCGCACGGTGGCGATGTCGGACGCGCGCGAAGGCGACAAGATCGTCTGCGGGCACGAAGGGATAAAGGTCTCCCCGCTCGAGCGGCCCCGGAGCGGCACCGGCCAGGTCTTCTCGTTCATGTCGAGCGAGGTGTCCAGCGAGAAGCCGCAGGGGCTGATGGTGGAGCGGATCGCCGAGATGGCGCGCGACGTCAAGGCGCGCGGCCTCAAGCTGCTGTGGGTGCTTGGGCCGGCGGTCGTGCACACCGGGTCGGTCGACGCGTTCTGCGCGCTGGTGCGCAGCGGATGGGTCGACGTGGTGTTCGCCGGCAACGCGCTGGCGACGCACGACAGTGAAGGCGCGATCTTCGGCACGTCGCTCGGTGTGTCGCTTGCCGAAGGTATCCCCACCGAGCACGGCCACGAGCACCACATCCGCTCGATCAACCTGGTGCGGCGCGCCGGTTCGTTCAAAGCCGCCGTCGATCAGGGCCTGCTGACGAGCGGTATCATGTACCACCTCGTGAAGCACAACATCGATTACGTGCTCGGCGGCTCGGTGCGCGACGACGGGCCGATGCCGGAAGTCATCACCGACGTGGTCGAGACGCAGCGCGCGATGCGCGCGCGCGTCCCCGGCCTGGGGATGGCGATCATGGTGTCGACGATGCTGCACTCGATCGCGACGGGGAACATCTTGCCTGCGAGTGTCCCGATCGTGTGCGTCGACATCAACCCGGCGGCAGTGACGAAGCTGGTCGACCGCGGCTCGAT
>VAWS01000032.1 GCA_005884515.1 Actinomycetota bacterium
TTCTAGTCATAGCCGCTGACGATTGGCATGAGTGGAAACGACCCGTCTTCATCGCACAGAACCGGTTCTCCGGAACCGGACGAACGAAGCCCGGCGGCTACGAGCGCGCGCGCCGCGCAATCGACTTCGCCGTCCGCTTCAACCGACCGATAGTCACCTTGATCGATACGCCCGGCGCCGATCCATCCGCTGGGTCGGAAGCGGACGGAATCGCCCGAGAGATCTCCGAGACGTTCGAAGCGCTCCTACATGCGCCAGTCCCCACGGTCGCGGCGTGCGTCGGCGAAGGTGGCAGCGGAGGGGCGCTCGCTTTCGCGGCATGCGACGTCTTCTTGATCCTCGAACACTCGATCTTCTCCGTCATCGCGCCCGAAGGCGCGGCAGCGATCTTGCGTAGGAACGATCTCGAGTCCGTCGCCGGCGAGCTGCGCTTGACCGCGCACGATCTAAAGGCGCTCGGGTTGGCCGACCACGTCGTCGCCGAGCCAAGCGGCGGCGCTCATAGCGATCCTCATCTCGCGATCCAGACCGTCCACGACGCGATCCAGGCATCATTTGAGGGGCTCAGCGGTCCGACCGCCCGCAGACGCAAGCGGTGGCGTGTTTATCGATGACGACGCCTGGGCCCCGCAAGAAGAAACGCGTGCATCCAATCATCTTTTTGCTCACTCGCGGGCATTAACGGGCAGCTGCTCGAAAAATTCGGCAAATCTTTTCACAGCTCTGAGGCGAAGGCGCTTGCTGCAGTTACAATCCGGCCCGGCATAGTTCCTTCCCTGGACCGGCGGCCTCAAGACCAGGGTTGCCGGTTGGAATTGCTCCAGTAGGGATGGAGGGGTTCTAGCTGATGAAGGACGCTACTCCCGGGGAACATCTCTCGTGAGCGCGCGCAGCAAGATCGGCGCGCTCGGCTCAGACGCAAACGCCGTCCGCAAAGTGCTGCAGCGTGCGATGCTCCGCCCGCGGACGTATCGGGGCTTCGCAAAAGAGATCCTCATGACGTCGCTGAACGTCGCGCTCTACCCCGCCGGCCTCGTCTCGGACGCGCTGAAGGTGGAAGATGCTGTGCGCCTGGGTGACCGGTACACGTCGCAGGTCCCGTTGCGGTACCTGGACCCCGTCGCCGCAAGCACGCCGATCATCCTGCTCCATGGCTATTTCCACAACCGCAGCGCGTTCGTGATCATGCGGCGTTCGCTGAAGAAGTTCGGCTTCCGCTCGGTCGACACGATGAACTACAACGTCATCGGGCACGACGTGCAGGAGCTGGCCCACCAGCTTGCCGTGCACGTCGATGAGATCCTTCAGCGCACGGAAGCCACGCACGTCCACCTGATCGGCCACTCGCTCGGGGGCTTGGTCGCGCGCTACTACATCCAGAAGCTTGGCGGTCACGAGAAGGTTCACACCTGCATCACGCTCGGGACGCCACACCGCGGCACGCACGCCGCGTGGGTCGGCCGGGGCAAAACCGCGCGCCAGCTTCGTCCCGGTTCGTTGCTTCTGCGCCAGCTCGCACGCTCGTCCCGCGCGATGCCGGTGCGGTTCATCTCCTTCTACTCGAACCTCGACTCACTCGTGCTGCCGGCGTCGAACGCCAAGATCACCGAGCCGGCGCTGCGCGCGCGCAACGTGCTGGTGAAGGATGTCGGGCACTTGAGCTTGCTGATCTCGCGGCCGATCATCCGTGCAATCGCGGAAACGCTCGCGAATCCGGACGTCCCGAACCAGCTCAACCTCCGTCCGGCGCGCAGCGTTCGAAACGGGGCGCGCGCGCAGAGCGGCGCTTAGGCGTCCTCGCTCTCGGACGACGCGGCGGCGCGCTTCGCTTTCCGGCCGATCCACCGTTCGAGCGGCTTGAGGCCCGACAGCGTGAAGACCGCGACGGCGGTTGCGACGATGGCCGCCACGTAGGAACCGGCGGCAACGGCCAGACCGATCGCCGCCGTGACCCACAACGTTGCGGCCGTCGTCAGGCCGCGGACGTTCGCGCCCTGCCGGAGGATCGTTCCTCCGCCGATGAACCCGATGCCGACGACGACTTGCGACGCGATCCTCGTGACGTCTGCGTTGGCGGCCGCCTTCTGAGTGCCGCCGATGAAGGCGCTAAAACCGATCGCGGACATCAGCGTGAAGAGGCACGCGCCGACGCAAACGAGGATGTGCGTCCGAAGTCCCGCCCACTGCTCGCGGAGCTCGCGCTCGATCCCCACGGCTGCGCCGAGGCCCGCGGCGATGAGCAAACGCACCGCGACGGTGCTATCGCCGATCACATGGTGCTTTTACCCCGGTATCTTCAGGACCCACCCGGGCCGTATCAGGTTCGGGTCGATGAACCGCTGGCCGGTTCGCATCACCTTGCCCCGGTTCAGCCGCCAGATCTCGCGCCAGCGCATCGGGTCGCGCAGGGTGCGCTCGGCGATCGCCCACAGGGTGTCGCCGCGGTGGATGCGCACGACCGTCGCCGAGAGGACCTTCGTCGGCGTGACGGCGTGTGTCTGCGGCGTGACGGCGTTGACCACGGGGCTGCTCGGATGGATCGAAGGACGCACGGCCCTGGACGACATCGGGAGCAGCGCGAAGACGACGACCACCAGCGCCACCAGTGCCACGAGGCCGTCGCGAGCGATCTTCGGATTCCGCCTGCGCATCGTCGCGGGGACCGGCACGGGCGGCTTCGGGGGCGTCGGCGACGCAAAGGTGATGTCGGGCGGCTCGGCCTCGGAGCGAGCGAGCAAGGCATCGACGGGCGTCATGTCGGGCGCGAACGTGGGCGGCTCCGGGGCTTTGGCCGGCGGGCCCTCCAGCAGGAGCCGCACCACGCGCCTGGGCAGCACGGGCTCCGCCGGCTCGATCGGTACCACCTCGTCGCTCGATCGGAGGTGCCCCGCGGCCTGCTCGAGGTCCCGCCGGACGTCGGTGGGACGGCCGAGCGCGCGCGCAACCGACGCGACCGCGGTGCCGATGATGCGCTCCGCCTCGTGCTCGGACACGTTGGTTACCTCCGCGATGTCCGCCACCGTTAGTGGCGTCATCGCGTCGAGGATCAGCGCCGCGCGCTGACGATGTCGCAGCCACGACAGCGCAGAAACGGCGCGCATCCAACGCGGCTCGGACACGATCTCGCCCGGCCGAACGCGAGCGGCCCGGTCAC
The DNA here is from genome assembly GCA_005884515.1 of Actinomycetota bacterium. Lineage (GTDB taxonomy): Bacteria > Actinomycetota > AC-67 > AC-67 > AC-67 > AC-67. The sequence goes on from VAWS01000032.1 coordinate 3,155, forward strand.
GAAGCGCGCGATACACGAGCCGGAACGCGGTGTGATCGCGCTGTGCCAACTCGATGCGCCCGCCCTCCGCCATGCGCGACGCTTCGAGATCCGCAGAGCGAACGAGCGCGTCGACGTCTGGTTCCGGCGGCTCGAGTGGACGGCACAACAACGTCGCCGCGAAGAGATGCAGAAGTCCCTGAGCCTTCCGGCCCGGCTTTTGAATTCCAGGAATGCTATGGAGCGCTTCGCCGCTCATGGTCTCCCTCCATCGGGAGATGCCTACGACGGTCGCTCCGCTTCGCTCTTCCCCAGGCCCTGGCAGGCCCCCTGGAACGGTTGCAACTGTAGAACCAGTAATGAACAAGTCAAGCAAGTAGGTTCATTCGCCCCAAAAGGGGAAGCCACAGAGCGTAGCGGTGGCTAGGTCTTCTTCAGCGGTGCATAGGCCAGGAGCAGCCGTTTCTGGCCCTCGTCGGCGAAGTGGACCGTGACCTCCGCGTTGCTCCCCTGGCCGGCCACCGCGACTACCACGCCTCGACCCCAGCGCTCGTGGAAGACCTCCTCGCCGACGCTCACGGTGATGGCGGGCCCGGGCCCTGCCTTGCCCCGAACGAGCTCCGTCTCGCCCTCCTCGGCCTCTTCCCCCGCCACAACGACGAGGTGCTCGGGGATCTCGTGGAGGAACCGCGACGGCGGGTTGTAGTTCGTCCCACCCCACAGCGAGCGGCTCCACGCGTGCGTCAGGAACAGGCGCTCCTTCGCGCGCGTGATGCCGACGTAACACAGCCGGCGTTCCTCTTCGAGCTGCCCCGGGTCGGTCATCGAGCGCATGTGCGGGAAGACGCCCTCCTCCATACCGGTGATGAAGACCACCGGGAACTCGAGGCCCTTCGCGATGTGCAGCGTCATCATCGTGACGGCGCCTTCGTCGTCGACGACTTCGTCGGCATCGCTGACGAGCGCGACCTGCTCGAGGAACCCTCGTACGCCGCCCTCGGGGTTGTCGCGCACGTAGGCATCGGCGACCCCGACCAGCTCTTGGAGGTTCTCGACGCGGCCTTGCGCCTCGACGGTCTTCTCCGCTTCGAGCTCGGCGATGTACGCGGATGAGTCGAGCACCTGTTGCAGCACCTCGGCCGGAGACGCGTTCGCCTCGGCCATCTCGCGCGCAACGCGCATGATCGAGCCGAACCCGCCGACGGCACTGCGCGCGCGCTGCGCCAGATCGATCGCGTCGACTTCGTCGACCGCCTCACTGATCGAGAGGCCTGCTTCGCGCGCGAATCGCTCGAGCACTGCGACGGTCTGATCCCCGATCCCGCGCTTCGGCGTGTTGATCACGCGCTTCAGTGAAACTTCGTCGGACGGGTTGATCGACAAGCGAAGGTAGGCCATCGCGTCCTTGATCTCTTTGCGGTCGTAGAACCGCAGTGAGCCGATCACCCGGTACGGGACCCCGTAGCGGGTGAACACTTCTTCGATCGCTCGGGACTGCGCGTTCGTTCGGTAGAAGATCGCGATATCGCCGTACTTCCCTTCGTCCTCTTCGCGCAGCTGCTCGATCGCTCGCGCGACGTACATCGCTTCGTCCTGTTCGCTCTCGGCGTGGAACCGCGTGATCGGGACGCCGGCGCCTTGGTCGGACCAGAGGTTCTTCGGCTTGCGCATCATGTTGCGGTCGATCACCGCGTTCGCCGCGTCGAGGATCGTCTGCGTCGAGCGGTAGTTCTGCTCGAGCACGATCACACGCGCGTCGGGAAACTCGTCTTCGAAGCGCAACACGTTGCGGAAGTCGGCGCCGCGGAAGGCGTACACGCTCTGGTCGGCGTCACCGACGACGCAGATGTTGCGGTCCCGTTGCGCGAGGAGCCTGGCGAGCTCGAACTGCGCGCCGTTCGTGTCTTGGAACTCGTCGATCATCACATGCTGGAACCGGTCCTGGTATGCGGCGAGCGCGTCGGGAAACAGCCGGAAGAGGTGGACGACGTTCAGGATGAGGTCGTCGAAGTCCATCGCCTGCGCCTGGCGCAGACGCGCCTGGTACGCCTGGTAGACGTCGGCCACTTGCTTATCGAAGAAGTTGTCCGCGCGCGCAGCGAACATCTCCTCGTCGACCATCTCGTCCTTCGCGCGCCCGATCGCGGCCTTGATCGTGCGGGGCGGGAACCGCTTCGCGTCGATGTCGAGGTCCCGCAGGCAGTACGCGATCAGCCGCTCGGAGTCGGAATCGTCGTAGATCGTGAAGGTGGACTTGTAGCCGAGGCGGACGCCCTCGCGCCGCAAGATCCGCACGCACGCGGAGTGGAACGTCATCACCCACATCGCGCCGCCCAAACGCTCGCCGACGAGCTGCCCGACGCGCTCCTTCATCTCCCCCGCGGCCTTGTTCGTGAACGTGATCGCGAGGATCGAGAACGGATTCACCTTGCGCGCGCGGATCAAGTGGGCGATCCGGTGCGTCAGAACCCGGGTCTTCCCCGAGCCGGCGCCGGCGACGATCAGCAGCGGTCCGCCGTCGTGCGTCACTGCTTGCCGCTGCGCCGGGTTCAGGTCGCGCAGCAGCTGCTCTTCGAAGGTCTCTGCCTGGGGGAGGTCGGGCGCGTCGATAAGCGGATCCGTCACCGTCCCATTATCTCAGCCGCCGGAGACGCGCGCGGAGCCCATCCGACCAGGAGGCTATCCACGGGCCACGCCCCATGGCACAGTGTCGGCGGGCGAAGGGGCGGCTTGAGCACGACGAGGTCGGAAGGCGGCGTCGCAGGGACGCTCGATCAGCTCGCCACGCTGACCCCCGACACGCGCGATCGCTACATGGATTTCCTTCGAGCAGCCAGCATCCTGGCCGTCGTGTTCGGGCACTGGCTCATCAGTGTCATCACGTGGCACGGTGGGGTGATCACGACGACGAGCGCCATCGGCGTCACACGTGGGCTCTGGCTGGCCACGTGGGTGTTCCAGGTCATGCCGATCTTCTTCTTCGTCGGCGGTTTCTCCAACGTCGTCGCGTACGACTCCAACCGGCGCAAGGGCGGATCGGACTGGGACTTCGTACGCGCGCGCCTGCAACGGCTGCTCCGCCCGTCGGCGATCCTCCTCGGGATCTGGGTCGTGATCCAGGTCGTCTTGCACCTCGCGAACATCGGCAAGCCGACGGGACCCGAGCTGTGGGGTCACACGCATCTGCTGCGGGGCGTGTATCCGCCGGGTGCCACATTGCCGTTCGGCCCGCTGTGGTTCCTCGGCGTCTACATGGTCGTGGTGACGTTCAGCCCATTCACGATCCGGCTTCACCGCCGCTTCGGCTGGCGCGTGCCGGTCCTCCTCGCGCTCGGCGCGGTCGCGGCCGACGTCATCGGGTTCGGCTTCAACCTTCACTTCGTTCGCTACGCCAACATCGTCTTCGTGTTGCTGTTCCCGCACCAGCTCGGGCACTTCTACGCTGATGGAACACTGCAGCGACTTTCAGCGCGCGCGAAGTGGGCGATGGTGATCGGCGGGCTCGGCACGCTGGTGCTCCTGACGAACCCGTGGTTCTTCCAGTGGATCGGCGGCGCGAGCCGCTTCAGTTGGTTCCCCGGGATCGGGTATTACCCGCGAAGCCTCTTGGGGACGGACGTCGAGCAGATCTCGAACGCGTACCCACCCACGCTGTGCTACTTGGCCGTCGGGGTCTGGCAGATCGGCGCGGTGCTTCTCTTGCGGGAGCCAGCAACGGCGTGGCTGCAGAAGGCGCGCGCATGGAAAGGGACGATCCTCGTCAACACGATCGTGATGACGCTGTTCTTGTGGCACATGACCGCATTCCTGATCGCGATCTTGATCCTGTGGCCGCTCGGCCTCGGACGAGGGCACAGCGACGCACGTTGGTGGCTCGAACGATTCGTGTGGATCGGAGTACCGGCGGTGATCTTGGTGGGCCTGGTAGCGGTCTTCGGTCGTTTCGAGCGGCCGCGCGTTACTCCCACTCGATCGTCGCCGGCGGCTTCGACGTGATGTCGTACGCCACGCGGTTCACGCCCGGCACCTCGGCGACGATCCGCGATGCGATCTTCTCGAGCAGCTCGTAGGGCAAGCGCGCCCAGTCCGCCGTCATCGCGTCCTCGCTCGTCACCGCGCGCACTACGACCGGGTGTGCGTAGGACCGCTCGTCCCCCATCACGCCGACCGTGCGCACGTCCGGCAAGATCGCGAACGACTGCCACAGTGTCCGCGTCAGGTCGGCCTTCCGGACCTCGTCGAGGACGATGGCGTCGGCCTGGCGCAAGATATGCAGCTTCTCGGCCGTCACGTCGCCGATCACGCGGATCGCGAGTCCCGGCCCCGGGAACGGCTGCCGCCAGACGATCTCGTCGGGCAGGCCGAGCTCCTCACCGATCGCGCGCACCTCGTCCTTGAACAGGTTACGGAGCGGCTCGATCAGCTCGAAGTCCATGTCCTCCGGCAAGCCGCCGACGTTGTGGTGGCTCTTGATCTTGGCGGCGTCGCGCGTGCCCGACTCGATGATGTCCGGGTACAGCGTGCCCTGGACCAAGAAGCGCGCGCCGGCGAGCTCCGTGCGCGCGACCTCCTCGAAGACGCGGATGAACTCTTCCCCGATCGCGCGCCGTTTCGTCTCCGGGTCGGTGACGCCGGCAAGCTTCGCGAGGAACCGGTCCTGCGCCTTCACGTGGATGAGGTTGATGTTGAACAGGCGCCGGAACGTCTCTTCGACCTGCTCAGGTTCGTCCGCGCGGAGCAGCCCGTGGTCGACGAAGACGCAGGTGAGCTGGTCGCCGACCGCCTTGTGGACCAACACCGCCGCGACGGCCGAGTCGACGCCCCCGGAGAGGCCGCAGATGATCTGCTCCGAGCCGACCCTCTCACGGATGTCCTTGATCGCTTCCTCGATGATCGACACCCGGGTCCACGAGGGCCGCGCGTCGGCGGCCTCGTAGAGGAAGTTCTTCAGCAGGTCGAGGCCGCGCGGCGTGTGCGCCACCTCGGGGTGAAACTGGACGCCGTACAGGCCGCGCTCGCGGTCCTCGAACGCGGCGACCGGGGAGGCCTCGCTCGACGCCGTCACCTGGAAGCCGTCGGGCGCGCGCGTCACCACGTCGCCGTGGCTCATCCACACCGTTTGGTCTTCCGGAAGCGACTCGAAGAGAACGCTGCTCGGCTGCGTGACGTGGAGCTCGGTCTTGCCGTACTCGCGCGTTCCCGTGTGGGCGACCTCTCCGCCGAGCGCCTGCGCCATGCCCTGCAGGCCGTAGCAGATGCCTAGCACCGGGATCCCGAGATCGAAGAACGCAGGGTTCACGGCAGGCGCGCCGGGCGCGTAGACGCTTGCCGGGCCACCGCTGAGGATGAGGCCGCGCGGGCGACGCTTACGGATCTCCTCGATCGAAACGTCGTGCGGCAGGATCTCAGAGAAGACCTTGCATTCCCGGACGCGGCGCGCGATCAGCTGTGCGTACTGGGCGCCGTAATCGATGACGAGAACGGAATCGAAAGAAGACGTCTCCATCCGCGGAGGATACCACGAGGAAAGTCGGCCCTCTGTCGTTCTTCAAGCTGGTACCCATCCGCATCCGGATACGGACCTACAGAGGTACCAGTTTGGTAGTCGTTTGGGCGGACTAGCCGGCGAGGTCGCTTGCGCGCCGGTCCGGCGGAGCAACCGCGGGGACCGAGCTGCTGCTGACCGTCAGCGTCACCGTGAACGTGCTCCCCTTGCCCAGCACGCTCTCGACGCTCACGTCGCCGCCCATCGCGCGCGCAAGCTGCCGCACGATGAACAAGCCGAGACCCGCGCCGCCGGTTTCCATCCGGAGCGGGTCTTCCAGGCGCTTGAACTTCTCGAAGATCTCGTCGTGCTTGTCGGCCGGGATGCCGCGTCCGGTGTCGTGCACCTTGATCTGAACCGACACGCCTTCGCGCGCGATCTCGACGTCGACGGGCGCGCCCTCATCCGAGAACTTGATGGCGTTGGACACGAGGTTTGCCACGATCTGCTCGATGCGGATCGGGTCGCCCAGCGCCACGGCGCCATCGGCTGCATCCAGCCGGAACTCACGCAGCGGGTGCGCGATAACGAACGACCGGAGCGCCTTCTCGGCGACGTGACCCACGTCGACCGCTTGCCGTCCAACCTCGGGCAGACGCCGCTCGCCCGTAGTGGCCACGCGCGACGCAAGCAAGAGGTCCTCGACGAGGCGGTGCATGTGGTCGGCCCGCTCGAGGATCGATTGCAGCGCTTCGCGACGCCGCTCGGCCGGGATCTCATCGTTACGTCGGAGCAGCAGCGACGCGTAGCCCTTGATCGGCGTGAGCGGCGTGCGCAGCTCGTGGGACACCGTCGAGATGAAGTCATCCTTCAGCTTGTCGACCTCGCGCTGACGGGTCACGTCGGTCACGACCAAGACGTCGAAGCTCAGCTGCCCACGTCCGTCGAAGCCGGGACCGTGCTGCACGCGCAGCCAGCGCACCGACCCGTCCGTCGCGACGATCTCGAGGTCGGTGGGCTCGCCGCCGGAGGAGACGTCCATGGAGACGGGGCGGCCGAAGTTGTCGCGTCCGCGAAGCAGATAC
>VAWS01000196.1 GCA_005884515.1 Actinomycetota bacterium
GAGGCAGATCTCACCCACTTCGCGATCTTCGGCATCTGCCGGCGCTGCCGCAGCTGAGCAGCCGCCATAGAGATCAGTTGCAAATGACTTGCATCTGCAAGTGCTTGTCATCGCCGCTAGCCTGATGCCATGAAGAAGGGATCCCTCGTTCTCGCGGGCCTGATGCTCCTGCTCGCAGGCTGCTCGAACGGCAACGGGTCCAAGGCCACCGCCGGGTTCGAGGTCGTCACCACCGTCTCGCCGATCACCGACATCGCGCGCAACGTGGCCGGCAAGGTCGTCCACGTCGACGGGCTGATCCCGGAGGGGGTCGACTCGCACACGTTCGAGCCGACGCCGAATACCGCGCGATTGATCATGAAGTCCGACATCATCATCCTGAACGGCTTGCACCTGGAAGACCCGACGCTGCGCCTGGCCGAGACGAACCACAAGAAGGGCGCGATCATCTACCAGATCGGCCCGCACGTGATCACCGCGAGCCAGTACGTCTACGACTTCTCATTTCCGACGTCGGGCGGGAAACCCAATCCACACCTCTGGATGGACGTTGCGAACGCGATCACGTACGCGGAGCTGATTCGCGACCAGCTGATCGCGGCGTATCCTGCCGGCGCCGTCCGGTTCCGCGCGAACACCACTGCGTACATCGCGTTGCTGAACCGACTGAACACCGCCGTGCAGACGGCGATCGATACCATCCCGCCGAAGAACCGGGTGCTGCTCACGTACCACGACTCGTTCGCATATTTCGCGAAGCACTACGGCATGAAGGTGATCGGCGCGATCCAACCGTCCGATTTCGCCGAGCCGTCCGCCCAGGAGGTCGCGGCGTTGGAGAAGCAGATCAAAGACGAGCATGTCCCTGCGATCTTCGGTTCGGAAGTGTTCCCCAGCACCGTCCTCGCCCAGATCGGGCGCGACACCGGCGCGAAGTACGAGGCGACCCTGCGCGACGACGACCTGCCGGGCAACGTCGGAGGTCCGGATCATTCCTACGTCGGGCTGATGGTCTACGACGTGCGCACGATGGTGACCGACCTCGGAGGCAACCCGAGCGCGCTGGATGGCATCCCGACGCACAGCGCCTACGATTAGCCGCGATGCATCATCCGATCATCGAGTTCGAGAGCGTCTCTTACACCTACGGTGAAGGCGTCGTTCTCGACCGAATCAGCCTGACGATCCCCGAAGGGGCGTTCGTCGGCGTCGTCGGTCCGAGCGGCGCGGGGAAGACGACGATGCTGAAGCTGATCTCCGGGACGACGAAGCCTGCCGCCGGCATGGTCCGCATCGGGAGCAACGGAGCGAAGGTTCGCCTCGCCGTCGTGCCCCAGATCGAAGCGATCGACTGGAACTTCCCCGTCACGGTCGAAGAAGTCGTCCTTCTCGGCCGAGCAGCCGATCGCAGGCTGGTGCCGTGGGCTCAGGCGTCTGCGCGCGCGGAAGCGCGGGAGATCCTCGACAAGCTGGGGATCGGGCAGCTCGCGCACCGTCACATCAGGAACCTGAGTGGCGGGCAGCAGCAGCGCGCTTTCATCGCGCGCGCGCTCATGCGCAAGCCTGAGCTGCTCTTGTTGGACGAGCCGACGGCCGGCGTCGATGTGAAGACGCGACACGACATCCTGCACCTGTTGCACTCGTTGAACCACGAGGGCATCGCGATCGTATTGACGACGCACGACCTGAACGCCGTCGCCGCGCACCTGCCCAGCCTCGTTTGCATCAACCGCAAGTTGATCGCGATGGGAACCCCGCAAGAGGTCCTGACGCCGAGCGTTCTGTCGGAGCTGTACGGCGCCGACATGGTCGTGATCCAGCAGGAAGGGATGCTGCTGATCGGCGATCTCCCGTCGGCCTTCAAGGATGAGCACGCGCGCGCGCAGCACCCGGAGGAGGTCCCGGCGGCACACTTCGGCGAGCAGCCTCCGCCCCACGCGCACGACGAGGGTGCCGGCCATACCCATCAGAGGGAAGGCTGATGCACTACCTCACGGATCCGTGGCACATCGGCTTCTCGCGGCACGCGCTCATCGCTGGGATCCTTGCCGGCGCGCTGTGCGGGCTTGTCGGCGTCTACGTGGTGCTACGACGCATGTCCTACATCGGCCATGGGTTGTCGCACGCGATCTTCGGCGGCGCCGTCGCAAGCTACGTCGCGAATGTCAACTTCTATCTCGGCGCCGGCATATGGGGGTTCGTCTCGGCGCTGCTCATCAACGGTGTATCGAGACGGCGTCAGATCGGGGCCGACGCGGCGATCGGAGTCGTTACGACGGCTTCCTTCGCCATCGGTGTCGCGCTGATCAGCCACGTGCACCACCTCACGGTGAACCCGGATGCGGCGCTGTTCGGGAACATCCTCGGCGTGTCGATCTCGGGCTTGTACATCCTTCTCGGGGTGTTCGTCTTCGTCGGTGCGGTGGTCTTCTTCCGCTACCGACAGCTGCTCTTCATCACATTCGATCCCGAGGTGGCCGACGCGTACGGCGTAAACTCGAAGCGCTACGACACGCTGTTCGCGCTCGTCATGGCGGCGACGATCGTGTCGACGTTGCAGCTTCTCGGAGTCACGTTGATCGCGGCGATCATCGTCGTGCCGGCCATCGTGGGACGGCTCGTCACCGACTCGTTCGGGAAGCTGCTCATCGCTTCCATGCTTATCGGTGCGCTCTGCAGTGTGGTAGGGATCTACATCTCCTACTACAACGACGTCGCGAGCGGTGCCACGATCGTGCTCGTCGCAGCCACGCTGTTCTTCGTCGTCTTCGTCGTCACGGCGCTGACCGCGCGCCGGAGACTCTCGAGACTGGGCGAGGATCACGGCTCCGCCGACATCGGCGGCGGTCCTTCCGTCCACGTCGGCTAGCTAGAGGTACCGCACCTCGGCCGGCTCGGCGTCGTCCACGATGCAGCCGTCAGCTCGTACGAGAGCCGGATCGGCCTGCGCTGGTACGGGCGCGCGACGAGGATCGCTTCGCGCTCGAGGTGCTTGAGCCGCTGCGACAGGATGTTCGGGGCGATCCCCGGGACAAGGTCGAGCAGTTCGTTGAATCGTTTCGGCCCCTCAAGCAGCGCATCGACGAGAAGCAGCGCCCAGCGCTCCCCGACCCGTTCGAGCGCAGCCTCCAGGGCCGTTTCCGGCGCGCGTTCTCCCTGCATAGCGGCATCGTAGCCCGCCACCGCCCGGGTCACCGCTTGCTCGCTCACGAGGTAGATAGTAACTTGCAATCTGCAAGTAAGTCGAGCAGGAGGGTAGGGGATGAGCGTCCTCACGGAAGTTCAGGAATCGATCAAGGGCGTACGCGGCAAGCTCGAGAAGGCCGTGGTCGGCGTTGGGAACCACCGGGGTATCGGCTCCGGGGTGGTCATCGCGGACGGCAAGATCCTCACCAACGCGCACAACCTGCGCGGCGACGAAGTCACGGTCACCTTCCACGACGGCCGCAGCGAGTCGGCCAGCGTGCTCGGTGTCGATGTCGACGGCGACATAGCGGTTCTGTCCGCGGATACGAACGGCGTCGCGCCGGTCGAGTGGAACGGCGCCGCAGCTGAGATCGGCGACCCGGTCTTCGCGCTGTCGAACCCGGGCGGGCACGGTCTGCGCGTAACCGTCGGCTACGTCTCCGGAACGCAGCGGAGCTTCCGCGGGCCGCGCGGCCGTCGGATCGCCGGCAGCGTCGAGCACACCGCACCGCTGCTCCCCGGCTCCTCGGGCGGACCGACCGTCGACCCCGACGGGAAGCTGCTCGGCATCAATACCAACCGTTTGGGTGAGGGCTTCTACCTCGCGATCCCGGCCGACCAGACGCTGCGCGCGCGCGTCGACAAGCTGTCGCGCGGCGAGACTCCGTCGAGGCCGCGGCTTGGCGTCGGCATCGTTCCGCCCGAAGTGGCGCGCAACCTGCGCCGGTCGGTCGGGCTGCCGGACGCGGACGGGCTGCTCGTTCGATTCGTCGAAGACGACAGTGCGGCAGCGGCGGCCGGCATCGAGCAGGGTGATCTGATCACGGCGGCGGGCGGCAAGGCGCTGACGAACGCCGACGAGCTGCACGACGCGCTCGAGCAGGCCGGCACGACGCTCGAGCTGACGGTGCTTCGCGGCTCCGAGCAGCGCACCGTGGCCGTCACGCTGAGCTAACAGCTTCTCTCTTCGCGGCGCGCGCTTCTCCCGAGGCGCGCGCCGCTGCCGTTCCGGCGCCGAGTAGCCCGGCAGCGCGGCGCATGGTGGAATGGCGCTGCCTAACACCGAGGAGAGGACCTAGATGCCACGCGGAGAAGGCCCCGTCCCCGATCGGAACCTTGCCCTCGACCTCGTTCGATGCACGGAGGCGGCCGCCCTTGCGGCAGCGCGCTGGGTGGGGCGCGGCGACAAGAACGCCGCGGACGGAGCCGCCGTCGACGCAATGCGCTTGATGTTCAACACCGTTGCCGTCGACGGGATCGTCGTCATCGGCGAGGGGGAGAAGGACGAAGCGCCGATGCTCTACAACGGCGAGCACGTCGGCACCGGCGAGCCGCCGGCGGTGGACGTCGCGGTCGACCCGATCGACGGCACACGGCTGACGGCGCGCGGCGAAGACAATGCGTTGTCGGTCGTCGCCGTTGCCGAGCGAGGCGCGATGTTCGATCCCGGCCCGTGCGTCTACATGGAGAAGATCGCGGCCGGACCCGAGGGCGGCAAGGCCATCGACATCACCGCCTCCATCGAGGACAACATCCGCAACGTCGCCAAGGCGCGCAAGCTGCAGTCGCAAGACATCACCGTCACGATCCTCGATCGAGATCGGCACCAGGAAGCGATCGAGCGCGTCCGGAAGATGGGCGCGCGCGTGCGCCTGATCACCGACGGCGACGTCGCCGGCGCGATCACCGCCGCGAAGGAAGGAACCGGCGTCGACCTCTTGTATGGGATCGGCGGTACGCCCGAAGGCGTCGTCTCGGCCGCTGCCCTGAAGTGCATCGGCGGCGAGATCCAAGGACGGCTGTGGCCGCGGAACGACGAGGAGCGCGCCGCCGCCATCGCCGCCGGCTATGACCTCTCGCGAGTCTTGACGACTGAGGACCTTTGCGGCGGAGAAGAAGCCTTCTTTGCTGCGACCGGCGTGACCGACGGAGTCTTGCTCCAGGGTGTCCGTTACACGCCGAAGGGCGCTACCAGCCAGTCGATGGTCATGCGCGCGCGCACCGGGACGATCCGGATCATCAGCTCCGAGCACCGTTTCGAGAAGCTGATGCAGATATCGAACGTGGACTACCGCGGCTAAACGCGCGAGACTCTGACGCATATGGTCATGGTGGAGCGGGCACTTTGTCCGGTCCTCGTGGGGCGGGCGGAAGAGCTATCGATCCTCGAGGACGCGCTCCTTGCTGCGAACAGAGGGCAGGGCAGCGTCGTCGCGCTGGCCGGCGACGCCGGACTCGGGAAGACGAGGCTCGCGATGGAAT
>VAWS01000033.1 GCA_005884515.1 Actinomycetota bacterium
TCTTGTGACAGAGCGTCAGCTTCTTCCGGGGCCTGCGTTCGGCAAGCTCGAACGCGTACTCCAGGAGGCGATCAACGCCGGCGCGCGTGTTGATCGACTCCTGCGTCGCAACTTCTCGCCCGGTCCCCCGACCTTGCACGCCGCCGGCGCCCGAGTAAAGGCCCTCGGAGTTCTCGCGGACGACGACGAGATCGATATCGGCCGGGCCCTTATTTGCGAGCGGCGTCGCGACGCCCTCGGGGAGCTTCACCGGACGGAGGTTGACGTAGAGATCGAGCTCGAAGCGGAGCCGCAACAGCAGGTCGCGCTCCAGGATCCCGGGCGGAACACGGGGGTCGCCGACGGCGCCCAACAGGATCGCGTCGAGCGACCGCATATCGGCGAGTGTTTCGTCGGGCAGCACCTCCCCAGTCTCGAGGAAGCGACGCGCGCCAAGGTCGTAGTCGACCGTCTCGAACTCGACCCCGGACGCGCGCAGCGCTTTCAGGCCCTGCGCGATCACCTCGGGTCCGATCCCGTCTCCGGCGATGACGCCGATCCGGTAGGTCACGGCATCACCACGATCTTGTCGAGCAGCCGCGTGGCGATGGCTTGATCCCCGTCGATCCTCAGGCGGCCTTCGTCTCCTGCTCGCGCAACGGACCAACGGCCACCGACGAGGCAGAGCCAGGCTTCGAAATCTGCCGCGATGCGCGCGGCGGCTTTGTGAGGCTGCTCGACCAGGATCCCCCGACCGGCGTCGACCGTGACGCCGAACGGCTCCGCCGGCGCGTCGATATCGAACGCAACCGTGGTGCCGTCGGGCAAAGCGGCGTCCTTGGCCGCGACGCGCGGCATCAGGCGGCGGCCGACGCGCTCGAACACCATCAGGGCGACGGCGCCCCGCAGATGGCCGGGATTGCCCGAGGCCCGGCGCATGTCTTGCTCGTGATAGAAGAAGTCGCTCGACCTGATCAGCAGGAAGTCCCCCCACCGCCGCGAGAATCCGATCGGCGACTCATCCGGCCTCGAATCGCGCGACTGGTCGAGCTCGGCGAGGGACTTGATCCGGAGGGGGATAACCTCGCGGAACTCCGCCACAACCTCGGCGCCGGTGCGCGCGCGCCGCAGCTCGACTTCCCGCTCGTTGGCTGCCTGGAACTCGCTTGTGACGTAGGGGTACTTGGAGACGTCGAGGTCGGCCGGCGCGCGAGGCCTCCCCAGCGCGGCCGCTTCGTAGCTCACCAGGTGCGAGAGGTTGTCCTGGACCGTCCAGCCCGGCAGGTCCGTCGGCCGGTCCCAGTCGTCCTCGCCGAGGTGGTCGCAGAGCTCGTCGACCGAAGAGAAAGCCTGTTCGAGCAGCATCACACGATCGTGTTCCGTGAGCGCATCAAGGTCCATGAACGTCCTCTCGGCCGAGGCGGTGATTGTATCGAGGGCGCTACGGCTTCAGCCGTCGATATCGGATGCTAACAGACGAACGTTCGTGATAGCATACACGCTCCGATGGCCGCCAAGACCCGCTCGGTCGACCGCGATCCGGTTCAGCAATCCGGACGCCGCGTGCGCGCGCTCCGCGAAGCGCGCGGCCTCTCCCTACGCGATCTGGCCGACCTCAGCGGCGTGAGCGCGCCGATGCTGTCGCAGGTCGAGCGCGGCGATACCTCCCCGACACTGGCCGTCGCCGGGAAGATCGCCGCCGGTCTCGGTCTGTCGCTGTCGCAGCTGCTGCGGCTCGACGAGGGCCACCACGTGGTGCTGGCGCGCGCGAAGGAGCGCCGATCGGTGCGACGGAACGGCCATCGGTACGAGCAGGTCACCCCGGGGCTGCCCGGCGAGCGCGCCTCGGTCACCGTGCACGCGCTGCGAGCGGGCGCGCGGACCGGTGGGGCCGGCGACGCGCCCTTGCACGCGGCCGGCAGCCGCGAGACGGTGCTCGTCCAAGCAGGCGCACTTGCCGTCTTCGTCGACGGTGAGCGCTTCGAGCTCGGCGCGGGTGACGCGATCACGTTCGACGCCGATCTCCCCCACCACTTCGAGAACCCCGGCAACACCGAGACCACGTTCACGGCTGTCGTCACCGCCGGCCTTCGGAACACGTAAGGAGCACGATGCCCAAGACCCTGTTCGACAAGATCTGGGACGCGCACCAGGTTCGGGACGACCTGCTCTACATCGACCTGCACCTGGTGCATGAGGTGACGTCGCCGCAAGCCTTCGACGGGCTTCGCTTGAGCGGCCGGCCGGTTCGCCGCACGGACAAGACGATCGCCACCGCCGACCACAACGTGCCCACCGACGGCACCAAGGTCGCGCGCCTGATCGCCGACGAGCTGTCGCGCACACAGGTCGAGACGCTGGAGCGCAACTGCGCGGAGTTCGGCATCCCCATCTATTCGCTCGGCTCGGATCGTCAAGGGATCGTGCACGTGATCGGGCCGGAGCTCGGGCTGACGCAGCCGGGCATGACGATCGTGTGCGGCGACAGCCACACCTCGACGCACGGCGCGTTCGGAGCTCTTGCGTTCGGGATCGGGACGAGCGAGGTCGAGCACGTGCTCGCGACGCAGACGCTGGGTCAGCGCAAGCCGAAGACGATGCGGATCACCTACGAGGGGACCTTGGGGCGCGGGGTGACGGCGAAGGACCTGATCCTCGCGACGATCGGGCGCCTCGGGACGTCGGGCGCACAGGGCTACGTCGTGGAGTATGCGGGTCCTGCCATCGAAGCTCTGTCGATGGAGAACCGCATGACCGTATGCAACATGACGATCGAGGGCGGTGGGCGCGCGGGCCTCGTCGCGCCCGACGAAACGACGTTCCGATACATCGAAGGTCGTCTCGCCGCACCCAAGGATTGGGACGAAGCGATCTCGAGATGGCGCGCGCTGCCTACCGATGCGGGCGCGCGCTTCGACAAGGAAGTCTCCATCGATGCCTCCGCGCTCTCCCCCGTCGTCACGTGGGGCACGACGCCGGGCATGGTCGTCGAAGTGACCGGCCGCGTGCCGTCGCCCGACGATGCAGGGACCGTTGCTGCCGAGACCGCGGAGCGCGCCCTCACGTACATGGGGTTGCAGCCCGGAACGGCGATCACCGACATCGCGCTGGATCGCGTCTTCATCGGGTCGTGCACCAACTCTCGCATCGAAGACTTGCGCGAAGCCGCGCGGGTGGTCGAGGGCCGCCGCGTCGCGAACAGCGTGCGCGCGATGGTCGTGCCGGGCTCGCAGCAAGTGAAGGCGCAAGCGGAGCGAGAAGGCCTGGACAAGATCTTCAGCGCGGCCGGGTTCGAGTGGCGAGAGGCAGGCTGCTCGATGTGTTTGGGGATGAACCCCGACATCCTGCAGCCGCAGGAGCGATGCGCGTCCACGTCCAACCGCAACTTCGAAGGCCGTCAGGGCGCCGGCGGGCGGACGCACCTCGTGTCGCCGCAGATGGCTGCGGCCGCCGCGATCGAGGGTCACTTCGTCGACATCAGGGCGTGGAACTGATGGAGCCCGTTACCACGATCCAGGGTCACGTCACGGTGCTCGACCGTGCGGACGTTGACACCGATCAGATCATCCCGAAGCAGTTCCTGAAGCGGATCGAGCGCACGGGCTACGGCGAGTTCCTGTTCTTCGATTGGGTGCGCTCCGGCGAGGTGTCGATCGAGCCGGGCGCGGTGCTGGTTGCGGGGCGGAACTTCGGGTGTGGCTCGTCGCGGGAGCATGCGGTTTGGGCGATCCAGCAGTTCGGATTCGACGCCGTGATCGCGCCGAGCTTCAGCGACATCTTCTACGCGAACTGCACCAAGAATGGGCTGCTCCCGGTCGTGCTTCCCGAGGACGAGGTGCGCGCGGTTGCAGCCGCCGGCGATGTGACGGTCGAGCTCGCGTCGCAGACGGTGCGCGCCGGCGAGCAGACCTTCCAGTTCGATGTCGACCCGGACATCAAAGAGCGGTTGCTGAACGGTCTCGATGAGATCGCGCTGACGCTGCAGCACGAGGCCGACATCACCGCGTACGAGCGCGCGCGAGCGTACCCGGGTCCGTCGACTGCCGCGCTTTAGCGCGAGACGGCTTCGCTGATCTCCAGCAGGTGCCCGTCCGGGTCCCGGAAGAAGGCCCGGATCTCGCCGCCCCAGTCGACCGGCGGCGCGAGAAATGAGGCACCGCGCGCGCTCAGTGTCTCGTAAGCCGCGCGGCAATCGGGCACGCGGAAAGTCAGCTCGCTGCTCACGCGATCGGGATCCGAGGGAGGCTCGAAGGTCACCGTCGGTTTGTCCTCGGTGGGCCCTCCCCCGGTGACGAGGAGAAGCCACGCGCCCTGGAACTGCAGCACGCACGATGTCCCGCCGTACTCTCGGAACAACTCGGCCCCCAGCACGCCCCGGTAGAACGCTCGCGCGCGCTCCATCTCCGAGACGACGAAGAGGTGCGTCACCTCGACGTCCGGAGTCGGGAACTCCCCCATCGCTACGGCGTCGGCTCGTCCCCGCGCGCAACGCGGTGCGCGCGCGCGGCCCTATTCAAGGCATTGATGAATGCGCGCCCCGACGCCTCTACGATGTCGGTGGAGATGCCGCGACCGGTGTACCGCTCGCCGTCGATCTGGATCTGAACGCTGACGTCACCAAGCGCTTCGGCACCGCCGGTCACCGCAGCCACGTTGAAGCTGATGAGCTGCGCTTCCATCCCCGTCGCGCGCAAAATCGCTCCGTAGACCGCGTCGACCATCCCATCGCCGATCGCCGACTCCGTGATCGGCTGGCCTTCGCGCAGAAGGCGCACCGTCGCCGTCGGTGCCAGGTGCGTGCCGCCGGCAACCTGGAGGGATTCCAGCGTGTACACCTCTTCGACGCTCTGGATCTCGTCGGCGACGATCGCCTCCAGGTCCTTGTCCGTGATCTGGATCTTACGATCGAC
Source organism: Actinomycetota bacterium (assembly GCA_005884515.1). Taxonomy (GTDB): domain Bacteria; phylum Actinomycetota; class AC-67; order AC-67; family AC-67; genus AC-67. The sequence goes on from VAWS01000033.1 coordinate 4,890, forward strand.
GAGCTCCTTGAACCGCGTGAACGCACGGTTTAGCTCTTCCTTGCCGAGCTGGAACCCCATCTCCTCGAGCGTCTTCGCGAACGCGTGACGCCCGGAGTGCTTCCCCAGGACGATCTTGCCGCCTTCGACGCCGATCTCTTCTGCGGTGATGATCTCGTACGTGAGCCGGTCCTGCAGCACGCCGTGCTGATGGATCCCCGACTCGTGCGAGAACGCGTTCTCGCCGACGATTGCCTTGTTGCGCTGGACCGAGTAGCCGGTGAGCAAGGACACCAGTCGCGAGGTGCGCGCGATCTCCTTCGTGTTGATGCCGGTCTCTACCTCGAGCAGGTCGCGCCGGGTCTTGATCGCCATGACGATTTCTTCAAGCGAGCAGTTCCCGGCCCGCTCGCCGATCCCGTTGACGGCGACCTCCACCTGCCGGACCCCTTGGCGGACCGCTTCCAACGAGTTCGCAACCGCCAGCCCCAGATCGTTGTGACAGTGCACGCTCACCGTCACGTCGTTGAGCTGCGGGACCGCCTCGTAGCACGCGCGGATCATCGCTCCGAAGTCGTGCGGGAGCGCATAGCCGACCGTGTCCGGAATGTTGATCGTCGTCGCACCGGCCTCGATCGTGGCCGAGATGATCTGGAACAGGAACTCCCAGTCCGTGCGCGTCGCGTCCTGCGGCGAGAACTCGACGTCTTCGCAGTAGCTCTTCGCGCGCTGCACACCGGCGACTGCTTGCGCGACGATCTCATCCTCGGTCGCGTTCAGCATGTACTTGCGATGGATATCGGAGGTCGACAGGAACACGTGGATCCGCGGCTTCGGAGCGGAACGGATCGCTTCCCATGCGCGGTCGATGTCCATCTCGTTCGCACGCGCCAGCGCCGCGATTGTCGGCCCTTTCACCGTCTCCGAGATCGCGCGAACTGCTTCGAAGTCACCCACGCTCGTCTGGGGGAACCCGCCCTCGATGATGTCGACCCCGAGACGGCTCAGCTGCTCGGCGACTTCGAGCTTCTCCTTGATGTTCAAGTTGATGCCCGGGGATTGCTCGCCGTCCCGCAGCGTCGTATCGAAGATCGTCACCCTGTCCACCGTGATCCTCCTGTCCAACAAAAAACCTCCCGCGGATGCGAGAGGTTGCGCGCGCCCGGCCCGGCCGGCGCGCGCTACGTGAGAAGCAGGTTCTGGCTCATCGTCGGCAGAGTATGCCGTCGCTGCGACGGCGCGTCAACCACAAGGTCCGTGCGTTCCTGGCGCTCCGCGCCGGGTGGACCATCTTCCAGGCGACAAAGCGGGCCTAGAAGCCGCAGCGGTCCGTCACCGCGTCGTGATCAGCGCCGCAGAGCTGCACACCCTTGGGCTCCGTGTTGGAACCCGAGGGGTTGGTCGGGCCGATGTTCCCGTCGGTCTGGATGCTCACGAACTCCAGGTCCAGCTGCAGGTTCGAGTTGTTGTTGAATTGCCCGAAACCGCGCAGCACCACGAACAAGAATGCGACTTGCTTGTAGAGCGCGTTCGAGCCCCTGGGTTCGGTGATCTGATTTACCACCAGGATCGGGAAGATGTACGGGCAGCTCAGCGCTGGGATCTCGACCGAGCACGTGATCGTCCCCATCGCGTGTGACGCGGCGGTCGCGACGGAGTTGTTGTTCCCCGGCTTCGAACCGCAATCCTCCGGCGCGGGCGTGTTGTCCGACGGGTTGCAGTCGTGCGGAGACAAGTCCACTTGCTTGTCGTACCCGTGGAGAATCTCATTCACGAGCTCTGAGGCGCCGATCGTTCCGCCGCCGGGACCCGTGAAGTCAAGCCAGAGCCGGTTGCCGCTGACGACGCCGCATGCCGGATCGGGCATCGTGATCCGGTGGACGGTGTCGTGGCCGTTCGTTCCGCTTGGGACGACGTACGCCTTGCCCATGTTCGGGTTGTCGCTCGTGTCTCCGAGCGTGAAACCAGAGCTGGCACTCGGGTAGTTGTTGGGGTCGGTGCCGAAGAAGGTGTCGTACTGCGTCTGCGAGATCGCTCCGGATTGCAGCTGGTTCCAGAGGTACATGTGCGGGTAGTAGGGCGCGGCCGGGGCGGCCGGCAGCGGGTTGGGGAACGAGACGCTGCTCTGATCGCAGATATTGATCGGCCTCAGCCCCGCGCCGGAGCCCAGACCGGTGATGTACCCCCATGCGGCCGTCGAGCTCGAGAAGGCCTCGAGCTTTTGTATCCCGATGATGCTGGACAGCGTTTGATGAGCGTCGAGTCTGCCGTCGAAACGAACCTTGCCGGCCACGAATCCGCCGCTGCACGGACCGGCCAGTTGGACTTGGAACCCGTCCGGCGTGCTCGCCGGATCGTGCAAGGCTTCAGAGTTGTTCTGCAAAAGCACGTTCGCGGCGTGCGACTCGGCTGCAGAGATGCTCCCGCTCGTACACGGATCTCCCGCGCCGGAAAGGAAATAGCGTGCCGCGTCCAACGCCGCCGCATCGGTTCCGGTGATGAGATTCCTGCGCGCAGTCCACACGCTGCCCGCGTCGATGGCCAACGCTCCGACTGCGAACAGAGTCACCATGGTGACCGCGAGGAAGACCGCGGCTATCCCGCGCTCGTCACGGAGCGGACGGATCCTTCTGCGCACGCTCATCCGGACTTCTCGCATCGGAAGACCCCTTGGGATGAATACGTGATGTTCGCATTCCCCCATAGGGGGATGACGATCGCGTACTTGCCCGAGCCGGCCGGAACGGTTGCCGTAACGCGCAAGAGGTTCCCGAGACCGGCGGTGGTGCACGGGGTCGGCGCCAAAGTATTCGTGCACGGGTTTCCGGTGCCGTCGTCGCAGATCGCCGACGACCACGTCGCGCCGTCATCAGTGGAGTACGCCATGCTGATCTGGATGTCGCTCGTCGCGAAGCCGTTCTGAGATTGTCGCGCGCGCGTCGCCGCGTCGGACTGGGTTCCTCCGATCGCCGCGACGCGCGCGCCCTCACGTGCTGAGGACTGGAGGCCCTGCCACCGGTAGTACGCCCAGCCGAACTGGATCGCACCGAAGACCAGCATGAAGAGGATCCCGGAGATGATGGCGAACTCAACGGCAGACGCGCCGCGTTCATCCTGGCGAAGCAAAGACAACCCCCAGCAGACACCCCGGGAGCCGTCCTTCGGCCCCCACCCTAGAGAACGATGATTGTAGGGCTTAGTCACTCTCCGTCGAAAGTGAAGAAATCGAACTTTCTTGACGAGAACGCCCCTGGGTAAATCTGTCAGGCGACCCGACCAGGCTCATCGGGGAGCGGACCCTTGCTCGGGGCGTCCAGGCGCGTGACGATGAGCGCATCGTCCCCCACCTCGGAGACGTCGATAGTCACGCCGGGCGGTCGCTGTGCCGCCCGCTGCTTCACGACCGCGAGAACGTCTTTCTTCCCCCGGATATCCCAGTCGCCGCTCCTCCACCAGAGGAGCTCGACCTCGGAGTCAAGCAGATCCGCGAGCGGTGTGACGTCGCCTTCGAGCCATCCATCCAGCGCCCCGCGTACCTTCTCGATCAGCTCCGGCTTCACCCGTTCGTCTCACGCAGGTCGATGAATCGAGCATCCTTCGCGCCCGAGTCTTTCGCAAGTTTGTCGAGGAGCCCGGCAGGGACGGGTTGATCAACGGTGAGCGCCATGAGGGCTTCTCCCCCTCGCTCGCGCCGGCCGACGCGCATGTCGGCGATGTTGATGCCTTCGCCGCCGAGGATCGTCCCGATCGCACCGATCACCCCGGGGCGGTCGTCGTACCGCAGGAAGCACATGAAGCTCCCCGGCGGCATATCGATCGCGAAATCGAAGACGCCCGTGATGCGCTCCTCGTCACGCGCGCCGACGATCGTGCCCGACACGGTCGCACCTTCATCCCCCACGATCTCGATCTCGTTCACGTACGAGCCGGCGGTCGTCGTCTTCGTCTCGGCGTACGTGACCCCGCGTTCGGACGCCATCAAAGGCGCGTTCACGAACGTCACCGGCTCATGAACCACGGCACCGAGCATGCCTTTCAGAACCGCAAGCGTCAGGACCCGCGTGTCCTCGCCGGCGATCGCACCCTTGTAGGCGATGCGCACGCTGTGGCCGCCCTCGGCGATCGCCGTGAAGACGCGCCCGAGCCGCTCGGCAAGTCCGACGAACGGACGCACCGCATCGGACAGCTCGCGGCCGACGTCGACGTTGACGGCGTACTGCGCCAGCTCGCCTCGCAACGCCAGGGAAACCTGCTCTGCGATCGTGACGCCCGCTTTGTCTTGGGCCTCGTGCGTGGATGCGCCCAGGTGTGGCGTGACGACGACGTGTTCCAGATCAAACAGCGGGGACACTGTCGTCGGCTCCTTCTCGAACACGTCGAGACCCGCCCCGCCCAACCGCCCCTCACGGATCGCCTCGGCTAATGCGTCTTCGTCGACGATGCCACCACGCG
>VAWS01000192.1 GCA_005884515.1 Actinomycetota bacterium
GACCTGGCCCCGCATGCGACCTTCGAAGAGATCATCCACCTGCTCCACAACCTCCGCCTGCCGACGGAGACGGAGCTGGACACTCTGAACGAGCAGCTGATCGCAGAGCGCGAGATCTCCCCGTTCATCGAAGACCTGATGCCGACGATGGCGAGCCAGACGTCGCCGATGTCGATGCTCCGCACCACGGTCAGCGCGATGAGCGCCTACGACCCCGACGGGTGGGACCAATCCGAGCGTGCCAACTATCGGAAGGCGATGCGGCTCATCGCGCGCTTCACGACCGTGGTAGCCACGTACGACCGGCTCCGGAACGAGCTCGAGCCGGTCCGGCCGAATCCGAAACTCTCCCACGCGGCGAACTTCCTCTACATGCTGAAGGGCATCGAGCCGAACGACGAAGACGCGCGCATCCTGGACATGTGCCTTGTGCTGCACGCCGACCACACGATGAACGCTTCGACGTTCACCGCTCGAGTCGTTGCCTCCACACTGGCCGACATCCACTCGGCCACCACGGCGGCGATCGCTTCTCTGAAAGGGCCGCTGCACGGCGGTGCGAACGAAGCAGTGATGAAGATGCTGCTCGAGATAAAGGACGTATCGCGCGCGGAGGAGTACATCAAACAGAAGCTCGCGCAGCGCGAGAAGATCATGGGCTTTGGGCACCGCGTCTATAAGACAGAAGACCCGCGCGCGACGCACCTCCGGCGGCTGTCGCAGCAGCTCGGGGAGCAGATCGGCGACATGCGCTGGTACGAGATATCAAAGAAGATCGAAGAGGTCGTGATGGCCGAGAAGGGCCTCTATCCGAACGTCGACTTCTACGCGGCGAGCGTGTACTACTCGCTCGGGATACCGGTGGACCTCTTCACGCCGCTGTTCGCTTCGTCGCGCGTAGCCGGCTGGACGGCGCACATCCGCGAGCAGTACGCAGACAACCGCATCATCCGCCCCGAAAGCGAGTACATCGGCCCGCGCGGCCGCAAATGGCAGCCCATCGAGGAGCGTGGGTAAGCGATGAAGGTCTCAGAGATCATGACGAAGGCGACGGTGACGGACGCCGCGCAGGACACCCTTGCCGAGGCGGCGGCGCGCATGTGGAACGCGCAGACCGGCTCGCTGCTGGTGATGGAGGGCGAGCACCTTCTGGGCATCGTTACCGAGCGAGACGTGTTGCGCGCGATCGCGCACGGGATGGACCCGAATCAAGTGCCGTTGAAGGACCTGATGCGTACCGACGTGATCACCGTGGGGCCGCAGACGACGCTGAAAGAAGCGGCGAAGCTGATGGCGACGAAGTGGATCCGTCACTTGCCTGTGGTGGAGGGATCGCGCGTGGTGGGAATCCTGTCGCAGCGAGACCTGACCGGTGTCTTGGCTGAAGCGTTGCACGAGCCTGAGGCGCTTCACCAGCTCGTCGAAGCGAGCGACCTTATCCGCGAGCGGCGATTGAAGAGGATCGAAGCGGGCGACCTGGACTAGCTCGCTAGGCGCCCGGCGGGACCGAGTAGAACTCGAGTTGGATGTTGTCAGGGTCTCGGAACGTCAGCACGGTTCCGTAGGGCACATCTTTCAACCCCGAGTGCTCGACGCCCACCTCATCGAGGTGCTTCGCCCATTCCTCGACGGCTGCTCGATCCGCACATCGGAACGCAACGTGGTCGAGCCCGACGCGGAACTCGCTGAACCGATCGCCTTTCTCGGTCGCACCGTGGCCCTGCAAGCCGATGAAGAAGCCGTCTGGCGTCAGCAACCCGATCACGAGGTGACCGGGCTCGTCGGTCATCGGAACGCGCGCGCCGCCGAACACTTTCTCGTACCACTCGATACTCGCGCGCGGATCGGTAACGGTCAGGGCGAGGTGCGACGTTCCCTGTATCGAAGGCATCGTTAGGCTCCTGCAGCGCGCGCAACGTTGTCCATCAGCATAGCCACCGTCATCGGGCCGACGCCGCCCGGCACCGGCGAGATCGCCGACGCGATCGCCGAGACCGGCCCGAAGTCCACATCGCCGATCAGCTTCCCCTCCGCATCGTTGTTCGTTCCGACGTCGATCACGACGACGCCGGGCTTCACCATGTCGGCCGTCAGCGCCTTCGCGTGCCCCGCGGCGACAACGACGATGTCGGCCTCGCGCGTGAACTGACTGACGTCCTTCGTTCCGGTGTGACACAACGTGACGGTGGCATTGAGCCCGGGACCCTTCGTGGACAGCAGCACCGAGAGCGGGCGGCCGACCAAGTTCGAGCGCCCGATCACTACGACATGCCGGCCTTCAACCTCGACTTCGCCCCGGTGAAGCAGCTCGAGCACCCCTGCCGGCGTTGCCGGAATGAAGCGCGCGCGCCCCATCATGAGCAGCCCTTGGTTTTCAGGGTGCAATCCGTCCACATCCTTCAACGGGGAGGTCGCCTTCTGCAGCTCGAAGATGTCGATCGGGGACTCCGGCGGCAACGGCGACTGCACGATGATCCCGTGCACCTTCGGATCGGCGTTCAGCCGCTCGATCAAAGACATCGCTTGGTCGAGCGACGCGCCCCCCGGCAGGAACTCGTCGAACGCGACCATCCCGCACTCGGACGCGGCCTTGTACTTCATCCCCGCGTACATCTTCGACGCGGGGTCTTCCCCGATCAGCACGTCGACGAAGCCGGGCGTCACGCCTGCGCGCGCAACGCGCTCGGCGACCTCTTGGCGGACC
>VAWS01000193.1 GCA_005884515.1 Actinomycetota bacterium
CGCCGTTCCAGCAGAGCTCGGCGCGCGCGGCCAGCTCGTCGATCCATCGATCGTCGGCCGGCTCGAGCGGCCATCCGACCAAGAGGCGCGCGAACGCTTCGAGCGCTGCGCGAGTGTGTGGCCCACCGGGGTACGAAACCCCACGAAGTGCATCAAGCAAACGGAGCGTAGCGCCGTCCATTCTTCTCCTTCCGAGAAGACGCTTCGGATCTGACGCTTCGCTCCGCTTCCCTTCCGACCAGGGCCGTGGCCGGAGATCGCGGGGAACGCTAGCAGCGATCCCGCCGAATTCAAGGACGTGAGAAGATCGGCACCGGCAGCCGGCTCACCAAACGGGCCATGCGCATATTTCGGTCCGGGTGCCGCATCCTTAGACGTGATGACCGCGACCGACGACGTGGAGCTCGATCTGCTGGAACAGTGCAGGTCGGGCGACCGGAACGCGCTCCGTGCGCTCGTCGCGTTCTGGGGAGGCCCTGCGCTCCGACTCGCCGCGACGTTGACGGGTGACGACGGCCGCGCGCGCGACGCCCTGGCCGAGGCTTTCATCGATTGCTGGCGCGCGCTTCCGTCGGGGCACTCCGACACGCCCTTCCGCCCGTACCTGCTCGACCTCGTCGCTCGAGCAGCCCTCGCGCGCGGCTCCGCCGGAGGAACGGCGACGCTCGACCGATGTTTGGACATGCTGGAGCCGGACGCGCGCGCAACCGCGGTGCTGCGCGGCCAAGCCGACCTGCCGGCGCGCGACATCGCGCGCGCGCAGCAACGGTCGGCGATCACGACGATGCTGGAGATTCGGCGCGCGCTGCGAAGCCTCGAAACGTGTTTGGGCTCCAAAGCAGACGACGCGCTGCGAAGCGCGTCGAGCGACGCACAGCTCGAACGTTCCTTCTTCGACGACTTCCTCGCGCGCGCGCTGGAAGACACGTGGATCATCGAAGTGAGGCGCATCGTGCAGGGGCCGCCGCACGACGCATGGGGCGTCCTCACCGACCCAACCGCACTCCCCGCATGGGTTTCCGCGTCGGGCGCGCACGTGCGCGGCGGCGGAACGCTCCGGCCCGGGTGCCATATCGGCGCACGCGGCCGTATCGCAGACCTGCGCCGCTCGCACGACGAGTCGATCGTCACCATCGTCGAGCCGCCCTCTCTGCTCGCGTGGACGACCCGCTCACGGATCGCTCCATTGCACGACCCGATCGAGTTCCGATGGTCGATCGCGATCACCGACGCACCCGGGGGCTCCGAGCTGCATCTTCGGCTTCGCGGCGTCGCATTCCCTCACGCGTGGTCGCGGCGGCTGCTGCGCGCGATGTACGAGCGGGTCGCCCCCGGGATGCAACCGAGCATGCATCGCGGCCTGGAGCGGCTGTCCTCCCTGGTCGAGGCGAGCACCAGGTGACCGTCTTATTATTGTGCTCCGATGAGCTCCAACCCGACGTGTAGCAAGTGTGGTCTGAAGCTGCGCCAGCAGGGAAGATACGCGGACTGGCGCTGCGAGTGCTGCGACGACAGCGTGAACTGCCCGCACATCTCCAAGCTTGAGCGCCTCAAGCGGAAGATGACGGGTCGCCGCGTCTAGCACCGTTGGAGCTCGCCGGACTTCCCGCGCTCGAGCTTGCCTCACTCATCGCCTCGCGCGACTGCTCGCCGGTCGAGCTGATAGACGCAACGTTTGCGCGCATCGAGACGGCGAACCCTGCGGTGAACGCGTTCGCGTGGCTCCGTCGCGACGGAGCGATGGACGACGCGCGCGCGGCGGAGAAACGGATCGCGGCCGGTGAGGCGAGGCCGCTCGAAGGGATCCCGTTCACGGCGAAGGCTCTGGCGGCGATCGCGGACGGACCGACGAACCTCGGGTCGCGCGCGTTCCAAGGCCAACACGTCGGGGTCGACGCCGGCGTCGTCTCGAGGCTGCGCAGCTCCGGCGCGATCTTGATCGGCACGACGACGGCGTCGGAGTTCGGGAACCGCCCGACGACGGAAAGCGCGCTCTTCGGCGCCACGCGCAACCCCTGGAACCTCGAGCGCACGAGCGGCGGTTCGAGCGGCGGCGCGGCCGTCTCTGCGGCGTTGGGGATCGCGTCGCTGAACCAGGCGTCGGACGGCGGCGGCTCGATCCGGATCCCCGCCGCGTGCTGCGGCGTTTACGGCTTGAAGCCCGCGCGCGCGCGCATCACGCTGGGCCCGCTGCTCGGCGAAGACTGGGGCGGTCTGGACGTCACCGGGCCGATCACACGGACGGTCGGCGACGCGGCGACCTTCCTGGATCTGACCGCGGGTCCGGCCGTTGGCGATCCGTACTGGGCGCCTCCCCCACCCCGCTCGTTCCTCTCGGCTCTCGACGAGCGGCGCCCGCTCACCATCGCCGTCGCCTACGAGCGGGACGGCGAAACGGTGGACCCCGAATGCAGCGCGAAGGTGGCCGAGACCGCCGGCCTCCTGCGTTCCTTGGGACACGCGGTGACCGAAGCCGCGCCGTCGTTCCTTCCGCTCGAGCAGCCCTACCTGGTCGTTTCGACTATCGGGATCGGCGTGCTCGACCTGACCGACGAGCAGCTCGACCTGTTAGAGCCGCGCACGCGCGTCATCTTCGACGCTGCGCGCGAGACGAAAGCAGTCGAGTACGTGCGCGCGCTCAACGAGATGCACCTGCAGGCGCGGAAAGTGGCTGAGTTCTTCGAGGAGTACGACGCGCTGCTGACCCCGACGCTATCGCGGCCGGCGCCGCCGATCGGCGAGATCGGCAAAGACATCCACGGCGCATGGAATGACTACCGGAACTGGTTGTGCTGGACCTGGCCGTTCAACGTCACCGGCCAACCGGCGGCGTCGGTTCCTGCCGG
>VAWS01000034.1 GCA_005884515.1 Actinomycetota bacterium
TACGAGGAACGATCGCCTCCGTGCGGACGCCCCGAACGCAGGGTGGTGCGTGGCGGCGCCTCGGCGGGGCGTGGGCTTAACTCGCTCACCGCGACGACCGAGTCCACTCGCTGTTCCCCGGCTTGCCCGTCACAGAGAAGACCGCCGTCACCGTGTGCACCACATGGGTTTGCGTGCTGTCACCGCTCACCGTGAACGTGAAAGGCCCCATCGGTGTCGAGGAACTCGTTTTCACCGTGAGCGTGGACGAGCCTGTAGCCGGGTTCTGGCTCCAGGACACTGTCGTTCCCGTCGGCAGGCCGGTCACCGAAAGGCCGACCGGCTCAGCGAACCCGTTGGTCCCGCTGATCGTGACGCTGTAGGTCGTCCGCTGGCCACGCTTGATCGTGCGGGACGACGGCGAGATCGAAAGCGAATAGTCGGGGGTTGCAGCAGCCTGAACGACGAGCGTCGCCGAAGTTGAATGGCTCAGCGCGCCGCTGTGTCCGGCGATGGTAAACGTGTACGAGGTCGCCGGCAGGCTCGGGGCGGTGCTAACGGTCAGCGTGGATGTCGAAGTCGTTGTCGAAGGAACGAACGTCGCCGTGGCGCCGGCCGGCAGGCCGGTAGCCGAGAGATCGACGGATCCGTTGAAGCCACCGCTCGGTGAGACCGTCACGGAGTAAGACGTTTGGTTCCCCGCGGTCACGGTCTGGCTCGACGGAGCAACCGAGAGGGAGAAGTCGGGCGACTGAGTCGGAGGCACGGACCCGGTGAAGGCGAACATCGCTTCGTGAAGTGTGCTACCGGCTGGCGCGCTCGCTAGTGCGAAGACACCGATAGGCGTACCTGTCCCGACGAACGACGTCGAGATGTAGTCGCCGACCATGGTTCCCTGGGAGGTGTTCGCCAGCCAGGAGAGCGTCATCGGGCCGGCGACAACGTTAGGCGAACTCCACGTTTGACCGCCGTCGGAGGACGCGGTGAAACCGACCTTGAGTTGGCACGTGGACGAGCTGCACGATGCGGTTGGATAGAAGTAATAGGTCAGAGCGAGCCGAGCCGGAGAGCCGGCACCACCGGTCACGTCGATGCCGGGGATGAAGTCGTCCTCGGAGCTCGAGAGGGTGTTGATGGGGACGCGTGTGACCGCGGACCACTGCACCCCGTTCGTCGACGTGCTCATCACGATGTCGTTCGCGGCGCAGCCGGACCGGAACCGACAGTCCTGCCAGACCACGTACACCTTCCCGGCGGCATCGACCCCCGCGGAGGGGAGCGGTCCTCCGCGCAGCCCGCCGGCGACGGTGTGGGAGCTGATACTCGTGATCGTCGTCACGTTGCCCCAGTGCGCGCCGCCGTCGGTCGAGGTGAACGCTCCCACCGAGGTCTCGTAGGCGTTGTCGAGCGGCACGACGACCGTGCCGTTCGGCTGCACCACCGGCTGACCTCCGATGCCGGCGATCCGTTGTGACGTGGCCGTCGCCGCTCCCCAGGAGGTTCCCCCGTTGGTGGAGGTGCTCATGTAGATGACGTTGCCTTGGGAGTTGTTGTCCCATTGCACGTAGCAGTGACCGTAGAAGGGGCTAGTCGCGGTGTTGTCGCACACGATCCAGTTCTTGTCGGTACCCGATTGAGTGGTCACCATGAACGGGTTCGACCAGGTCAGTGCTCCGTCCGTGGAGCGGTTCACCATCACGCCCGCTCCGTTCGTGCTCGACATGGGAAGCGAAGCGATGAGCCAAACTCCGTGCGCCGCGTCGTAGGCAACGGCCGGGTCACTCACGCGATCGAAGCTGCCGCTCGCGTAGACGGTGGTTCCGGGGAGGAACCCGTTGGTCCACGACCCCCCTCCATCGGTCGACGTAGCCCAGCCGATATCGGAGGAACCTCCGTCGAAGAAGCGACCGCTCTGGAAGGCCGAGACGATCGTCGACCCGTAGGCGAAGGTGTCCGGCTCAACCTGGGCCTGATGCTGCGAGCTCGTGTTGGTGAAGGGATCGGTACTGATCTGTGCGGGATTCGTCGTCGCCCGCGCCGCCGCCGGGTCAAGCGCGAGCAGCCAAGCGCTTGCCAGCATGAGAGCGTCCCCCCCTCCCGTGAACGCGCGGCTACGACGAACGTCGGTTCGCACGACCGCGATTCTGACATCGGTGCAGTTCGCCTGACATGGCGCATGTGCGCCAAAGCCGGTGCGACATTCCGGTCCTTTCCGACAACGGCGGACTCGCGCGCTAGCCCTGAACGGGGTGCATTCCTCTGCCGCGCGCGCATCACTCCGAACTTCGTCGCGCCGGGTGTTCGTATACCGTTCCCTTCGCGGAGGCGGCAGGAATCGAACCCACCCGGCCCGGTTAGGAGCCGCAACGGTTTTGAAGACCGCGAGGGACACCAGCCCCCATTCGCCTCCGCGCGCATGCTACCGACAAGCGAAGGCATAGAAGAAGGGAGGGGCGGTTAACATTCGCGCTCTGCCTCTCGGGCTGTCTCCCGAGTGCGCCTCCCGCGGCTGACCGCGCGTGGGTACCGCAACCCTCCCTTGCATCGCCACAGTAACACCGTGCGCGCGCGGTGACCAGGCTTGCTCGAGGCTGCTCGTGAATTGATTCTCTAATGACGGTTGCTACGCAGCCGACGTATCGCCTCTACGGCGAAGGGCGGCCCACGCGATAACCGCAGCTGCGAGCGTCCCGACCGCGATCGCTGCCACCGGCGACGGACGCGGGACGTTCGAGACGATTCGGTCACGCAACGAGACCGGGCGCATGAACTCCAGGATCGGCCATTCGCGTTCGGTCGCGATCTGACGAAGCTCTTTGTCCGGGTTCACCGCGTTCGGGTGCCCGACCGCCTCGAGCATCGGCAGGTCGGTCGCCGAGTCCGAGTACGCGTACGACTTCGACAGATCGATGCCGTAGCGCTGCGCGTGCTCCTTGATCGCGATCGCCTTGTTCTCGCCGTACGCATAGAACGCGAGCTCACCGGTGTACTTTCCGTCGGCGTCGATCTTCGCGCGCGTTGCGATGAAGTGAGGAACACCCAGATGCTGCGCGAGCGGCCTGACGAGCTCTTCTCCCGAAGAAGAGACGATGTAGACGCGGCGGCCGGCCGCACGGTGCTCGGCGATCAACTGCAGCGCTTCGTCGTAGATGACCGGGTCGATGATGTCGGTGAGAGTTTCCCGCACGAGCGCTTCGATCTTGTCTTTCTCCCAGCCCTTCGTAAGCTCGAGGAGCGCGTCGCGCATCTTGTCCATCTTCGCTTCGTCCGCGCCGACCAGGTGATAGACGAGCTGGGCATAGAGCGCCTTGACGATCAGCGCGCGGCTGATCATCCCTTCCTTCATCAGCGGCCGGCCGAACGCCAGCGTCGACGAGCGCGCGATGACCGTCTTGTCCAGATCGAAGAACGCGGCTTCCATGGCGAACGAATAGTAGTCCGGTAGCCGGAAGCACGTGTCCTCAGCGTATGGAAGGATGGCGTCTGCATGGGGGCGATCGAGGTCGACAAGCTGCGCAAGGCCTTCCCGAACGGGGTGGAGGCCGTTGCCGGCATCGACCTGAACGTCGAGCACGGCGAGATCTTCGGGTTCCTCGGACCGAACGGGGCCGGGAAGAGCACGACCACACGGATGCTCACGACGCTTCTCCGGCCGACGTCCGGAGGCGCGCGCGTCGGCGGCCTCGACATCCTGAAGCAGAGCGCGCAGGTGCGGCGCGTGATCGGGGTTGCGCTGCAGGACGCCGGACTCGATTACCTCGCTACCGGACGTGAGCTGCTCGAGGTGCAAGGACGCCTCCACGGGTTGAGCGGCCGCCGCGTGCGCGAGCGCGCCGACGCGATGCTGACGCTCGTGGGATTGAAGGACGCGGCCGGCCGCCGCGTCGGAACGTACTCAGGGGGGATGCGCCGGCGCCTGGACCTTGCCAGCGCGCTCGTTCACGACCCGGAGATCCTGTTCCTCGACGAGCCGACCGCCGGGCTCGATCCTGCCAGCCGCCAAGCGATCTGGGACGAAGTCGTTCACATGAATCAGAAGCGCGGCATCACGGTGTTTCTCACGACGCAGTACCTGGAAGAAGCCGACCGGCTTGCGAACCGCGTCGCGATCATTGATCGCGGTCGCATCGTCGCCGAGGGGTCGCCGGAGGAGCTCAAAGCGTCGATCGGGGCAGACATCGTGACGGTAGGCGTTCCTGAGGATCAGGTCGCGGGCGCCGAGAAGGCGCTGGCGACGTTGGACGGTCTGAAGGAGATCCAGAGCGACGCGAAGGGGCTGACGCTGTTCGTGCACGACGGATCCGGTGCGGTTGCGCGCGTGATCAGGCTGCTCGACAAAGCGAAGATCAACGTCGGTTCGATCACGGTGTCCTCGCCGACGCTCGACGAGGTGTTCTTGCGCCTCACCGGGTCGCGCCTGGAAGGAGCGACCGAGGACGTGGCGTCGTGACGACGATCACGGCAGGGCGCGAGCCTCGGGCGGTCGAGTGGCACGGCGTTCGCGAGGCCCTGCGTTCGGCGCTCTGGCTCGCGCAGCGACAGGTGCGCAACACGTTGCGCGTACCGGCGGAGTTCATCCCGTCGATGATCTTCCCATTGTTCTTCTACTTTGTGCAGACGGGGTCGTTGTCCAAGCTTGCCGCCGCGTTCGGCATCGAGAACTACAAGGGCTTCGTCCTGCCCGTGGCGCTGTTGTTCGCGGTCTCGAACGAAGGCGCCGGGCAAGGGATGGTGCAAGACATCGAGCGCGGTTACTTCGACAAGCTGATGGTCACGCCGGCGTCGCGCCTTTCGTTGGTGCTCGGTGCGATGGGCGGGAACTTCGCGCGCATCACGTTCCAAGGCCTGGTCGTGACGGTGCTCGCGTTGCTCGCCGGCGGCGGGCTCGTCTTCAAGACCGGTCTGCTCGGCGTCGTCCCGATGGTCCTGATGGCGAGCCTGTGGGGCGTCGCGTTCGCAGCGCTTGGCATCGGCGTTGCTCTTCGAACGGGTAGCGGGCAAGCGACACAAGGCGCCCAGTTCCTTGCGTTCCCGCTCATGTTCCTCACGACGACGTTCGCCCCGCGCTTCGCGCTCGGCACGGGATGGCTTCACACCGCAGTCGCGTACAACCCAGTGACGTACATCCTCGAAGCGATGCGCGCTTTTTCCTGGCGAGGGTGGGTGTGGTGGGACATCGCCAAGGGACTTCTGGCGGTCGCAGCCCTGGCCACGGTGACCATCTCGTTCGCGCTCTCGTCCCTTCGGCGCCGCACGCGTTAACGCCCTCCATTTTCGAGCACCCCGAGAAGTTCAACCCGATACGCGCGAAGCGCGCGCATCCTGTTGTGACCGTTCCTCCTCGCCCGTAGCATCGGCGTCCCCCCGCCTTCCCCATTCGAGGAATGTGGAGGTCCCATGCCCGCCGAGAGCCTCGGCGTCGTCGTCGCGCACGACGATCGCGCCGTGATCGAGCAGATCGCCGGCGTGCTCGAAGCCATCCCGGACCTCTTCGTCGCGGCCACGTCGATCGACAGAGCGCGCGCCGGCAACGTCGTGGTAGCCGGGGGCGAAGTGCTGTTCACGGCGCGCCACCTGCCGCACCCTTTGGTCGCCGTCGCGTTCGACGATCCCGTTCGCACCGCGCGCGCGGCGCTCGCGGCCGGTGCCCGCGAACTCATCCGATGGCCCGACGAATCCGACCGGCTCGCGGCGGCCGTCCGCCGAGCGGCTTCCAACGGCCACGCTCCTCCGGGCGAAGGGGTCGTCGTGGCAGTGGCAGGCGCGCGCGGTGGGCTCGGGACGTCGACGACCGTAGCGGCGCTTGCCGCCGAGCTCCGCGACGCGATCGTGATCGACCTCGATCCGGTCGGGGCAGGCCAGCGCGCGTTCGCTCCCTCCGGCGAGATCCGAACGATGGACGACGTCCTGCTTTCGCTCGCCGACATCGATCCCGAGGCGCTTGCAGCGAGCCTTGTTCCTCACGCGGGCGAAACGCGAGCGCTCCATGCGTCTCGGACCGGCGCCGAGCCGGACATCCGCGAGCTCAACGGCCTGCTTCGCGCCGCGCGCGGGTGCGCGCGCTTCACTCTCATCGATTGCGGACGCGGAAGCTCCGACGCCGCGCGTCTCGCGGCCCGCAACAGCGAAGTGCGCATCCTCATCGCCGGCGACGATGTTGCGTCGATCCGGGGCGCACGACGCTTGTTCGACGTGGGATTCAGAGGCGCACGCATCTTGCTTCGTCGGGAACGCCGCCGGGGCATCTCGCTGCGAGACCTGGAGTCGGCGTTCGGGGCCCGTCCCGACGCGGTGCTCAAGACATCTCGAGACGTCGCACGCGCCGGGGATCTCGGGAGGCTGGCGCGGCGGCCGGCGCGCGCGATCGCACGGCTCGCCGCAGACTTGAGAGGAAATGCGTGAGCGCCGACCTGGCAGCGGTGCGCGCGCGCGTGCAAGAGCGGCTTCTCGCCGAGGAGCCGGCAGTGCTGAACGTCGTTTCGCGCTGGGAGCGGCGCGTTCGTGTTCGCGAGGCGGTCGCGCGGCTGCTCGGCGAAGAGGATCTGGTGGTCGCGCCGGCCGAGCTTGGGACGCTTGTGCGCGACGTCGCGGACGCGATCGTCGGGCTCGGGCCGCTCGAACCGTTCCTTCACGATCCGGCGATCACGGAGATCATGGTCAACGGCCCGTCCCTGATCTACGTCGAGCGCGCCGGGCGCATCGAGCGCGCGCCGGTGACTCTGGAGGACGATGCAGCCGTCGTTCATCTGATCGACCGGATCGTCGGACCGCTGGGGCTGCGAGTGGACGACGGGTCACCGTGGGTCGATGCGCGCCTGGCCGATGGGTCGCGCGTGCATGCGATCCTGCCGCCGCTCGCGGTCGGCGGACCGACGCTCACGATCCGGCGCTTCAGTGCCGAACCGATGACGGTCGCCGAGCTCGTGTCTCGCCGATCGCTGACCGACAGACAAGCGGTCGTGCTCGTCGACGCGGTGCGCGCGCGCCGTTCGATCATCGTGTCGGGCGGCGCCGGTGCAGGGAAAACGACGTTGCTCGGCGCGCTCGCCGCGCATATCGACCCCGCCGAACGCGTCATCACGATCGAAGACGCCGCCGAGCTTCGTCTTCAGCGCGAGCACGTCGTTGCCCTGGAGACGAGGCCGGCGAACGTCGAGGGACGCGGACGCGTCACGGTACGGGATCTCGTTCGCAACGCGCTCCGCATGCGGCCCGACCGGATCATCGTCGGCGAGGTTCGTGGAGCCGAGGTGCTCGACATGCTTCAAGCGATGAACACAGGCCACGACGGCTCGATGAGCACGGCGCACGCCAACTCGTCCGGCGCCTTGATCCCGAGGCTGGAGGCGATGGCGATGATGAGCGACGACTCGATGCCGGTCGACGCCGTCCGGCGGCAGCTCGCAGCCGCGCTCGACATCGTGGTTCAAGTCGCGCGCGCTCCCGGCGGCAGCCGGACCGTCACGGAGATCTGCACCGTGACAGATTCTCTGACGTTGGACCCCATCGCATGATCACCGCAACCATCGCCGTTGGTTGTCTTACGTTCGTTGTGTGGTTCGCGCGGCGCGCGCGTGTCGGGCGCCGCTCGCGTGCCGTCGCCGGGGTTCGCTCCAGCTTCGGCGCTCGCTTGAGGACACGCGCGGTGCGGGTTGGTGCCGCGCGCGCAATGGCGGGCGCGCTCGCCGGAACCGTCCTCGGCGGCCCGGTATTCGCGGTCCTCGGTGCGATCGCCGGCGGCGCTGCGGAGCCTCTGCTTCGCGCGCGCTCCGCTCGGATGCGCGACCGCCGAGTCACCGAGCAGCTGCCCGACATGATGCGCGCGCTGACCGCCGCGATCCGCTCCGGCCGGAGCATCCCCCAAGCGCTCGAAGCCGCGCGTGACGAAGCCGTCCCACCGCTTCGGCCTGCGCTCGACATCGCAGTCGCTCGTCTGTCGGTCGGCGCGACGCTGGACGAAGCGTTCGATGCGTTCGGGTCACTCGCTGCCACCCCGGACGCCGCGCTCGTCGTGGAAACCCTGAAGATCGGCCGAGCAGCCGGTGGGAACCTCCCGCTGATCCTCGACGTCGCAGTCGAGTCACTCGTCGAGCGCGACCGGCTCGCGCGCGACCGGGCCGCCACCTCCGCACAAGCGAAGATGTCGGCGCTCGTCGTCGGTCTGATGCCGCTCGCGTTCTTTGCGATCGTCGGGTCGGGCGCGCGCGATCAACTCCGCGTTTTGGTCGGAGATCCGATCGGATGGGCGCTGCTTGCGAGTGGGGTCGTGCTCGAGGCGGGCGGCGCGCTCTGGATGCGCGCGCTCCTGCGACCGCGGTGATCGCGTTCGTTCACGCGCGGCGCGTGCGCGCCCGTCTCAGGTCGGGGTCTCCTACCGCGGTACGACGGGCGCGTCTCGGGACGCTGCTCTCCCACTCTGCGCGCGCCCACGCATGGTCGACGGCCCATGCCGCCGCCGATCCCGAGCGCTTGCTTCAGCGGTGCGCGCTGGGCGCCGCTCTCGCCGCAATTCTCATCGCGTCGTCCACGCACGGCTACCGTGTGCTCGCCGCCGTCCCTCTCGGTCTCGTCGTCGGTTGGCGAGCCGGACTGTCATTCGATGCGCGCGCGGATCGCGCCGGGATGATCGACGCCCGTCGCGCGCTGCCTTTCGCGCTCGACCGGCTCTCGACGTGCTTGCTTGCAGGCATGAGCGTCGAGCGCCCGATCCGAGTCATTGCACCGCGCACGACCGGCCGGCTGGGAGAGGCGCTCTCGGACGGGCTCGCCGCGCTCGACATCGGGATGACACGCGCGCAGGCCTACCAACGCATCGCCGACCGCGCGGGTATCGAGGAGGTCCGGAGCCTCACGAGCGCGCTCATCCGCGCCGAGCGATTCGGGACGTCGCTCGCGGACACGCTGGTCGCCCAAGCGCGCGAGCTTCGCTCGCGCGCCCGCGCGGCGGCAGAAGCCGAAGCGCGAACCGCGCCGGTGAAGCTCATCTTCCCGCTGGTGTTCTGCTTCCTCCCGGCGTTCGTCCTGCTGACGATCGCGCCGATTGCGATCTCCGCGATCAGAACGCTGAGCAAGGCGTGAGGGCCGCTCGGAAGACGGACCTTGCACGGGGAGGCGCGCGACCGTCGTGCGTCTGGGACGGGGCGACCCAAGGAGGGTGGTATGACCGAGTCGCTCCGCGCCGGCGTTCGCCGGATGCTTCGGAAGGTGTCGGTGCTGCTGTGTCCGGGTGAAGGCGGCCAGTCGACGACCGAGTACACGCTCGTGATCCTCGTCGCAGCGACGATCGCGCTGCTGCTGCTGAACTGGGCGAAAGGCGGTGCGATCACGAGCTTCTTCCAGACGATCTTCGACAAGGTCGTCGGGATGTTCAGCTAGGGATCGAGACGAGAGCCGGGGCCCGCGTGGCCCCGGCTTCCGCGTGCCTTGGGAGGATTCGGCATTAGGCAGAGCGAACCCAGGCTCGAATCCACCGATCGGAGGGTCCGTGCGGCGTGTCGTCTTGTTGTGCCTGCTTTTCGCGCTCGTTCCCTCCGTCGGCGGGACCGGCCGAGCCGCGGTGACGAAGGGTCCGATCCAATACGTGACGGTCGACGACGGCACGAAGATCGCCGTGAGCGTTTACTACCCGGACCGGTTCGACAAGACGAAGAGATACCCCACCCTGCTCACGATCGAAGGGTACGGCGGCGCGGGGGACCCGGACGACACTACGTTCGTCGGTGACCCCGACTACGTCGTCGTGGCGATGTCGTTGCGGGGCACAGGCTGCTCGGGAGGACAGCTCAGCTTGTTCAGCGATCGCTCGGCGAAAGACGGCGCGTTCGTGATCGACCACTGGATCCCCAAGCAGTCTTGGTCCAACGGCGACGTCGGCATCTACGGCCACTCGTACGCCGGACTCACGGGATTCCTGGTTGCAGCGCAACATCCTTCACATCTCAAGGCGATCGCCGTGTCGGGTCTCATCGACGACTTCTACCGCGCGATCCTGTACCCCGGTGGCGTGCCGAACCCGGGGTTCCCGATCCTGTGGGGCGCGCTGCTGCGTCCCGCGTCGGAGCACGCCGGCAACGTCGGCGGTTTCCAGAGCGACCCTCAGTGCCAGCAGAACTACCTCACGCATGAGGGAACCGATGCTTTCAACAGCGAGGCGCTCGTCGCGATCTACTCGCAGATGC
>VAWS01000035.1 GCA_005884515.1 Actinomycetota bacterium
CGATCGTGAACTCGATCAACCAGCCGCAGCCCTTCGTGATCGCGGCGCTCGGCTTCCTCGTTCCGATCACAGCCGCGACGTACATCGGCGGCCGGTGGGCGGGCTTGCTGTGCGCGGCGACGTCGTTCGCGTGCCTCGTCTACTTCTATTCGAACCCGGTGCGGGGCTGGGCGTGGCCCCGGCACGTAGAGGACTACGTCGCCCTCGGCGTCTTCCTGATCGTGGCGGCGCTGCTGTCGAATGCGCTTTCGCGCGAGCGTGCCGCGCGCAGCGTCTCGGAGGTCGCGCAGCGCCGTCTGACGTTCCTCGCGACCGCGAACGAGATCATCGCGCGCACCGCCCTGGATCTGGACAAGACCCTGCACGAGCTCGCGAACGTCACCGTTCCGTCGATCGCGGACTTCTGCGTGGTGAACATCGTCAACCACGATCGCATGATCCAGACGATGGCGGTGGCCTCCGGCCCGCCGGTGCGGCCGGCGCTGGCAGAGAACCTGATGCACCAGCCGCGGATCGAGCCGTTGAGCGACAACGCGGTTGCCCAGGTCGTCCGCACCGGCAAGGCGATGCTGTTCCGATCGGTCAACGACGCGGTCTTGTCGAGCGTCGCCCGGACACACGATCACCTCGCGCTGCTGCGCGGCCTGAAGGTGCGTTCGCTCATGATCGTTCCGCTCCCCGCGCGCGGCGGCATCCTCGGAGCGATGACCCTCGGGTCGGTTCGGTCCGGCCGCCGCTATTCCGACGAAGAGCTGACGCTCGCGGGCGACCTCGCCGTGCGCGCCGCGACGGCTCTGGAGAACGTGCGCCTGTACGAAGAGCGCGACCGCGCAGCGCAGGCCCTGCAGCGGAGCTTGCTGCCCTCTCGCCTTCCGGAGATCCCCGGCGCCGAGATCGCCGCGCGCTTCCAGCCCTTCACCGAGGCAGACCTGATCGGGGGCGATTTCTACGACGTATTCGAGGTCGCGCCTCATTCGTGGGCGCTCGTGATCGGCGACGTGATGGGAAAGGGCTCAGAGGCCGCAGCGCTCACCGGCCTCGCGCGTCACACCATCCGAGCGGCGTCGCTCACCCTCTCGTCACCTGCGGAGATCCTGGGCGTGTTGAACAAGGCGATCCTAAAGAACGCCGAAGATCGCTACGCGACCGCGACCGTGGTTCGTCTCGACCTGCTGGAGGGGCGCGCGCGCGCGGTCGTCGCGAGCGGAGGCCACCCGTCGCCGATCGTGCTGCGGGCATCGGGCGAGGGCGAAGAGGTCGGTGAGAGCGGCATGCTGCTCGGCGTGTTCGAAGACGCAAAGCGGGCCGACGCGTCGACCGAGCTGATACCTGGGGACGCGCTCGTGCTGTATACGGACGGGCTGCTCGACGAACGGCAAGCGAGACCCGAGCTGCGGCTGCTGTCGATCGTCTCGGAAGGGCGTGGGCTGAACGCGGCCGAGCTGGCCGACCGCATCGAGACCACCGCGACGAGAGCCGACGTCGTCTACGACGATCGCGCGGTGCTGGTGCTACGGCTGCTCAAGCAGAAGGCTTCCTGAAAGATTCGCATCGGCACCCCTCCGGCCCCACAATGGAGGCGGTATGGGCGTGAATCACCCGAAAGACGAGCCCTGGCTGTTCCGCACGTATGCCGGGCATACATCTGCGCGCGCATCGAACGAGCTCTACAAGAAGAACCTTGCGGCCGGTCAGACCGGCCTGAGCGTTGCCTTCGATCTGCCGACTCAGTGCGGCTACGACGCGGACGCGCCGATGGCGTCCGGCGAGGTCGGAAAGGTCGGCGTTCCGATCACGTCGATCGACGACATGCGCGCGCTGTTCGACGGGATCCCACTCGAGCTCATGAATACGTCGATGACGATCAACGCGACGGCGATGTGGCTCTTGGCGCTGTACATCGCCGTCGCAGACGAGCACAACGTCGATCGCGCGGCCCTGATGGGAACCACGCAGAACGACATCTTGAAGGAGTACCTCTCGCGCGGCACGTACATATTCCCGCCCGAGCCGTCGATGCGTCTCATCACCGACATGGTGACGTTCTGCGCGAGCGAGGTCCCGAAGTGGAACCCGATGAACGTGTGCTCATACCACCTGCAGGAAGCCGGCGCCGAGCCGCACCAAGAGATCGCGTACACGCTGGCGAACGCCATCGCCATTCTCGACGCGACGCGCGCGACCGGCCGGGTCGCAGAGGCCGACTTCGAGCGGGTCGTGGGCCGCATCTCGTTCTTCTGCAACGCAGGCGTCCGTTTCATCGAAGAGACGTGCAAGATGCGCGCGTTCACCGAGTTGTGGGACCGGATCACACGCGAGCGCTACGGGGTCCAAGACCCGAAGTTCCGGCGGTTCCGGTACGGCGTCCAGGTGAACTCGCTGGGCTTGACGGCGCTGCAGCCGGAGAACAACGTCTACCGGATCCTGCTCGAGGCGCTGGCCGTCACGCTGTCGAAGGATGCGCGTGCCCGCGCCGTGCAGCTACCGGCTTGGAACGAAGCTCTCGGGTTGCCGCGGCCGTGGGATCAGCAGTGGTCGCTGAGGCTGCAGCAAGTGCTGGCCTATGAGACCGATCTACTCGAGTACGGGGACGTGCTGGAGGGCTCCCACGTGATCGAGCAGAAGACCGCCGAGCTGGTCGACGCGTCGTGGACCGAGCTGCAGAAGGTGCTCGACCAAGGCGGATCGGTCGATGCCCTCGAGTACATGAAGCGTGAGCTCGTCGCGTCGCTGTCGAAGCGCCAGCGCTCGATCGAGTCCGGTGAGGTTCCGGTCGTCGGCGTGAACCGCTACCAGGAGACGGCGCCGTCCCCGCTGGAGACCGGCGTGGCGGTCGAGCAGGTCGACGCCGACGCCGAGAAGAGGCAGATCGAAGCGCTCGAAGGCTTCCGGCGCGCGCGCGACTCCGCCGCAGCTACGCGCGCGCTCGACGCGATCCGGAAGGCTGCTCGAGAGGGAGAGAACCTTATGCCGGCGTCGATCGAGGCCGCGCGCGCCGGCGTGACGACGGGGGAGTGGTCCGACGCACTGCGCGAGGTCTTCGGCGAGTTCCGCGCGCCGACCGGCGTGTCGCAGGCCGCGCAGGCGCGCGACGGCTACGCCGAGCTGAACGAGGTGCGCGAGCGCGTCGCGCGAGTGGCGAAGGCGCTCGGCGTGAAGCGGCTGCGGATGCTCGTAGGGAAGCCCGGGTTGGACGGGCACTCCAACGGCGCGGAGCAGATCGCCGTGCGCGCGCGAGACGCCGGATACGAGGTCGTGTACCAAGGCATCCGGCTGACGCCGGAGATGATCGCGCAAGCCGCGGTCGACGAGGACGTACACGTGATCGGGCTGTCGATCCTGTCGGGCGGGCATGTGTTGCTCGTGCCGGACGTGATCGCGCGGCTGAAGGACCGAGGCGTCGACCCGTCGGAGGTTCCCGTCGTCGTCGGTGGGATCATCCCCGAAGACGACGCGCGCGCGCTGGAGTCGGCGGGCGTGGCGAAGGTCTACACGCCGAAGGATTTCGACCTGACGCGGATCGTCGGCGAGATCGCTGGGCTGGTCGCGCGCGCACACAAGGTCGAGGCGTGACGACCGAGCCGCGTACGCCGTCTCAGTCGACGACGGTTCTCTCGCAAGTGATGGAAATCGGGGACTCGAACCTCGCGAACAACGTCCACGGTGGCACCATCATGAAGCTCTGCGATGCGGCTGCGGGGATCGCAGCCGTGAAGCACTGCGGCAGCCGGGTCGTGACCGCGGCGATGGATGAGATGAGCTTCATCGAACCGGTGTTCCTCGGTGAGATCCTCACACTGCGCGCGCAGGTCAACGACGTCGGCAGGACGTCGATGGAGGTCGGTGTCCGCGTCGAGGCAGAGAACGTGCGTACCGGCGAGAAGCGGCACGTTTCGAGCGCGTACCTCGTGTTCGTCGCACTCGATCGCGACGGTCAGCCGAAGCCCGTGCCGCCACTTGCGCCGGAGACCGTGGAAGAGAAACGGCGCATGGAGGAAGCGAAGATCAGGCGTCAGCACCGGCTTGCTCGTAAGGAAGCGATCATGGCGCGGCGCAGCAGGGATGAGGAGGCTTAACCGGGAATGAAGGTCGCGCTTACGGGCGCGCGCGTCGGTCCCAGGTTCACCGGGTACACTTCCCAGCACCTCCCATGTACGACGGTCTCAAGAAGCTAGAAGTCCCGACCAAAAGCCGTCACCCGGGCGCGCGCCGCGGGGTGAAGTACGGCCTGATCGGGCTGCTCGTGCTGGTCGTATTCGTAGTGAGCACGGGGATCTTCACGTACTTGAAGGTCCAGTCGAACATCAGCAAAGGGCATCGCAACTTCAGCGGGCTTATCGCCCCGCCGCCGAAGGGCCCGCTCAATATCTTGGTTCTTGGAAGCGATGCCCGGAGTGTGGTGGAAGCAGGCCAGCGGAACGAACGTCAATTCCGCGGAGGATCCGGTCAGCGAGCGGACACGATAATCCTGCTGCACATCTATGCCGGGTCGAAGCACGCGGTTCTGATCAGCTTCCCGCGAGATCTTCGGGTAAACATCCCGGGACACGGCATCAACAAGATCAACGCCGCGTACCCGCTGGGCGGAGCTAATCTCATGATCAAGACCGTTAGTCAGTTGACCGGTCTTGATATCAACCATTATGTCGAAGTCAACTTCGCAAGTTTTCGAGACATCGTGAATGCAGTTCACGGTGTGCCGCTCTATTTCCCGAAACCTCTGTATGACCTGAAGTCCGGCCTCAATATCACGCAGACCGGCTGCGTTACGTTGAACGGGGACCAGGCACTCTCGTTCGTTCGGGCCCGCTACATCTACGCGAATGCCGACCTGGGCCGGATCCAGGGTCAGCAGCGCTTCATCAGGGCGTTGCTCAACAGAGTGAAGAGCTTGGGTGTCCTTCTCTACCCGCCGACGCTGATCAAGCTGTCCGAAGTAGCAGGAAAGGGCTTGATCTTCGACAAGGGCATCGATCTCGGTCTCGCGCGTTCGATCGCGAACAGCTTGAAGTTCGATCAGAAGAACGTCGACTTCCGGCAGTATCCCGGTACGCCTCGATACGTCGGCGGAGTCTCGTACGTAGTCCCCGAACCGACGGCCGCGCGCGCATTGTTCAACTCGCTCAAGACGGGAGGCCCGCTGCCGGACGTCGGCAAGACCGGCCAGTCGCTGCCCTCACCGAGCGACGTCACGCTCTCGCTCATCAATGCCTCCGGCCGTTCCGGCCTCGCGGGAACCGTTCGCACGAAGCTCGCGACGAAAGGCTTCCACGTCCCGTCGATCTCGTCATCGACCAAGCACATCACCCCGACCGTGATCACCTACCAGGCTGGTGACGAGCTCAAGGCGGAGCTGGTTGCCAAGGAGTTCCCGGGCGCGACGGTGAAGCTCGCGACGAGCAGCCAGTTAACCGACATCGTCGTCACACTGGGGCGGAGCTACGGGGCGTCTGCGGCGAGCCCGACCGCAAAGGCCACTGCCAAGCCCGCGGTCATCGGCTCCTGCCCGTAGCTCGCTGCGAGAAGGCCCCTCTCGTTCGTACCAGCTGATGGTGGGCGACAGCGGCCGCGTCGGCCTGATCTACATCTCGTACACCTCGCACGTCGACACGTGATGGAACCGCTCGAGCCGAACGCCCGAACAGCCTCGAGCAACGTCTGCGTTCCCAAGATGTTCGTCCGGACGAAGCGCCCGGGCTCCAGGACGGCAAGGCCGTTGTGCGACTCGGCCGCGAAGTTCACGATGATGTCCACCTGACGCTCGCCGAGCGCGTGCGTGACCTCCTTCTCGTCGGCGATGTCGAGTAGATACCATTGGCGCGGCCTACGACCTGGAGGAGCGTTTGCGTGTCCTTGTGACCGGCGCCGGCGGGCAATTCGGCGCCGAGCTTGCACCGCGTCTCGCCGCACACGACGCAGTCCTGCTCGACCACGAGACGCTCGACGTCACCGATCCGATCGCCGTTGAAGGCGTGCTCGAATCGGCGGGCCCAGACGTCATCATCCACGCCGCGGCGTGGACCGACGTCGACGGCTGTGAGGTCGACCCGGGACGCGCGCGCGCCACGAATGTGGACGGGACGCGCAACGTCGCCGCCGCCGCAGGCGCCGCCTTCATGATCTTTATAAGCACCGACTACGTTTTTGACGGCACCGCAGGCCGCGCGTACACCGAAACCGACGAGACCAACCCGGTGCAGGTCTATGGCCGGACGAAGCTGGAGGCCGAGCAGGCTGCCCGCGGGGAGACCGCCTCGCTCGCCATCGCGCGCACGGCGTGGCTCTACGGCGCGCGCACGGCGACCGGTGCACCGGCGAAGAACTTCGTCGCGAGCATCCTTCGCGGGGCCGCACGAGGGCCGCTCGACGTTGTCGACGACCAAGTCGGATCGCCGACCTGGACGGGGGACCTCGCCGACGCGGTGCTCGCGCTGGCAGAGCGCCGCATGTCCGGGATGTTCCACGTCGCGAACGCCGGCGCCGTCTCGCGGTACGACTTCGCGCGCGCGATCCTCGAGGGGGCCGGACGCGACCCCGGCGTCGTGCGCGCGGTCGCAACGAAGGATGCGACCCCCCGCGCGGCTGCTCGCCCGCCGTACGCGCCGCTCGACGGCGTTGGCTGGCGCAGCGAGGGGTTCGACCCGTTGCCGGAGTGGCGCGATGCGCTTTCGCGCGCGCTGCCGGGGATCCTCGACGCCGGATGAAGTCGCTCATCCTCGCCGGCGGGCTCGGTACGCGATTGCGGCCGCTGACCGATCGCGTCCCGAAGTCGCTCCTTCCCATCTGCAACCGGCCGTTTCTCGAGCATCAGATCCGGTTGCTCGCCGCCTATGGGGTCACCGACTCGACGCTCCTCACCGGCTACCTCGCCGAGGACTTCGCGCCGTTCGCTCAGCAGATGCGCGCGTTGCTCGGCATCGAGCTGCGCGTCTCGACCGAGCACAAGCCGCTCGGAACCGCCGGCGCAGTGCGCAGTCGGCTCGAGGACCTCGAAGGGACCACCATCGTGCTGAACGGCGACGTGCTGACCGACCTCGACCTCGGCGATGCGATCGACTTCCACCGCGCGAAGGGCGCTGCCGTGACGATCGTCCTCACGCCGGTCGACGACGCCCGCCCTTACGGTCTGGTGCCTCTCGACGCGACGAAGCGCGTCGAAGCATTCCTGGAGAAACCATCCGAGCTCGTCGCGGGGAACATCAACGCCGGCACGTACGTCCTTGAGCCGGAAGTTCTGAGCGAGGTTCCGCCCGACGAGTTCTGGCAGTTCGAACAGCAGCTGTTCCCGTCGCTCCTGGAGAAGCACGCGCCGATCTTCGGCTTCGTGTCCGATTCGTACTGGCTCGACATCGGCACCCCCGAGCGGTACCTGCAGGCACACTTCGACGTTCTCTCCGGGCGCGCGCGCGCATCGGTTGACGGGACCATCGTGAGCGATCAACAGACGATGACCGACGGAACCACGATCGTCCCGCCGGTCCTGCTTAGCCACGCGCCCGTCGGGGCCGGCGCGACGCTCGGCCCGTTCACGTCGATCGGTCCGCGCGCGCACATCGGTGCGGGCGCGCGCGTCGAGCGCAGCGTGATCCACGCCGGCGCCGACATCGGTGAAGGAGCCGTCCTCCGGGATTCGATCGTCGGGCGTGATGCGCGCGTCGAGCCCGGTGCCGAGCTCGAGGGCGCCGTCGTGGCGTAACGAGGGCCTCGATGACGCCTGGTACCCTCTGTCGCGTGATGCCTGCGTGCACATAGCCATCGTCGGAACCGGCTACGTCGGACTGGTGACCGGCGCGTGCTTCGCCGACCTCGGTCACGAAGTTTCGTGCGTCGATGTCGACCCTGAGAAGGTCGACAAGCTCCGCGCCGGCCAGATCCCGTTCCACGAGCCCGGCCTCGACGAGGTGGTCGCGCGCGGCCTGGAGAGCGGCCGCTTGCGCTTCACGACGTCGCTCCCGGACGTGATGGACGGCGCTCAGTTCGCGTTCATCTGCGTCCAGACGCCTCCGGCCGACGACGGCAGCGCCGACCTCAGCCGCGTCGAGCAGGTCGCCTCCGACATCGCGCAGTACATCCAGTCCTACGTCGTCATCGTGAACAAGAGCACCGTCCCCGTTGGCTCCCGCGACTTCGTCGAGCAGATCATCCGCCGGCGCTTGCCATCGAACGTCGAGTTCGACGTGGCCTCGAATCCCGAGTTCCTCCGCGAAGGCACCGCGGTCTTCGATTTCATGCACCCCGACCGGATCGTCGTCGGAACTGCCAGCGAGCGCGCGGCCGGCTTGCTCACCGAGCTGTATCGGCCGCTCGGCGCACCGCTGATCGTGACCGACCCGGCGACGGCTGAGATGATCAAGTACGCATCGAACACGTTCCTCGCGACGAAAATCAGCTTCATCAACGCGATCGCGAACATCTGCGACGGCGTCGGCGCCGACGTCAAGGAAGTCGCGCTTGGGATGGGCTACGACGCGCGCATCGGGTTCGAGTTCTTGAAGCCCGGCCCCGGCTTCGGCGGTTCGTGCCTGCCGAAGGACTCGCGCGCGCTCATCCGCGTCGCGCAAGACAACGGCTACGACTTCCACCTGTTGAGGGGAGTGCTCGACGTCAACGACGAGCAGCACCGCGTGATCGTTCGGAAGGTCGAGCGGCTGCTGGACGGCGTGCAGGGCAAGACGATCGCGGTGTGGGGACTGGCGTTCAAGCCGAACACCGACGACACGCGCGACTCTCCCGCGTTCGCCGTCGTGCGCCTGCTGATGGACGCCGGCGCGCGCATCCGTGGCTACGACCCCGTCGTGGGAGAGGGGAGCTTCGCGAGCGCCGGCATCGAGCGCGCAGCCGGACCGATCGAAGCCGCCGAAGGCGCGCACGTGGTTCTGGTCCTCACCGAGTGGAACGAGTTCCGCTGGGTCGATTTCACGAAGCTGCACGCGGCGATGGCGACCCCGGTGATCGTGGACGCCCGCAACCTGCTGGACCCGCACTCGCTGCGACAGATGGGGTTCACGTACGAAGGCGTCGGCCGTTGACGTTCCCCGCGGCTTGATGCGCATCGTCGTCACCGGAGGCGCCGGGTTCGTCGGCTCGCACCTGTGCGACCGGCTGCTCGCCGATGGTCATGAGGTCGTCTGCGTCGACAGCTTGATCACCGGCAAGCGTGAGCACGCCGACCTGCTCGCAAAGAACCCGGCCTTCTCTTTCATCGAGCACAACATCTCCAAGCCCTTC
>VAWS01000036.1 GCA_005884515.1 Actinomycetota bacterium
CGGCGGCGAACCTGAGTGCGATCGAGACGAGCTTGGACTTCTCCCAGGCCAACGCAGCAACCCGCGGTGTGCTCCCGACGCTCGTCAAGGTCGGCACCGACACCGCCGGCGGCGTTTGCTTGGAGTCGGACTCGAAGTCGGGTTCGAAGTTCTACCTGGTGGACATCACCGCCGGGACGCAGGCAGGAACGTGGTACGCCAAGAACGCCACGTGCCCGGCCGACGACTCGGCCGCTCCGACCGGCTTCTCGAAGGACGCAACGACCGGCTGGAAGTAACACCGATCTGGTTCTGGAGGCGGCGGCGACCCCGCCGCCTTCAGCTTTTCACGCCATAAGCGCAGATAAGGGGCATCAAGCGAACCTTCCGAGAGACCGATATTTCCCAGAGGGGCCCGAAAAACGAGGTGCGGATCATTAAACGAACGATGCAGATGCGGCGCGCGCGGCTTGGTGAGGAGGACGCATTCACCCTCATCGAGATGGTCGTCGCGCTCGCCGTCGGTGCGATGGCATTCGCCGCACTCGGCGGCATTCTCTTGGGTGGGCTCAAGGCGGTCGCCGTTCAGAAGACCAGGACGCGCGCCAACGACATCGCCACACAGGGGATCGAGGACTTGCAGCGATTCGACTACAACCACCTCGGGCTTTGTGCAGCTCCCCCTGGGGACGCGCCAACCGGGCTCTCCGACACGGTCTTCCTACCGAACTGCACGAGTCCAACATACGAGCAGCCGTGTCCGCTCCAAGCCGGCACCGTGCCAAATTCTTCGTACACGTGCTCGGCTGCGAACATCCAGTACTCGGTTCGTCGCTATGTCGCCTGGGCGGATTCCTCCCATGCAGTCAAGCGCCTCGCCGTGTTCGTGGACTGGACGGACACCGTCGGCAAGCACGAAGTGGCACAACAGAGCTCATTGCGCGCGCCCGATGCGGGCAGCGTGGTCGGCCTTCCCCCGCCGGCCTTCAGCACTGTCTCGATCCTTGTGGACGGCGCTCCTGCGGGCTCTTCGAATCAGGTGAAGCTCGTGAATGGGATCGTGGCCTCTTCGGTCACTTTTCAAGCAACAACGACTGGGATCCCCGACAGTGTGGTCGTCGCGTTCAGCTCACTCGTCAACGACCAACCTGCAACGTCGACCCTTCCGCTCACGACTTTGGACGGCGGGTCAACGTGGTCGGCAGTCCTTCCGTCGGGAAGCAGTCAGTTCACGTTCGGAGCCGGAACCCAATACATCACGTTCGTGGTAGCGCGGAGCGCGGACGGAAAGGTCAATTCCATCCCGAGCACATCCGTCGTGACCTTCGTGAATTGCCAGTCCGGTGGTGTGAGCTGCTCGACCCCTCCCCAAGCCCCCGGATTCGCCGCCACGAACGTCAGCCCGAGCTCACCTCACATCGACTCCTCGGGAGCGCTCTGCGGAACAGTAGCGGTGACCGCGACAACAACCAACACAACGACTTCGGACATGGTCAATGTCAGTTTCGCCACACTGCAAGGCCCCTACACGGTTCAATTGACCTCCACGAACGGCTCCGATTGGTCGGGGACCCTATCGCCCTCCAGCGGGTATCGGTTCGCGGCCGGGTCGACCCATCTGTACCTGACGGCAGCGCAAGCGTACGAGCCGACTGCGAATCCCCCTGAGTACGGGTCCACCGCAGCCGTCCAATCGCCTGCGATCACGTTCGGAGGGTCCTGCCCGTGAAAGATGAACGTGGCTTCACTCTGACCGAGGTTCTCGTGACACTTGCCGTGATGTCGATCGCGATGGCGATCGCTTTCAGCTTCATCGACCAAGTGACCAGCATCTCAAGCCGTGCGTCGAATGACGTCGATACGGAGAACGCGGCGCGCCTTGCCCTTCGGACAATGACAGAGGACATCCGGGCCGCTAGTCCAGCCACGATTGCCTTCACCGGCGCGTCATCAGCGTGCCCCGCTGCGCCGACAGCAGCAACCTGTCTCACCTTCACGGTCTTGCGTGACACTGTTGCCAATCCTTCGTGTCAAAGCGCGATCACCTACGGGTTGCTCACCACGGCAATCATGGAGAACCGCACCGACACCGGCTGCGCCAGCAATCGAACGATGACCGGCAAGACCATCATCTCGGGTGTCGTCAATGGGACCACCGCGCTCTTCACCTATTACGACAAGCAGGGGAATCTCCTGACGAGTGGGCAAGCGAACGCAGGATCCGTGGGGGTCACCATCATGGTGCAGTACCAAAAGAACTCGCCCGTTCTGACTCTCTCGAGCTACGCCTCCCTGCGAAACGCGCGGTAGGAAGGAAGTCGATGCTGCGTAGGACGACATGCAAATTCGGCGGCGGAGAGGACGGTAGCGTCGCCTTGATGATGCTCGTCGTCATGGTCGTCACTCTGTTGTTGTTTGCTTTTATCGTCACTGTTGAAGTTGGTCTCCGCGGCTCGCGGCGGGCGGGCGACTCGGCTAACGCCCTCCAGGTGGCGGACGCGGGCGTGAACGACGCCGTGAAGGCGATCACCGCGCACACCGGCACCTTCAGCGGGTCGAGCAACCTGGGCGCAGCCGGCTCGTACACGTATACAGCCACGAAAAACGGCAGCGTCTGGCACATCAACGCACTCGGAGTCGATCCCACGGGCGTGAAAAGGCGGATCCTCGCCGACGCCGTTGATACCCCTTTGTTTGGTCAAGCATTCTTCGCGCTCGCGACGGCACAGCTCAAAGGAACGGCAGACAGCTATACGGGCCCAACCGATACGTGCAGCACTAGCCCGGGCAACGGCGTGGTCGGAAGCAACGGCACCATCACATTTACGGGGGGAACGGGGACCAAGAACTGCCGAGGGCAGTTCGGGTGGTCGTATGCATCCGACGGCTGCGTCTTCTACGGGCAAACGACGATCCCCCTCGACGCCAACGGCAGCAACCCGATCGCTGCCGGCGCATGCCCGCCTGCGCCCGATACCTTTGCTACGCCTCAGAAATTCAGCATCCCGCCCGTCATCATTCCCGCCGGACTCGTGAGCGAGGGAGCGTACACGTGCGCCGTCAATGGGACGATCCCGTCGGGAACCCATCTATACAGCAGCGTCACGTTGCAAAATGGATGCGCCGTCGCATCGGGAGCAACCTCGATCATCTACGTCACGGGTGGCGTTACCGTTGGAACCGACACCGGAAACTGTAAGAGCGTCATCAACAAGCCGGCCGGCTCTGGGTCATGTGCTTCGACGTTCCCGACGAACTGGTACACGGCCGGATGGCCCGGAACGCTCCAGATCAATGTCGCCGGCAACGCCACGGTGAGCTTCTCTAACCACGGTGAGTTCTGGGGTATCGTCGATGCTCCTCAGAGTCTCGTTACCGCTACCGGTACCGGTACACCTCACGTCGACATCTTCGGGTCCGTGATCGCCAGCAGCGCCAGCTCGTCGGCGCAGTTCGCGTTTCACTACGACCAGTCGCTCGGACAACTCGTTCGTACCGGCCAATATCAGATCCGCAACTGGAGAGAAGAGGGAGTGTAGGGATCCTCGTCTCTTCCCTGCGATGCAAGGCCCACAACATCTGCCACGATAGCCGGGTGCGATCCGAAGAGCTGGAGGCCGCGTGCTCGCAGCCGGCGTAACCCTGGCCGTTTTGATGGGCCTGGTATTCGGTAGCTTCGCGAACGTCGTGGTTCATCGCGTCCCGCTGAAGCAGTCCGTCGTGCGCCCTGCATCGCGGTGCCCTTCGTGTGGTGCGGCGCTGCGCGCGCGCGACAACATCCCCGTGTTGTCATGGCTGCTCCTTCGGGGGCGATGCAGAAACTGCGGCGCGCGCATCTCGCCC
Organism: Actinomycetota bacterium; assembly: GCA_005884515.1. GTDB lineage: Bacteria > Actinomycetota > AC-67 > AC-67 > AC-67 > AC-67. The sequence continues at coordinate 3,823 of VAWS01000036.1, forward strand.
CGGTACCCGGCGATCGAGACCCTGACGGCCGTCCTCTTCGGGCTGGCCGCCTGGCGGATCCGGCCGGCCACCGACCTGGTGGCGTATCTGCCGCTGTTGTGGGTGCTCGTCGTGTTGTCGTTCATCGACCTCGAGCACAAGCTGCTTCCGAATCGGATCGTCGTCCCGTCGTTCGTCGCCGGGGTCGCGCTGCTGGGGATCGCGGCCGCCCTCGGTCCGGGCGTCGGCGCGTGGGTGCGCGCTTTCCTGGGAGCAGGCGTCGCCTTCGGCTTCTTCTTCGTGCTGGCCCTCATCTCACCGCGGGGGATGGGCATGGGCGATGTGAAGCTGTCCGCGGTTCTCGGTCTCGGGCTGACGTACCTAGGCTGGGGCAGGCTGCTCGTCGGCTTCTTCATCTCGTTCCTGGCCGGCGCCGTCGGAGGGATCGGCTTGATCGCCGCACGTCGTGCGGGGATGAAGAGCGAGGTTCCGTTCGGGCCCTACCTGGCGCTGGGCACGATCGTGTCGATCCTGTTCGGCGGTCCCATCGTCCACGCGTGGCTCCGGCAGTAGGGCCATCCACCTGCGATAACACATCCTTCACTTCAGAAGCCGGCCGGTTGCGCCGATGCCTACTGGGGCTGTATCCAGCTATTGACATGAAGATGTAACTGGAGTTAACTGCGTTTGTCATTGTTGCTAGTGTTGAAGATGTTCAAGTTGGTGCGGGAGCCACTCGGGTGAGGGTCGCCGGTGACGGCGAGCAGGGGGAGCGTGAGGAGCCATGGCGAGAAAGACCCCGTACGTGGGGGATCGCCTGCTCACGGTCATGGAGGTCGCCGCCTTGATGCGCGTGTCCAACATGACCGTGTACCGGCTGATCAAGAGCGGCAACCTCGCCGCGATCAGGGTCGGAAAGAACTATCGCATCCGCGAGAGCGACGTCGACAACTACCTCTCGGATAGAGCGGTCCGGGTTACGAACATCTGAGCGAGCCTTCACGGTGGCCAAGACAACCATCGGTCTCGACATCGGCACCAGCGCCGTTCGCGCTGCTGAGATCCGCGGCGCGGACCCCGGTGTCCTCATTCGCTTCGCGCAACTGTCCCTTCCGGCGGGCTCGGTCGTCGGCGGAGAGATCACGGACACCGAGGCGGTCGCGGCGGTGATCCGAGACCTTTGGAAGCAAGGGGAGTTCAAGGGCAAGCGGGTCGCCGTCGGGGTTGCCAACCAGAGCGTCGTGGTTCGCCAGGTGGACGTTCCCAAGATGGACGAGGCAGAGCTTGCGAGCGCGCTCCGGTATCAGGTGCAGGACTACATCCCGATGTCGATGGACGACGCGCTCCTCGATTTCATGGTCCTCGACGAGTTCGAAGGCGAAGACCACGCACCGATGCTGCGCGTCCTCGCCGTTGCCGCCCAGAAAGACATGGTCGCGAACGTCATGGCCGTCCTGGATCGCGCGGGGCTCGAGCCGGTGATGGTCGACCTCGCGCCGCTCGCTGCGATGCGCGCGCTCGTCGAGCCGATCCCATCGATCCTGAACGAGCGCTCAGCCGAAGCGATCATCGATATCGGCGCCGGCGTCACTAACGTCATCGTGCACGAAGACGGCACGCCGCGGTTCGTGCGCATCCTGCCGTCCGGCGGGAACGACATCACGAATGCGCTCGTTGCAGAGCTGCACGCCTCGGTCGACGACGCAGAGGCGCAGAAGCGCGTCGTCGGCTTGCAGCCGGAAGGCGCATCGGTGGAAGCCGGCGTTGCAACGGTCATCGAGCAGCGCGCGCGCGCGTTCATCGACGACGTGCGCCGGTCGATCGACTTCTATCAGTCGAGTCCGGACCAAGCGAAGATCGCGCGCGTGCTCGTGATCGGGGGCGGGAGCCGGCTTCCTCGGCTCGCCGAGCGGCTCGCGACTGCGCTGCGCCTGCCGGTCGAGGAAGGACAGTCGTTCTCGCGGGTGAAGATCTCCGACGACATCCGTCTCAGCGACGAGCAGCTTGCGGAAGCGTCGCGCGTCGCAGCGACCGTCATAGGGCTGGCCTTGGAGCCGTCATGACGACGCGGCGCATCAACCTGCTGCCGCCCGAGCGCGAGGAGCGCAGGCGCGCGCGCCAGATCACGACGACGATCGTGGCCGCCGGCGTCGGACTCGTCGTGCTCCTCGGGCTCGTCTACGCAGCCGAGCTCGTTCGACTCAACAGTCAGAAGCACGCGCTCGCGACCCAACAGGCGACGAACGCCTCGCTGCAGAGCCAAGTGGCTCAGCTGTCGCAGTTCCAGCAGCTCGAAGCACAGCTGCAGCAGCAGACCACGCTCCTGAGCAACCTCACGCAAGACGAGGTTCGCTGGAGCGTGATCCTCGCGGACGTGAGCCTTGTCATCCCCAGCGACACCTGGCTCACGAACCTCACCGCAACGGAAACCGCGGCCGGGACCCAGTCGGGGCCCGGTGCAACCGCTGCGACTTCTCTCGGCTCTATCCAGATGACCGGAACCACGTTCTCACATCTCGATGTGGCGAAATGGCTCACGCGGCTCGCCGGCGTCGACGCGTTCACGAACACGTACCTTTCGCTGTCCAGCAAGAGCACCATCGGCACGACGAACGTCGTCGCGTTCAACTCGAGCGTCCAGCTCTCCGATCAAGCGCTTCGTCGCAACCAGCCGGGAGCGGAGCGACAGCCGTGAACACGCGGCGTCAGATCATCATCGCGGCCGTCGCCGCCGTCGTTGTGACGGCGCTGTTCTTCCTCGTGCTGTTGAAGCCGAAGCTCAGCGAGATCTCGACGACCCGAAGCGACGTTCAAACAGCTCGCGCCGAAGAGGACACGCTGAACACCCAGCTGGCCCACCTGAGAGACATCAAGAAGAACGCACCGGAGACCATGGCGAAGCTGGCGGCTCTGTCGCAATACGTGCCCGCGACGCCCGACCTTCCGGGGTTCATTCAGCAGGTTCAGAACGCAGCAACTGCGTCCGGCGTCGACCTGCAGTCGATCGCGCCGAGCCCGCCGACCGATGTCAGCAACGCGTCCGGCGTCCAAGCGATCGCGGTCACGCTGACGGCGCAAGCGGGGTTCTTCCGCATCGAAGATTTCCTCGCCCGGCTCGAGAACCTGCAGCGCGCGGTCGAGGTGCGCGCGATCTCGCTCTCGCCGATCCAGTCGCAAGTCAGCAGCGAGCTCATCCTCTCCACGACGATCTCCGTCACGATGTTCGTGGCCCAACCGAATGCGAACGATGGGACGGCGCGACCGCACCCTCGCGGCGGTGCTCATCGGGATGGTCGTCCTCGCGGTTGTGTTCCTCCTGCTGAGCGGCGGTGGCGGCGGCGCGATCGAAGGAGTGAACTCGCCCCCGGTCGTCCGGACGTCGCCGACGCCGACCGTCACATCGACGGCGCCGCCGGAGACGGGCCAAGCGTTCGAAGGCAAGGATCCCTTCCAGCCGCTCGTGATCGCCGTGCCCGCCGGGCCGGCGGGCAGCCCGGCGCCGGGAGGCAGCCAGGGCCCCACCCCGGCCCCGACCGGATCGATCACCGGCGTGAACGGCGGCGGGAACACGAACCCGGCAGTGACGGTGACGCTCGTCGACATCCGCAAGCAAGGCGGGAAGCTCGTCGCCACGGTCGACGTCAACGGAAAGGACTACAACGTCTCCGCGGGGCAGACCTTCGCCGACAACTTCCGCGTGATCGAACTGTCCTCTTCCTGCGGGACGTTCGTTTTCGGAGATGAACGCTTCTCCTTGTGCAAAGGCCAGCAAGTGAACAAGTAGCCAACAGGATCCGCCGTGTTCCGCAGGGGGAGCAGCGGCGGTAGGGGCCATGAGCAAGCCCCGAGGAAGGGCGCCTTCGGGCGCCCTTTCCCTTTCCGAAACTCCCCGGGAGCCTCGTTCCGGCGCGATACGATGCCCGCATGCTGCGATTCTTGACCGCGGGTGAGTCCCACGGCCCCGCCCTCACCGCGATCCTCGAGGGGATGGTGGCCGGCGTTCCCATCTCCGAGAAGGAGATCCGCGCCGAGCTGACACGCCGGCGCCACGGCTACGGACGAGGGACGAGGATGAAGCTGGAAGAAGACCGGCTGGAGCTCCTCGGCGGCATCCGTCACGGGCGGACGATCGGCTCCCCGATCTCACTCCTCGTCCACAACACCGAGTGGCCCAAGTGGCAACAGATCATGGCCGTCGGCGAAGAGGACGCCGTCGCAGAGGACCCGGCCCTTACCCGGCCGCGGCCCGGCCACGCAGACCTCGCCGGGATGCAGAAGTTCGGGTTCGACGAAGCGCGGCCGATCCTCGAGCGAGCGAGTGCCCGCGAGACGGCCGCGCGCGTCGCAATCGGGACCGTGTGCAAGTCGTTCCTAGCGGCACTCGGCGTGCATGTGTTGTCGCACGTGATCGAGATCGGCACCGTCAAGGCGGCCGACGATGTCGCGATCGGCCCCGAAGACCTCGACCGCATCGACGCGTCGCCGTTGCGGTGCCTCGACCAAGCCGCCGAGGCACGCATGATCACGCTCATCGAAGAGATGCGGCGCAAGGGCGACACACTCGGCGGCGTGTTCGAAGTGCTCGCGTTCGATGTGCCGGTCGGCATCGGATCGCACGTGCAGTGGGACCGCCGCCTCGACGCGCAGCTCGCGCAAGCATTGATGAGCATCCAGGCGATGAAAGGCGTCGAGATCGGGCCCGGCTTCGACGTCGCGCGCGCCCCGGGGTCCAAGGCGCACGACGAGATCGAGTGGCACGACGGCTACACACGCCCGACCGACCGGAGCGGGGGAACCGAAGGCGGAATCTCGACCGGACAGGTGATCCGCGTTCGAGCAGCCATGAAGCCCCTGTCGTCTCTCGCACGGTCGCTCCCGACCGTCGACGTTCGAACGAAGGAGCAAGCGCCGGCGATCACGCAGCGGTCCGACGTCTGTGCGGTGCCGGCCGCGGGTGTGGTCGGGGAAGCGATGGTCGCGTTCGTGCTTGCGCGCGGGATGCTCGAGAAGTTCGGCGGCGATTCGCTGGCCGAGACGCAACGGAACCTCGCGACGTTTCGCGATTCCCTCGGGTAGATGCCGAGGAACGTCGTGCTGATCGGGTTCATGGGCGCCGGGAAGTCCGCGGTCGGGCGCGCGCTGGCCGAGCGTCTCGGGTTCCGGCTCTACGACACCGACGCGATGGTAGAAGAGTCGGCTGGGCGAACGATCGCCGACGTTTGGGACGCCGAAGGTGAGGAGGGCTTTCGCGCGCGCGAGCACGACGCCGTGCTGCAGGCCTGCGCCGGTTCCGGACGCGTGATCGCGTGCGGCGGTGGGGCCGTCCTCGAGATCCGTAACTACGGGATCCTGAAGGGTGCAGGGAGCGTCGTGTATCTGCGCGCGCCGGCCGACGTGTTGCGCGATCGCGTCGGGATCGCGCTCGACCGGCCGCTCTTGCGCGAACCGGGCGCGTTCGACCGCCTGCTAGGAGAGCGGCAACCCGCGTACGAAGCCGCTGCCGACATCATCGTCGACACCGACGAGCGGACGTCCGACGACGTGGCGGCCGACATCGCGAGGCGCGTGCAGTGAGCGAGCCGCACGAGCTGCGGGTCGACCTCGGCTCGCGGTCGTACACGATCTGGATTGGCCCCGACCTGCTGGCGCGCGCAGGCGAGCTCGTCGAGGCGCCGAAGGCCGAGACGATCGCGCTCGTGACCGACGCCTCGGTCGCCGGGTTGCACGGAGAACGCGCGCGCAACGGCTTGGCCACGACCGGCCTGCGCGTCGAGCAGTTCACGCTCGAGCCGGGGGAGTCGTCGAAGAGCACCGTAACACTCGAGTCGATGTGGCGCTGGCTCGCGGCCGTCGGGATGCACCGGACGGACGTCGTCGCGGCGCTCGGTGGAGGCGTCGTGGGGGACGCGGCAGGTTTCGCTGCCGCGACGTACCACCGCGGGGTTCCGCTCGTGCAGATGCCGACGACGCTGCTCGGCCAGATTGACTCGGCGATCGGGGGCAAGACGGCGATCGACCTTCCGGAAGGGAAGAACCTCGTCGGCGCGTTCCACCAACCCCGCGCGGTCGTCTGCGACACGACGACGTTGCAGACGCTGCCGGACCACGAATTCGCGACCGGCATGGCCGAGGCGATCAAGCACGCACTTATCGCACCGGGCACGCTGGCCGACCGCCTGACCGCGCAGAGCGACGTGATCACCGCGCGCGACCCCGAAACGCTGGCAACGCTGGTCGTCGACGCCGCAGCGGTGAAGGTGCGGATCGTCCAAGAAGATGAGACCGAGCAGGCCGATCGCGCCTTCCTGAACTACGGTCACACGCTCGCTCACGCGCTCGAAGCGCTTGCCGGCTACGCGGGTCCGACGCACGGAGAAGCCGTCGCGATCGGCATGATGTTCGCGGCGAACCTTGCAACCGAGCTCGGGTACGCCGATCGCGTCGGTGTGCACCGTTCGCTGCTCGAAGCGTACGACCTGCCGACGACCGGGGCCGGGTTCGAGTACGAGGACGTCGCGCGCACCTGGGTCCGCGACAAGAAGTACGAAGCGGGGATGCGCTTCGTACTGCTGGAGGATCTCGGCAGGCCCGTGCTCGTACGCGACATCCAGGAGAGCGCGCTGCGGAAGGCATACGAGGCCGTTCGATGAAGGTGCTCGTGTTGAACGGCCCCAACCTCGGGCGCCTCGGCACGCGCCAGCCCGAGATCTACGGCCGCACGACGCTCGCGGAGCTGGAGAAGATGCTGCGCGCGCGCGGCAAAGAGCTCGGGTGCGAGGTGGAGTGCGTGCAAAGCGACGACGCGGCAGATCTGATCGGGGTGCTCTCCAAGAGCGATGCCGACGCGGCGATCATCAACCCGGCCGCGCTGACGCACTACTCGTACGAGCTGCGCGACGCGGTTGCAGCTTTCGCAGGACCGGTGTACGAAGTGCATATCTCGAACATCTACGCGCGCGAGCCGTACCGACGGCACTCGTTGATCTCCCCGGTTGCGCGAGGTTCTATCATCGGGTTGGGCATCACCGGGTATCTCTTGGCGCTGGAGGCAGCGGTGGAGGCGAGATGAACGAACGCAGGGAGCGGATCCGTGCGCGGCTCGACACCCTGGGTGCCGACGCGCTGCTCGTCACGAAGCCGGTGAACGTCCGGTACCTCTCCGGCTACTCGGGCTCGAACGGCCAGCTCATCGTCGGAAGCGAAGACGTGTTCATGACCGACGGGCGCTACGAGGAGCAGTCCAGACATGAGGTTCCCGATATCAGGCGCGAGATCTACGGCGTGAGCTCGCGCACGATCGGCGAGGCTGCGGGGATGTACGGAACGCTCGAGTCCATCGTCTCCGGCTTGAAGATCAAGCTGCTCGGCGTCGAGGCCGGCCACATGACCCTCGAGACCGCGCGCGCTCTGCGCGAAGCGATGCCGGGTCTCGAGCTCGTCGAGACGACGGAAGAAGTCGAGACGTTGCGGGCCGTCAAGGATGATCGCGAGATCGCGGCCATGCAGCGCGCTTTCGATATCGCAGACCACGCCTTGGCTGCGCTCCTGAATCAGCTGAAGGAGGGGATGACCGAGATCGAGCTCGCCGCGATCCTCGAGTTCGAGATGCGCCAGGCCGGTTCCGAGGGCGTTTCCTTCGATACGATCGCAGGGTTCGGCGAGAACGCGGCCGAGCCACATCATCACCCCACTGCGCGCGCACTCAATCGCGGTGACATGATCAAAGTCGATTTCGGCGCGATGGCCGACGGCTACCACTCGGACATGACGCGCGTCATCGCATTCGGCGAGCCGGCGGATGAGATGGTGGAGATCTACAAGCTGGTGAAGGCCTCCAATCAAGCCGGTCTCGATGCCGTGCGCGCGGGCGCAACGTCGGGAGCAGTCGACGCTGCAGCGCGAGATGTAGTGCGTGCGCAGGGATACGACTACGGCCATGGAACCGGTCACGGCGTCGGACTAGAGATCCACGAGTCGCCACCGGTTCGGCAAGGATCTCAGCTCGTGCTGAAAGAGGGCATGGCTCTCACCGTGGAGCCCGGCATCTATATCCCCGGAACCGGCGGTGTCCGGATCGAAGACACCGTCATCGTGCGCCCTGAGGGCTGCGATATCCTCACCGGGTCCACGAAGGAGCTGGTGATCATCTAGATGGTTTCAACGAACGATCTGAAGAACGGAATGGTGCTCAACCTCGACGGACAGCTTTGGTCCGTGCTGTGGTTCCAGCATCACAAGCCGGGCAAAGGCGGTGCCGTCGTCCGCACCAAGCTGCGCAACGTCGCGTCCGGGGCCGTCGTAGAGAAAACGTTCCGGGCGGACGAGAAGGTCGACCAAGCCGTCGTCGACAAGCGCGAGATGAGCTACCTCTACCACGACGGAACACACTTCGTGTTCATGGATTCGCAGACGTACGACCAGCTTTCAGTCGAAGAAGACGAGATCGGCGACAACAAGCACTGGATCACGGAAGGTCAGGTCGCAACTCTCTCGCTCTACGAAGGGCGACCGGTCGCCGTCGAGCTCCCTGCGTCGGTCGAGTTGAAGATCGAGCACACGGATCCCGGCGTCAAAGGGGACCGGGTCTCCGGCGCGATGAAGCCGGCGACGCTGTCGACCGGCGTCACGGTCCAAGTCCCTCTGTTCATCGAGAGCGGCGAGACCGTGCGGGTAGACACGCGCACGGGGGAGTACATCACCCGCGTCTCGTGAGAACGGGGCGATGACCCCCGGAGAACCGACGCCGCGCGGCGGAGACCGCTTGATTGCGAGACGGCGGGCGCTGGAGCTCCTGCACGGTGCGGACGTCGGCGACACCGATCCTCGCGACGGGCTGTCGGGAGAGGATCCGTACTACGCGCGTGCCCTTGTGGAAGGGGTGGTGGCGCACCGCGCCGAGCTCGATGGCGTCATCCGCAAGAGCGCCGAGCACTGGTCGCTTGAACGGATGCCGGTCGTCGACCGCAACGTCTTGCGCATCGGGATCTACGAGCTGATCTACACCGATGTTCCGTCGGGGGTGATCGTCGATCAAGCGGTGAGGCTCGCCAAGCTGCTTTCGACCGAGGACTCGGGACGGTTCGTGAACGGCCTGCTCGGGCGTGTCGCGCGCGAACGCCGGCCGAGCGGCCCGTGACCCGCACACCGGGAGACGGTATACTCACCCTTCGCAACCTTTAAGAGCGGGTCCCGAGAGGCCCGGAAGGGAGCAGGAGAGTGCAGCATCTATCGGTCCGCACGCCGCCGAGTCGATTTTTCTGGGGCATGCGGACTTTCTCTTTGCCTCCTTCCCCCCGCCCAGCCGGGGGGAGGCGAGCAGCCTGAGCTTCATACCCAAAGCCACCATCCTCGACCCCGCCGACATGCAGCGGGCCGTCGCGCGCATCGCGCATGAGATCACCGAGCGCAACAAGGGCGCGCGCGACGTCGTCCTGATCGGCGTGCTCACGCGCGGCGTGCACCTTGCCGAGCGGCTTGCCGACCGCATCGATTCGATCGAAGGGACGCGGCCTCCCACCGGCGCGCTCGACATCGGGCTGTATCGAGACGACATCGGGATGCGCGACCCTGTCGCACTGGCACCCACGAAAGTCCCGAACATCGACGGCAAGATCGTCGTCCTGGTCGACGACGTCTTGTACACGGGCCGCTCGTCGCGCGCGGCCTTGGACGCGCTGATCGACCTCGGGAGGCCGAAAGCGGTCCAACTCGCGGTCCTCATCGACCGCGGTCATCGCGAGCTTCCCATACGCGCCGACTACGTCGGCAAGAACGTGCCGACCGGACGCAACGAAGAGGTCCGCGTGAAGATCGCGGAGCTCGACGGAGAAGACGGCGTTGAGCTCGGCAGGGTCGACGAAACCGCGGAGGAGGCAGCCCGATGATCCGTCATCTGCTGTCGATCAAGGACCTCGACCCTGAAGGGATCGAGCGCGTACTGGCAACCGCGGCGACCTTCCAGGCGGACGGGCCTCGGATCATGCGCAAGTATCCGACGCTCCGCGGCAAGACGGTCGTGAATCTCTTCTACGAAGCCTCGACGCGCACGCGCACGTCGTTCGAGCTGGCCGCAAAGCGGCTCTCCGCCGACGTCGTGAACTTCAGCGTGTCCGGCTCGGCGGTGGAGAAGGGCGAGAGCCTGAAAGACACTGCGCAGACGATCGAGGCGATGGGCGTCGATGCGATCGTGATCCGGCATAGCTCATCCGGCGCGCCGAACCGCTTGGCCGGCTGGGTGTCCGCGTCGGTGATCAACGCCGGCGACGGCATGCACGAGCACCCCACCCAGGCGCTCCTCGACCTGTACACGATCCGGCAGCACTTCGGCTCCTTCAGCGGCCTTCGCGTGGCGATCGTCGGCGACATCGCGCACTCGCGTGTGGCGCGCTCGAACGTGTGGGGTCTGCAGATGATGGGCGCGGACGTGACGTTGGTCGGTCCACCGACGCTGCTGCCGCCGCGCGTCGAAGGGTGGGGCGTGGAGACGACCGCCGACATCGAAGCGGTTCTGCCGAAGGCAGACGTCGTTTACCTGCTGCGCATGCAGCTCGAGCGCGGGACCGGCGCCACCGTCCCGACGCTCCGCGAGTACTCACGGCTCTGGGGACTCGACGCCGCGCGCGCAACGCTGCTCAAGGACGAAGCGCTGATCATGCACCCCGGCCCGATGAACCGTGGCGTCGAGATCACCGCCGACGCAGCGGAGCTGCCCCGGTCTGTCATCACCGACCAGGTCGCGAACGGCGTCGCCGTCCGGATGGCGCTGCTGTACCTGATGCTCGGCGGCCGGGACGCGCGCGAGGAGGTCCCCGTTGAGTAAGGCGGTCGTCTTCCGCGGTGCGCGCGTCGTCGACCCGGCGTCGGGGCGGGACGAGACCGCCGACGTTCGAATCGAGGGCGAGCAGATCACCGACATCGGAAAGATCTCGACGAACCACGCCGAGGAGATCGACTGCGCCGGCCTGATCCTCGCACCAGGATTCGTCGACCTGCATGCACACCTGCGCGAGCCGGGGCGCGAGGACGCGGAGACCGTCGCGACGGGGACTCGAGCCGCCGCGCGCGGCGGCTACACGGCTGTGTGTGCGATGGCCAACACCGATCCGGTGGCCGATTCGGCGGCGATCGTCGAGCAGGTCGTTGCGCTTGGACGAGCGGCCGGCTTGGCCGACGTGTACCCGGTCGGCGCGATCTCGGTCGGCTTGCAGGGCGAGCAGCTTGCGGAGCTCGGCGAGATGGCGACCAGCAGCGCACGCGTGAACTTCTTCAGCGACGACGGGAAGTGCGTGCAGTCGGCCGGACTGATGCGGCGCGCGCTCGAGTATGCGCGCGCGTTCGACGCGGTGATCGCGAACCACGCCGAGGAAGGCGCGCTCGCGAGCGGCGGGCACATGAACGAGGGCGAGGTGTCGTCGATCCTCGGCATCGCAGGCATCCCGGCCGAGGCGGAAGAGGTGATCCTTGCGCGCGACTTGGCGCTGGCGAAGCTGACCGGCGCACGCTTGCACGTGCCGCACGTCTCCACCGCCGGAACCGTGGAGCTGATCCGCGCCGCCAAAGCGCGCGGTGTGCGCGTCACCGCCGAAGCGACGCCACACCACCTCGCGCTCACCGACGATCTCGTGAGCGGCTACGACCCCGTGTACAAGGTCGCGCCGCCGTTGCGGACGCGCGACGACGTCGACGCCGTGCGGAAAGGTCTCGCGGACGGAACGATCGACTGCGTCGCGACGGACCATGCGCCCCATCCGCCGGAAGACAAGGAGCGCGAGTTTGACCTCGCGCCGTGCGGGATGCTCAATCTCGAGACGGCGCTCGGAGTCGTCGTCACGGAATTGCTCGACCCCGGGCTGCTTGGATGGCTCAGACTGATCGAAGCCATGAGCACAGCGCCGGCGCGCGCGCGCGGTCTGGACGGCCACGGTGGGCCGATCGCACCCGGGACCCCGGCGAATCTGGTCGTGTTCGATCCTGCCACGGCGTGGATCGTCGAGCCGGAGAAGCTGGCCAGCAAGTCGAAGAACACCCCGTTCGCGGGGCGCACGCTGAAAGGGAAGGTCGTCCACACGATGCTTCGGGGCCGGTTCACGGTCCGCGAGGGGAGCGATGCAGATGGGCAAAGGTGACCGCAAGCCGGTTCGCTGGGCGAAGGATCGCGAACGGAAGAAGCAAGGGCGCCTGAAGCGGAAGGCGCAAGCCAAAGGGAAGGCGCGCAAGGGCCGCTAGCCGATGTCCGACGCGATCCTCGTTCTGGAAGACGGCGCCGTGTTCCGCGGCGCGTCTTTCGGCGCGCGCGGTGAGACCTTCGGCGAAGTCGTGTT